>PNNC01000234.1 GCA_013824015.1 Polaromonas sp.
ACGCGGATTTCGCAGGCCGTCGGTCACAGCTTCAAGACCGAGGGCAAGGTGCTGGTCAAGCCGGGCTGGCTGGCGATTTACGGCAAGGAAGCCGAAGACGAAAACACCGACGAGAAGGACAGCAAGACCCTGGTCGCCGTGAAACCGGGCGAGATGGTGCGCGCCGAGGTCTGCGAGGCCAAAGGCCTGAAGACGCGCCCGCCGGCACGGTATTCAGAGGCCACCCTGCTGGGCGCCATGGAAGGCGCGGGCAAGACGATTGACGACGACGAGCTGCGTGAAGCCATGCAGGAAAAAGGCCTGGGCACACCGGCCACCCGCGCGGCCACCATCGAGGGCCTGATCAACGAGAAATACATGCTGCGCGAAGGCCGCGAGCTGATCCCGACGGCCAAGGCCTTCCAGCTCATGACCCTGCTGCGCGGCCTCGGCGTGGAAGAGCTCTCACGCGCCGACCTGACCGGCGAGTGGGAACACAAACTCGCGCAGATGGAACACGGCAAACTCAGCCGCGACACCTTCATGGCCGAGATTGCGGCGATGACCAAAAACCTGGTCGACAAGGCCAAGGGTTACGACAAGGACACCATTCCTGGCGACTACGCCACGCTCAGCGCGCCCTGCCCGAATTGCGGCGGCGTGATCAAGGAAAACTACCGGCGTTACACCTGCACCGGCAAAAACGGCGAGGGCTGCGGTTTTTCGTTCGGCAAGACGCCGGCTGGCCGCACCTTCGAGGTCGCCGAGGTCGAGCAGTTTTTGCGCGACAAAAAGATCGGCCCGCTCGACGGTTTCCGCTCCAAGGCCGGCTGGCCCTTCACTGCCGAGATGGTCATCAAGTTCGACGAAGAGACGAAAAACTACAAGCTCGAGTTCGATTTCGGCGACGACAAGGCCGGCGAAACCGGCGAAATCATCGACTTCAGCGGCCAGCAGTCGCTGGGCGCCTGCCCCAAGTGCGGTGCCGGCGTGTTCGAGCACGGCAAGAATTACGTCTGCGAGAAATCGGTGCCGACGAATGCCCAGCCGACACCGAGCTGCGACTTCAAGACCGGTCAGGTGATCCTGCAGCAGCCGGTCGAGCGCGAGCAGATGGTCAAGCTGCTGACCGAAGGCAAGACCGATCTGCTCGACAAATTTGTGTCCATGCGCACGCGCCGCCCCTTCAAGGCCATGCTGGCCTGGGACGCCGAGGCCGGCAAGGTCAACTTTGAGTTTGCGCCGTCGAAGTTCCCGCCGCGCAAGACCGCCGGCCCGCCGCGCAGCGGCACGGTGAAAACCCCGTTTGGCAAAACCGTGGCGGCCAAGGGCGCGGCCCCGGCCGCAAAAAAGGTTGCAGCAAAAAAGGTCGCCGCCAAAAAGACACCGGCCGCCAAGGTCGCCAAACCGAAAGTGGCGCGTGTGGCCAAGCCCGGCAGCGGCCTCAAACCCAGCGACGCGCTGGCCGCGGTCATCGGTTCCGAACCGGTGGCACGCACCCAGGTCATCAAGAAACTCTGGGATTACATCAAGGCCGAGGGTTTGCAGGACGCGGCCAACAAACGCGCCATCAACGCCGATGCCAAGCTGCTGGCCGTCTTTGGCAAGCCGCAGGTGACGATGTTTGAGCTGGCGGGGATTGTCGGCAAGCACCTGAGCTGACGCGCGGCCCAGGTGCCGCGCCGCCCGAAAGCCGGCCATGACGGCCGGGGGGCGGCGCAAGCCGTTCAGCGGGCCATCAGTTGGCCGTCATGCGCAGTTTCTGGTCGAGGAACTCGTTGGTGAACATGGTGGCCGGCTCGAAGGCCTTGTCGATACCGATCAGTTCCTTCACCAGCTCATAGTCGGCCTTCACGCGAGCGCTGTCGAAACTGCCCAGGGCCACCTTCGTCGTGGCGTCATCGCGCATCAGCTGCTTGATGCGTTCCCACTGGTCACGCTGGTTGTCCGGGCTCAGGCCGCTGACGTCCGCAGTCAGCGCCTGCAGGCAGGGTGAAAAATCCTTGACGCATTCCGCATAGGCGCGCTGCGTGACGGCGACGAATTTTTTGATACGTTCGGTATTGGCCGCGAGATAGGCGCCGTTGACCACAAAGGCATTGCCGTACACGTTCACCCCGATGGAGCGCCATGCCACAAAGCCCAGGTCGGGGCCGAATTCGCGAACCTTCAGGTCATGTTCGTTGTAGAAGTCGCTGATGATGTCGACCGACTTGCTTTTCAGCGCGGCGACCTTGGCCGGCGGGCTGATATTCACAAAAGTCACGGCGTTCGGCGCCAGGCCGGTTTTTTTGGCGAAGGCGGGCCACATCAGGCGCGAGGCATCGCCCGGGGGATTGCCGATCTTGCGGCCGGCAAAGTCCTTGGGTCCGTTGATGCCCGAGGACTTGAGCCAGTAAAAGCCCTGCGGGGAATTGGCGTAAATCACCATGACCGCCTTGAGGTCTGCACCTTTGCCCCTGGCCTGCATGGCGGTGGGGAAGTCGGCGATACCCACGTCGGCGCCGCCCGATCCCACGCGTTGCGCCGCCACACCCGAACCGCGGCCGGCCTCGATCTTGAGGTCAATCCCGGCGTCGCTGTACCAGCCCCTGGACTTGGCGTAGTAGATCGGTGAATGATCCGCCGTGGGGGTCCAGTTCAACATCAGGCTCATGGGGTCTGCCGCCATGGCAAAGGAGGCACTTGTCGCCAACAATACGGTGGCGGCGGATTTCACTAGTCTTCGCATGGGGTCAACTCCGGAAAAATGAAGGATGGATGGGATGGACACGCTTTCCAGTTTATATTACCAACTGTTTGGTTGAGAAGCAAATATGGCCACTTTGATAAAAACCCCTGACCCTGCACTGACGCCCAGGCGAGATGCCTCGGTCGCCAGGGCGGCCCTGATCGCGGCTGCCGTGGCAGAGTTCTCCCGCAAGGGCTTTGCCGGCGCGCGGGTGGACGAGATTGCGGCGGCGGCTGGCGTCAACAAGCAGCTGGTCTACCACTACTTCGACAGCAAGCAGGGGCTTTACCTGGTGGCGCTGGAGTCGGTTTACGCCGAGATACGGGAGAAGGAGCAAAAGCTGTCGCTGGGGGCGCTGGAGCCGATGGAGGCGATGGCCCAGCTGGTGGGCTTCTCCTTCGACTACCTTGCCGAGCATCCCGAATTCATCGCCCTGCTGACCGACGAGAACCGCAACCAGGGCAGTCACATCCTGGCGTCGGAGCGCCTGCAGAAGATGCATTCGCCGTTTATCGAGATGCTGGAGGCGACGCTGGAGCGCGGCGTGGCCGCCGGCGTGTTCCGCGCGGATTTTGATGCGATCAACCTCTACATCTCCGTTGCCGGCATTTCGTATTTCTTCTTCTCGAACAACCATACGCTGTCGGCCATCTTCGGCAAGCCGCTGGGCTCGCGCGGTGCCCTGGTGCAACGCCGTCGCCATGTGATCGATTTCGCGCTCAACGCCCTGAGGCCCTGACGCATCATGGATGCCCGTACCGTGGAACTGGCCCGACGATGACCCTCAGCGTCCTGGATGTCTTCAAGATCGGGATCGGGCCGTCGAGCTCGCACACGGTGGGGCCGATGCGTGCTGCGGCCCGGTTTGTCCACGGCCTGGCGCGGGGCGGGCTGATGGCGCAAACCGCCGCTGTGCGAACCGAGCTTTACGGCTCGCTGGGCACCACCGGCAAGGGCCATGGCAGCGGAAAGGCGGTGATTCTGGGACTGATGGGAGAGGAGCCGGATCGCGTCGACATATCGACTGCGGATGCCCGGCTGCTGCAGGTTCGCGGCGACCAGCGCCTGTGCCTGCAGGGGACGCATCCCGTGCGTTTTGTGGAGGCAGAACACCTGCTGTATTACCGCAAGAGCCTGCCGTTTCATCCCAACGGCATGCGGTTTGTGGCGCTGTCTGCGGACGGGGCCGTGCTGCTCACGCGCGACTACTACTCGGTGGGCGGCGGGTTTGTGGTGGATGACGGCGCCCAGACGCTGGCCCCGTCCGGCCCGCCGCTGCCTTACCCTTTCACCACGGGTGACCAACTCCTCGGCCTGTGCCGTGCGCAGGGGCTGCCCGTCAGCGCGCTGATGCGTGCCAATGAAGCGGCGCTGCGCCCCGATGCCGAGACCTCGGCGGGTCTGGCCCGGATCTGGGCCGTGATGCAGGAATGTGTGCGTCAGGGCTGTGCCCGCGAGGGTGTGCTGCCGGGGCCGATGCGGCTGAGGCGCCGGGCGCCCGACCTGCTGCGTCAGCTCAACAGCCAGCCCCAGGCGGGGCTGACCGATCCGCTGGTGGTGCTGGACTGGGTCAGCCTCTACGCCCTGGCCGTCAATGAGGAAAATGCCGGCGGCGGGCGCGTGGTGACGGCGCCGACCAACGGGGCGGCCGGCATCATTCCGGCCGTGCTGCACTACTACACCCGTTTCATCCATGGCGCGAATGCCGAAGGCGTGGAGCGTTTTTTGCTGACCGCTGCAGCCATTGCCCTGCTGTACAAGGAAAACGCCTCGCTTTCGGGCGCCGAGGTCGGCTGCCAGGGCGAGGTCGGTGTGGCTTGTTCGATGGCTGCGGGCGCGCTGGCCGAGGTGCTGGGTGGCACGCCGGCTCAGGTGGAGAACGCGGCGGAGATCGGCATGGAACACAACCTGGGCCTGACCTGCGATCCGGTGGGCGGTCTGGTGCAGGTGCCCTGCATCGAGCGCAACGCGATGGGGGCGATCAAGGCCATCAACGCCGCGCGCATGGCGTTGCGCGGAGACGGCGGCCACTCGGTGTCGCTCGATCAGGTCATCAAGACCATGCGGGAGACCGGTGCTGACATGAAGACCAAATACAAGGAAACCTCACGCGGCGGCCTGGCGGTCAACGTGATCGAGTGTTAGTCCGGCGCCGCCGCTGCTGCACTGCCGGCAGAAAATAATTCAACCAGTTGGTTGACAATGAATCGCGGCAAATTTATGATTCGCGCATGACTGGTTGCGCGAAGGAATTCACATGAAAGCTCCTCTGGATGGGGTGGCATTGGCCGTTGCGCCTGCGCTGGACAGCCGTGGGGCGCCCTGGCGGCGCTGGGGGGCCATTGTGGGTATCCATCTGGCGGGCGTGTTGCTCTGGGAGGCGGTGGTGCGCGTCTTCGCGATCCAGGCCTTCATCCTGCCGGCCCCTTCGCGGGTGCTGGCGACGCTGGGCAACAGCAACCTGAGCTGGCTCAGCAACACCACGGTCACCGCGATCGAGATTTTCGGCGGTTATGTGCTGGGGCTGGTGCTGGGCATCCTCTGCGCCTTGCTGTTCATCACCAGCCGGCGGCTCACGCTGCTGGTGTTTCCGGTGCTGGTCACGCTGAACATGATTCCCAAGGTGGCGCTGGGACCGCTGGTCATCGTCTGGTTCAGCTACGGCATCGGAACCAACATCCTGATCACCTTCAGCCTGTGCTTCTTCCCGATCCTGTTGACCACCATTCGCGGCCTGAACGAGACCGAGCCCGAGTTGCTCGACCTGGTGCGCGCCCTCAAAGGCTCGCGCTGGCAGCTGTTTCGGTATATCCAGTTGCCGGGCTCGCTGCCCTACGTTTTCTCGGGGATGAAAGTCGCCACCATCCTGGCGGTTGCCGGCGCAGTGGTCGGCGAGTTCATTGCTTCGGACAAGGGCCTGGGCTACCTGATGATCCAGCTGCAGGCCTCACTCGACACCCCCGCCGTATTCATGGCCGTGCTGCTCATCACCGGGCTGGGCGTGCTGCTTTATCTGCTGGTCCTCCTGCTGGAGCGGCTCTTCATCACTCAGGACGCAAGAATCCAATGACCACCCCGTCACATCCCTCCCCCGCCGTGCTGGAGGAACTGCCTTTTCCCGAAAGTTTTGCCGACGAACAGGCGCTGGAGGACTACCTGGCCACGCCGTCACGTGACCTGGTCCAGGACCTCGCGCGTCTCGATGGCGATTTGATGATTCTGGGGGTGGGCGGAAAAATGGGCCCCACCCTGGCGCGTCTGGCGCGCAATGCCATGCCCGGACGCCGTGTCATCGCCGTGGCGCGCTTCAGCGAGCCCGGGGTGCGCGAAATGCTGGAAACACACGGCATCGACACCATCAGCTGCGACCTGCTGGACCGCACTGCCGTGGCCGCCCTGCCGCAGTGCGCCAACGTGGTGTTCATGGCCGGGCGCAAGTTCGGTGCCGACGCCAACAATCCGCTGACCTGGGCCATGAATGCCCATGTGCCCGCGCTGGTCGCCGAGCATTTCAAGGCGGCGCGTATCGTGGCCTTTTCCACCGCCTGCGTCTATCCCTTTGTGCCGGTCATCAGCCAGGGCTCGGCCGAAGACTCGGCCCTGAGTCCCCCCGGCGAATACGCCAACTCCTGTGTCGGGCGCGAGCGCATGTTCGAATATTTCTCGCAGCTTCACGGCACGCCGGGCCGGCTGTTCCGCCTGAGTTACGCCATCGATCTGCGTTATGGCGTGCTGGCCGATGTGGCCACCAAGGTGTGGCGGGGCGAGCAGATCGACGTGACGATGGGCCATGTCAACGTGATCTGGCAGGGCGATGCCAATGCGCAGGCCCTGCGCTGCCTGGCCGCCGCCACCGTGCCGACCTCGCCCCTGAACGTCAGCGGGCCGGAAACCACCTCCATCCGCTGGCTGGCCGAGGAGTTTGCGCGCCGCTTCGGCAAGCCGGCCCACATCGTCGGCGAGGAAGCCGCCACCGCATGGCTGATGAACACCGGGGAAGCCGAGCGCCTGTTCGGCTACCCGCGGGTATCGCTGTCGCGCCAGATCGGCTGGGTCGCGGACTGGATCTCGCGCGAGCAGCGTCTGTACGGCAAGCCCACCAAGTTCGAATCACGCGATGGCAAATACTGAAACAGCCATCGTCGTCGAAACCCTCGGGCCGCCGACGGCCGGGGTGCAGCAAGGGCTGGACACGCTGGTGCGACAAAGCGGCTGGAACCAGACGCCGCAGGACTGGGCTTTTTTTTCACGCGAAGGCACGCTCTGCGTCGTGCGTGATGCGCAAGGGAACATCGTCGCCAGTGGGGCGGTGTTGCCCCATGGGCCGCACATCGCCTGGATCAGCATGATCCTGGTGGCGCCCGACCTGCGCGGCCAGGGTCTGGGACGTGCCGTTTTCGTGCACTGCCTGGCGCTGGTCAAGGCCGCGGGCCGCACCGCCTGCCTGGATGCCACCCCTGACGGTCAGCGTCTCTACAGCCAGTTCGGTTTCGCGCCGGTGTATCGGGTGACGCGCTGGCAGCGCGCTGCCCGGGTGTTGGCCGCAGCGGCGCCGCACAGCACCCAGCTCCCCGACGCGCAGCGGCTGGCGGCACTGGATGCGCAGGCGCTGGGCGCGCCGCGCCATGCCCTGCTGGCGGATTTCCTGGCGCGGCCGGACACGGCGTGTGTGCGCAGCGCCGAAGGTTTTGCCATCGTGCGCCGCGGGCGCATCGCGCACCAGATCGGCCCCTTGCTGGCAGTTGATGACGCCAGCGCTGCCGATCTGATGAGGCGCGCCATTGAGCCCCTCGCGGGCCTGGTTTTCATCGATGTGCCCGACGAGCGCGTGCTGCTGGCCAGCCAGCTCCGCGACGGCGGCTTCACGCCGCAACGCAGTTTCATGCGCATGGTGCTGGGTGACCAGCCACCGCGCGGGCAGACCCATTTCATTCACGCGATTGCGGGCCCGGAGTTCGGATAGGCCGCTGTTCCACCCACCCAGGAGTTCCCATGCCCTTGAAACGATCCGACCTGCCAGAAGACGTGTTGGCGCTGCTGGCCGACGGCACGGTGATTCCCGCGCATCCGCTGGCGCTGGATGCCGGGCGCCAGTTCGACCGCCAGCGCCAGCGCGCGCTGACCCGGTATTACGTTGATGCCGGCGCTGGCGGCCTCGCCGTGGGTGTGCATACCACCCAGTTCAGCATTCGGGAGCGCGGCCTGTACGAGCCGGTCCTGCGCGCCGCCATGGACGACCGGCTGGCCTGGTCCAGCCGTCCCATGGTCATGATCGCCGGTCTGTGCGGCAACACGGCGCAAGCGCGCGCCGAGGCGCAAATCGCGGTGGGCCTGGGTTACCACGCCGGGCTGCTGAGCCTGGCGGCGCTGGCACAGTCCTCCGAGGACGAATTGATTGCGCACTGCGAAGCGGTGGCGCAGGAGATCCCGCTGATTGGCTTTTACCTGCAGACCGTGGTGGGCGGGCCGGTGTTGTCCAGCGATTTCTGGCGCCGTTTTGCCCTGATCCCGAACGCCCTGGCCATCAAGGTGGCGCCTTTCAACCGTTACCGCAGCCTCGACGTGGTGCGCGGGCTGGTGGACGCCGGCGCCGAGGAACGGGTGTTCCTCTACACCGGCAACGATGACCACATCGTGCTCGACCTTGCCCTGCCCTTCACCGCCATGCGTGGTGGCCAGGCGGTGACCGTGCGCTTTCGCGGCGGCCTGCTGGGCCACTGGTCGGTTTGGACGGCCAGCGCCGTGGCGCAGCTGGCACAGATCAAGGCCGAACTGGCTGCCAGCGGCGGCGTGTTGAGTCCACAGCTGTTGGCACTGGATTCGCGGGTGACCGACTGCAACAGCGCCTTTTTCGACGTGGCCAACAACTTCCATGGTTGTATTGCCGGCTGCCACGAGGTGCTGCGGCGCCAGGGCCTGCTCGAAGGCATCTGGTGTCTTGACCCGGCAGAAGGCCTCGGCCCCGGCCAGGCCGCTGAAATCGACCGCGTCTACCAGGCCCACGGCGATCTCGGCGACGATGGTTTTGTACGCGCGAACCTGCAGCGGTGGCTGGCATGAGCGCGGCCACCAGTCGTCCGCTGCGGGGCGAGCCCCTGATCAGCATGAACCAGTTGCGCAAGGTGTACCGCAAGGGCGCGCAGGAGTTTCTCGCGATCTCCGATGTCACCCTGGACATCCACGAAGGCGACATGGTGTCGCTGGTGGGTCCGTCGGGCTGCGGCAAGTCCACGCTTCTGAAGATCCTCGCCGGACTGCATGGCCACGATGGGGGCAGCCTGCAGATCGGCGGCCCGGGCGGCACCGCCTTCAACCCGGGGCGCGATGTGGGCATGGTGTTCCAGCAACCGTTGCTGCTGAAGTGGCGCAACATCCTGGACAACGTGCTGCTGCCCGCAGACATCCTCGGGCTGCCGCGCAAGGCCGCGGTCGAGCGTGCGCACGGCCTGCTCGACATGGTGGGCCTGACCGGCTTTGCCGACAAACATCCCTATGAGTTGTCGGGTGGCATGCAGCAGCGGGCCTCGATTGCCAGGGCCCTGATCCATGACCCCAAGCTGGTCCTGATGGACGAGCCTTTTGGCGCACTGGATGCGCTGACCCGCGAGAAAATGAATCTGGAAATGCTGCGTATCTGGGAGCAGAGCCGCAAGACCTTTGTGGTCGTGACCCACAGCATCCAGGAAGCGGTGTTTCTCGGCTCGCACTGCGCGGTGTTGACTGCCGGGCCGGCGCGGATGGCGGATTTTTTCCCCATCGACCTGCCCGAGCCGCGCAAGCTGCATGTCAAGACCAGCCCTGCCTTCGGCGCCTACGTCACGCGGATCTACGACCTTCTCGGCGTGGAATAGCCGGCGCCGCGGCTGACCGGCCGCCGGTGCGCGAACGTTTTGCAGCGCCAGCTGGCCCGGCATGTGAACCCGCCCGGCAAGCCTGGCCGGGCCTTATGCCGGCGCCCGTTTTTTCGCCTCAGTCACCGCCGACAGAAAATCCTCCAGCACGGCGGCATCGTCGATGGTGTCCGAACCGGGCTGGTGGAACTCCGGGTGCCATTGCAGCGCGGCAATGTAACTTTTTGCCGGATCCTTGCGGCGTATCGCTTCCACAATGCCGTCGTCGACGCTGAAGGCTTCGGCGACGAACTCGGGCGCCAGGTCCTTGATGCCCTGGTGGTGGATGCTGTTGACGCGCACCCGTTCCACGCCGGGGTACAGTTTTGACAGTTGCGTGCCCTGCACGATCTCGACGCTGTGGAAGTTCTGGTCGTAGCTGACCGCGTCGCGGTGCACAAAGGACTCGGGCACCTGGGTGGTGATGTCCTGGTACAGCGTGCCGCCGAACGCCACGTTGAGCAACTGCAGGCCGCGGCAGATGCCGAACACCGGTTTGCCAGCCTTTTCGAAGGAGGCCACCAGCGCCTTGTCGTAGTCGTCGCGCACCCGGTCGCCGGCCCAGCGCTCCTCGAGCGGATCCTCGCCGTAGCTGCCGGGCCAGACATCGGCGCCGCCGTGCAACACCAGGCCGTCCAGCCACTGGGCGTAGTCGTCGAAGTTGACGTCGCCGCGCTGCGTGGCGCCGGTCGGACAGGGCACCATGACCACCATCGCGCCGGAGGACATGATCCAGTGGGCCACGGTCTGCTCGACATACTGCAAGGTCTTGCCGGTGAACAGCGAGCGGGTCGGATCAGCGTGGGAAAAACAGGCCGAGAGGCCGATTTTCAGGCGGGTGCGCATGTGGCGCCGGCTTTCCCTGGCGCTGGCTTCGGCGGCAGGCAGGGGGTGGGACTTGGGACTCATGTGCGGGTCGTATCTCCGGAAATAGGTGACCTCAGTGTAGGCAGGCCGGCCTGCCCCTGCTTACAGACGGGCGCTTGTTGCTGCGCCGGACAAGGCCTCATTCCAGGGGCAGGTCGGCAAAGCCCATGAAGCGGATGGTCACACGTGTGCCCGGCGGGGTGTGTCCGGGCAGGGCGTCCTCGAGGGTCACGGTGGCGCCGTGCTGCTTGGCGATTTCCTCAACGATGGCCAGACCCAGCCCGGAGCCGTCGACATTGGTGCCCAGCGCCCGGTAAAAGGGCTGCAGCACCAGTTCGCGCTCGGCAGCCGGGATGCCCGGACCGGAGTCCTCGACCTGCAGCACCACCGCGCCGCTGAAGCGGTCGGTCAGCAGGCGCACCGTGACCTGGCCGCCATCAGGCGTGTAGTTCAGTGCGTTGTCGAGCAGGTTGCGCACCAGCTCCTTGAGCAGCGTGGGATTGGCCTCAAGCAGGCTGGCCTGCTCGCCGGCCGGCGGGCCGTCGTAGCCGAGGTCGATGTGTTTTTCCAGCGCACGTGGCACCGAGTCCTGGATGGCGTCCGACAGCACCTGCACCACATCCAGCTTCTGCTTGGCCAGGCTGCGCCCGGTGGTTTCGGCGCGCGCCAGCGCCAGCAACTGGTTGACGGTGTGGGTCGCGCGCACGCTGGCGCGGCCGATTTGCTTGAGGGACTTCTTGAGCTCGTCGGCATTGGTTTCGCGCTGCGCCAGGTCGGCCTGCATGCGCAGGCCGGCCAGCGGCGTCTTGAGCTGGTGGGCGGCATCGGCCAGGAAACGTTTTTGCGTGGTCAGCAATACCTTGAGCCGGCTCAGCAGGTCATTGATCGACGAGACCAGCGGCGCCACTTCTTCGGGCACCACGGTCTCGTCCAGCGGACTCATGTCGTCGGACTTGCGCGCGCGAATCCGCTTCTCGAGCTGGTCCAGCGGCTTGATGCCGCGCACCAGCGCCAGCCAGACCAGCAGCACCGCCAGCGGCAGCGTGACGAACTGCGGCACCATCACGCCCTTGACGATTTCGGTGGCCAGGGTCTTGCGCTTTTCCAGTGTTTCGGCCACCTGCACGAGGATGGGGTGGGCGCCCGGCGCATCCACCCTGATCCAGGTGTAGGCCACCCGCACCTCCTCGCCCTGCATGCGGTCCTCGCGCAGGCGCACTTCGCCTTCAAACCCCATTTCTTCGTCGGGCGGCAGCGGCAGCTCGCGCTCGCCGCTGATGAATTCGCCGCGCGCGCCCAGCACCTGGTAGAACACCAGGTCGGTGTCGTCGGCCCGCAGGATCTCGCGCGCCGGCGCCGTCAGGTTGAACTGCACCTGCCGGTTCTTCACAACGATCAGCTTGCTGAGCGCCTGCACGTTGTATTCGAGCGCGCGGTCGAAAGGTTTGCCGGCGATGTTCTGCGCCACCAGCCAGGTCAGCGCCAGGCTGATGGGCCACAGCAGCAGCAGCGGCGTGAGCATCCAGTCCAGGATCTCGCCGAACAGGCTGCGACGTTCGCGCTGGAAAAGCCTCAATGCCACGACTTTGCTTCCGTTCGGGCCGAGCCTGGCCCGTCCTGAGCTTGTCGAAGGGGCGAAGCCATGGGGATCACGACCAACCCTTGGACAGACTCAGGGCGAACGGTGACCGCAGCTCAACCAGGAATCTTCTCCAGGCAGTAACCGAGGCCGCGCACCGTGGCGATGCGCACCGGGCCTTTTTCGATCTTCTTGCGCAGCCGGTGGATATAGACCTCGATCGCGTTGTTGCTGACTTCCTCGCCCCATTCGCACAGGCGCTCGACCAGCTGGTCCTTGCTGACCAGGCGGCCGGCGCGCTGCAACAGCACCTCAAGCAGGCCGAGTTCACGTGCCGACAGCTCGACCATCTGGCCGTCGATGGTCGCCACCCGCCCGGCCTGGTCGTACACCAGCGGGCCGTGTTTGATGGTGCTGCTGGCGCCGCCCATGCCGCGGCGGATCAGCGCACGCACACGCGCTTCGAGCTCCTGCAGCGAAAACGGCTTGGCCATGTAGTCATCGGCGCCGTAGTCCAGGCCCTTGACGCGTTCCTCGACGCTGTCGGCGGCGGTCAGGATCAGCACTGGCATGGCCGAGCCGCGCGCGCGCAGGCGCTTGAGCACCTCCAGCCCGTGCATGCGCGGCAGACCCAGGTCCAGGATCAAGAGGTCGAATTCGGTGTTGGTCAGCAGCGCGGCATCGGCTTCGGTGCCGCTGGCCACATGGTCGGCCGCGGCGCCGGAAGCGCGCAGCGTGCGCAACAGGCCGTCGGCCAGAACCTGGTCATCTTCGGCGATCAAAATACGCATGCTTGTCTCCTGAGGGGTGACTGCACGCTCCGGCGGAGGGCGCAGGCTGGAAACGGCTCTGGGGCTGTTTTTTCAAATTTTAGGCTTTTATCCACGGGGGTTTGCTGACAGACATCAAGCGCCCGCATAGGCTTCCAGGCCGAGCGCCACCACGGTGGCGACATCGGTGCCAACCGCCTGCCTGAACTCGGCCTCGGCCTGGCGGACCGCGGTGCGAAAGGCCTGCAGCCAGTCGAGCCCGGACGCGGTGAACCTCACCACGCGGGCGCGTTTGTCATGCGGATCGGGCTCCCGGGTCACCAGGCCCCAGGCTTCGCACTGGTCGACCAGGTCGCCCATCGCCTGTTTGCTCATGCCGGCGCTGTGCGCCAGATCCGTCAGGCGCGAGCCCCCGACCGCCAGATGCCGCGTGATGTGGATGTGCGCCGCGCCCACCTGCGCGCGCGCGGCCAGATTCGACAGGGCCAGCGGCACGTCCACATTGCGCGCCATCAGCACCAGCACGCGTTCGTCAAACCGCCGCAGCGCGTGGCCGAGCAGCCGGCCCAGATGGGTCAGGCGCCAGTTTTCCTCGTCGGCGGATGTGTTCGGGCGGGTCATCGGGCTGGAATCCATGGCAAAAATGATACAGGCAATTGATCAGGCAAACTGACTAAAAACAGGGTTTACTTATTTGTATGCGGGTCATAAAGTACTGGTCATGCACCCAGTACTGTGATTAAAAGCAGAACTGGAAACCCGGCCCCCGTTTTCCAGCCCACTGATATTCAAGGAGTTTTTCATGGACATGCCCAACAAGACCAATCCCGCCCTGAACAGCGAAAAAGCCAAGGCCCTGCAAGCGGCCCTGGCCCAGATCGAAAAGCAGTTCGGCAAAGGCACCATCATGAAGCTGGGCGCCGGCGAGGTGATCGAGGACATCCAGGTCGTGTCCACCGGCTCGCTGGGGCTGGACATCGCGCTGGGCGTCGGCGGCCTGCCGCGCGGCCGTGTGGTCGAGATTTATGGCCCGGAATCGTCCGGCAAAACCACGCTGACCCTGCAGGTGATTGCCGAAATGCAGAAACTCGGCGGCACCTGCGCTTTTGTCGATGCCGAACACGCGCTGGACATCCAGTACGCGCAAAAACTCGGCGTGAACCTGCAGGACCTGCTGATCAGCCAGCCCGACACCGGTGAACAGGCGCTTGAAATCGTCGATTCGCTGACCCGCTCCGGCGCGGTCGACCTGATCGTCGTCGACTCGGTGGCGGCGCTGACACCCAAGGCCGAACTCGAAGGTGAAATGGGCGACTCGCTGCCCGGCCTGCAGGCCCGCCTGATGAGCCAGGCCCTGCGCAAGCTGACGGCCCATATCAAGAAGGCCAACTGCATGGTCATTTTCATCAACCAGATCCGCATGAAGATCGGCGTGATGTTCGGCAGCCCGGAAACCACCACCGGCGGCAATGCGCTGAAGTTCTACGCCTCGGTGCGCCTGGACATCCGCCGCATCGGCTCGATCAAGAAGGGCGAGGAAGTGGTTGGCAACGAGACCCGGGTCAAGGTGGTCAAGAACAAGGTCGCCTCACCGTTCAAGATGGCGGAGTTCGACATCCTTTACGGCGAGGGCATCAGCCGGCTCGGCGAGGTGCTGGA
>PNNC01000140.1 GCA_013824015.1 Polaromonas sp.
CACGTCCTTGCCTTCGATGGTGGCATGGTGCACCCAGCGCTCGCACACCACACGCGGGAAGCGGATCCAGATCGCCGAGCCGCGCACATGGGTGGCGTTGTTCATCAGCGCGTTGCCGTCCAGATACCTGGCAAACAGTTTCTCGCAAAAGGCGATGCCTTCTTCCTGGCTCATGGCATCGAGGCCGTGGGCCTTCCAGACCGCCTCGGGTGTCTCGACGATGAAGGTCGAGGTGTTGTCGTCGAACTTGTAGGCGTGCGCGGCAAACCAGCCGTGTTCGGTCTGCTCGAACGCAAAGGTGAAGGCGTCGAAGGTCTTGTGGGTGCCCAGCCAGACAAACCGGCATTCGCGCAGGTCCACATCGGGCTGGTAGGTGGCGGCGTAGCGGTTGCGGATGCGGCTGTTCAGGCCGTCGCTGGCGATCACGATGTCGGCCTGGTATCTGGCGGCGATGGCCTGGTCGTCCTGCACATCGGTTTCGAACACCAGCTCGACGCCGAGCTCGATGCAGCGGTCCTGCAGGATGTTGAGCAGGCGCTTGCGGCCGATGCCGCAAAAGCCGTGGCCACCGGAGCGCACCGAACGGCCCTTGAAAAACACCTCGACATCGTCCCAGTGATTGAAGGCGTCCCCAATCAACTGGGCGCTGACCGGGTCGGCGGCGCGCAGATTGCCCAGGGTCTGGTCCGACAGCACCACGCCCCAGCCAAAAGTGTCAAACGGGCGGTTGCGCTCGATCACCGTGATCCGGCTGGCCGGATCCTGCAGCTTCATCAGCAGCGCAAAGTACAGGCCGGCGGGCCCGCCGCCCAGGCAAAGGATGTGCATTGAAGACCCGTTCAGTGATTGATCGAATCTTAATTGTTTAGGTTTAAACTATTTTCGTCAAGCGCTTTTGCGGCCGGAAGCCTCATGGTTAACGCTGCCCTGGCCGGCGCCCTCGGGCTGTGCCTGCTCAAGGGCTTTGGAAACCGTCCGCCCGGTAGGTCAGCACCAGGGTGTCGCGGTGGCCGTCCACCGCGTCGGCCTGCAGCGGCAGGATGGGCGTGGTTTCGTGGATCACGCGGGCATCGTCCAGCAGCAGCGTGGTCAGCGGCTCCTGCATCACAAAACGCAGGCCCTGCGGCCCGTTGGCGTCGAAGACCCGGGTTTCGCCGCCCTTGACGCCCTGGCGGGTCACCAGCATCACCACCACAAAGTCCACACCGTCGCGGTGCGCGCCTTCGGGCGTGGGCCGGCCCACACCGCCGGCGGTGTCGATGCGGAACTGGTGCGCCTCGATGAACCAGCGAGCCACCGGTCGCACCTGGGCAAACAGCCGGCCGAGTTCTGTCAGCAAGGTGGTCCAGGCCGGCGCAGCCGCGATGCCTGCTTCGACCGGCTCGAACCAGCGTTCGAAACCGCCATGCAGGGCGTTGTAGTCGGTGGGTTGCCAGTGCGCGCGATGCGGCGTCTGCACCAGCCCGCCGCCGGCCAGGTCCTGGATGAAGCAGCTGTGGCGGCGTTTGCGGTAGTGGCCGCCATCTTTCAGATGGGCATCGGGTGGCAGCCTGTCCCAGGAGGGTGCCAGCGCCGCCCAGCCCCGGGCCCAGCCCGATGGCAGGGTGGCGACCAGATCCGCCGGTGACAGCAGCCGCAGGCCGTCCTGGCTGAGTGCCTGCACGGCGGGTTTGGGGGCGGTCGGGATATTCAGCATAGGCCGGTATTTTGCGTCAGGGTTGCACCGCCAGGGCGCGCGACGGGAAAGCAGCCTACAGATCTGCCGCGAAGGCAGCCGCATAATCAGATCGACCATCCACCCTGAGGAGCTTATTCATGCTGTACAAATTCAAATCCAAAGCTGCCGGCGACGTGATCATGCTGGAGGCCAACGGTCGCCGCGTTCTGG
This sequence comes from Polaromonas sp., assembly GCA_013824015.1. Classification (GTDB taxonomy): domain Bacteria; phylum Pseudomonadota; class Gammaproteobacteria; order Burkholderiales; family Burkholderiaceae_C; genus Polaromonas. The sequence continues at coordinate 1,889 of PNNC01000140.1, forward strand.
AGGTGATCGGCAAGGATGCCGGCCCCAAGGGCATCATCCTGCCCGAGCAGATGCCGGCCGCCATTGCCGCCCTGAATGCGGCCATCGCGCTGGAAGAATCCCATGACAAGGACGCCGAGGCGCCGGTGCCCGGTGAGGGGCTGGGTTTGCGCCAGCGTGCGATGCCGTTTATCGACATGCTGGAGCGCAACCACAAGGCTGGCCATGAGGTGGTCTGGGGGGTGTAAGCAAGGCCCCCAGCTTCGCTCGCTTCGCGCAGCTCTCTGACTCCAGCAGGGCGTTGCACCTGCGGTGCTGGCCCTTCGGCAGGCTCAGGACTGGCCAGGGCCGGATCCGCGGCCCCGGCCTGCCCATAAACCCGTTCGCGGCGCAGCGGCCGCAGCGCGTTAGTCCACCTTGGCGCCGGAGGCCTTCACCACCTGGGCCCACTTGGTGATTTCCGAGTCGATCAGCTGGGAAAACTGCTGCGGGGTGTTGCCGCTGGGGATCGCCCCCTGAGACAGCATTTTTTCCTTGATGGCCGGGGTGGCCAGGGCCTTGGCGACTTCCTGCTGGATGCGGCTGACAATCTCGGGCGGCGTGCCGGCGGGCGCCAGCAAGCCAAACCAGCTGCTGGCTTCAAAGCCCTTGAGCTTGCCGGCCTCCTCGACGGTGGGCAACTCCGGCATGGCGGCTGAACGCTCGGCGCTGGTCACGGCAAAAGCCTTGAGCTTGCCGCCCTTGATCTGCGGCATCGCCGAGGGCAGGTTGTCAAACATCACATCCACATTGCCGCCAATCATGTCCAGCAGCGCCGGGCCGGAGCCGCGGTAGGGGATATGGGTCATGAAGATCCCGTTTTTCGACTTGAACAGCTCGCCGGCCAGGTGGATGGAGGTGCCGTTGCCGCTGGACGCCATGCTGAGCTTGCCGGGATTGGCCTTGGCGTACTTGACGAAATCCGCGACGCTGTTGATGCCCAGCTTCGCCGCCTTCTCGGTGTTCATGACCATCACGTTGGGCACGCCGGCCACCAGCGTGATGGGCGCAAAGTCCTTTTGCGGGTCGAAGGGCATTTTCGCGTACAGCGACTTGTTGATGCCGTGGGTGCCGACGGTGCCCATCAGCAGGGTGTAACCGTCGGCCGGGGACTTGGCCACCAGGTCGGCGCCCACATTGCCGCCGGCGCCGGCGCGGTTGTCCACCACAAAGGGCTGGCCAAAGGCTTTGGCCAACTCCGGCGCCACAGCCCGCGCCAGGATGTCGGTGGTACCGCCCGGTGCAAACGGCACCACGATGCGTACCGGCTTGTTCGGCCAGCCGGTTTGCGCGCCGACCGGAGATGCTATGAAACTGATAGCTGCCAGGGCAATACCGGCAAGGGCCAGGCGGCGATTTGGTGTAAGACTGGAAAACATGGCATTCCTCTGCAAAGACGGGGGGTGATGCACCACTTTAGCGCCCGGTGACAGGCTGAACCATCGGTGCAATCCCGCCCACCGCAACGGTTTTCCGGGCAGTAAAAAGCCGCCCGGCTTGCGCGGGGCGGCTGGTCGGGAAGCGGAGAAAACGGATCAGTCCGCGAACTGCTTGGCGGCGTCAATCACCGGCTTGAGCTTGGCGATTTCGGCTGTCACAAACGCCTTGTGGGCTGCCGGCTCGACGCGCTTGTCGGTCACCACGATGGCGCCCAGGCCGTCCTGCTTTTTCATGAACTCAGGGTCTTTCAGCGCAATTTTCAGGGCGTTGTTGAGCTGGGTCTGGATGGCGGCAGGCGTACCTTTGGGTGCGTACAGGCCGTGCCAGATGGTCAGGTCAAAGCCCTTGAGGCCCATTTCCTGCAGCGACGGGTAGTCCTTGAGCAGCTTGTGCTTGGACAGCGGCTTGGCGGTGGTCACGGCAAAGGCCTTGACGCGGCCGGCTTCGATCTGGCCGGTGGTGTTGGTGGTCTGGTCGCACATCAGATCAACCTGGCCGCCGACCAGCGCATTCATCGCCGGGCCGGTGCCGCCGAAAGGAATGGTGGTCATGGCTTCCTTGGCGTTGATTGCCGATTGCCACATCAGGCCGCACAGGTGGGAAGCGGAACCGAGACCGGCATGGGCAATGTTGAGCTTGCCGGCATTGGCCTTGATGTAGTTCTCGAAGTCGCGGTAGGTATTGGCCGGCAGCTGGGGCTTGCCGATCAGGGTCATCGGCACTTCATTGATCATGCCCAGGTATTCGAAGTCTTCCAGCGGCTTGTACTGCAGCTTGCGGTACAGGGAGGGCGCCGAAGCCATGCCGATGTGGTGCAGCAGCAGCGTGTAGCCGTCCGGGTTGGCCTTGGCGACCTTGGTCGCGCCGATGGTGCCGCCGGCGCCGTTGACGTTTTCAACGACAAAATTGGCGCTTCCGCCCATGGCTTTGCGCATGGCTTCGGCGAGGTCGCGTGCGACGCGGTCGGTCGGGCCGCCGGCTGCAAACGGGACCACGATGGAAATCGGCTTGGTGCCGGGATAGGGGGTTTGCGCGTTGGCAAAAAGGGATGTCGCAGCCAGGGCGAGCACGAGCAGGCGTTTCATGAAAAAGTCTCCTTTGAGTTACCCGCCCAGTTTACAAAGCCGCCCACGCCTGTCCATCGCGGGAACTACGTAAGGGCAAGCACTCAGCACCCCGATGGGGCAGCGCGTCAACCGACGGCCTGGAGCTTCAGGCCAGCAGGCGCCGCAAGGCGTGGCACGCCGTGCGCCAGGCTGGGGACCCTACTTGTAACTGCGTGCGTCCTCAATCACCTTGCCGTCGTTCGGCAGGCTGCCTGGCGCCTTGAGTTCCACCTCGCCGCGCAGCTTGGTGACATCCCGGATGGCCTCGCTGATCCGGCTCGCCAGGCCCTGGGACTCCGATGCCGCCTCGACCTGCAGGGTCATGTGGTCGCTGGCCATCTCGCCGCTGACCACCAGGCGGGCCTTGAGCACCTCCGGGAAGCGCCTGGCGATGTCGGCCACCTGGCCCGGATGGACAAACATGCCGCGAATCTTGGTGGTCTGGTCGGCGCGACCCATCCAGCCCCTGATGCGGTGATTGGTGCGGCCGGTCGGGCAGGGACCGGGCAACACGGCCGACAGGTCGCCGGTGCCGAAGCGGATCAGCGGGTAGTCGGGATTGAAGCTGGTGACCACCAGTTCGCCGACCTCGCCTTCCGCCACCGGGTCGCCGGTGCCGGGCCGGACGATTTCGACCAGCACGTTTTCATCGAGCACCAGGCCTTCGCGGGCCTCGGTCTCGTAGGCGATCAGGCCCAGGTCGGCGGTGGCGTAACACTGGTAGCCGGTGATGCCGCGGCCGAGGAACCAGTCACGCACGCTGGGCGGGAAGGCCTCGCCGCCGAACATCGCCTTTTTCAGGCTGGGCAGGGCCATGCCCATCTCCTGGGCCTTGTCGACAATGATTTTCAGGAAGCTCGGTGTGCCGATGTAGCCGGCGGGCTGGAGCTCCCGCATGGCCTGGACCTGCTGCTCGGTCTGGCCGGTGCCGCCCGGGAACACGGTGCAGCCCAGCGCGTGCGCACCGGTTTCCATCATGGAGCCGGCCGGCACGAAGTGGTAGCTGAAGCTGTTGTGGATCAGCTCGCCGGGACGAAAGCCGGCGGCAAACATCGCGCGGGCCATGCGCCAGTAGTCCTTGCGCGCGCCTTCGGGTTCGTAAATCGTGCCGGGGCTCGCAAAAACGCGCGGCATGCGCGCACCGAAACCCAGCGCGCTGAAGCCACCGAAGACATCCCCGCCGGCCGCGCGCGTCGCCTTCTGGCGCTCCAGCAGTTCATGTTTGCGGATCACCGGCAACTGCGCCAGCGCGACCCGCGAGTCCACCGCCAGCGCGTCCACGCCGGCCAGCAGGTCGGTGAAGGCGGCGGAGCGCGTGCGGGCGTGGGCAATTTGCTGCGGCAACGCCGCCAGCAGCGCGGCCTCACGCTCGGCCGGCGGGCGCGTTTCCAGGGCGTCGTAATGTGTGCTCATGTGAATCTTCCAGAATCCCGTAATACAAGCCAGCGAGGGCCGCAGGCGCAATACCCCTCCCGGGGGCTATCGTTCGACCAGCTCAGGACGAACAGGCAAAGCGCTGGCGCCTCTTGTCAAGCCGCGGCCTGCAAGGCCTCGCGCAGTCAACGCAGCGCACAGGCGTGCGGCCTTCATGCCAGCCAGCGCTTGCGGCGCTTGTAACTCTTGACGTCCTTGAAGCTCTTGCGCTCGCCGCCGCCCACCCCGAGGTAAAACTCCTTGACGTCCTCATTGCTGGCCAGATCCGCGGCAGCGCCGTCCATCACGACCCGGCCGCTTTCCATGATGTAGCCGTAGTCGGCGTACTTCAGCGCCATGTTGGTGTTCTGCTCCGCCAGCAGAAAGGTGACCTTTTCCTTCTGGTTCAGGTCCTTGACGATTTCGAACACCTCCTCGACGATCTGCGGCGCCAGGCCCATCGACGGTTCGTCCAGCAGCACCATGCTGGGGTTGGCCATCAGCGCGCGGCCAATGGCGCACATCTGCTGCTCGCCGCCCGAGGTATAGGCCGCCTGCGAGGTGCGTCGTGTTTTCAGCCGCGGGAAGTAGGTGTAGACCTTCTCGAGGTTGGCGGCCACTTCGGCCTTGCTTTTGCGCGTGTAGGCCCCCACCGCCAGGTTTTCCTCAATCGTCAGGTGGGCAAAACAGTGGCGCCCTTCCATGACCTGCACCACGCCGCGTTGCACCAGGTCGGCCGGCGACAGGTTTTCGATGCGCTCGCCGCGCAGCTCAATCGATCCCTTGGTGACTTCCCCGCGTTCGCCGCGCAGCAGGTTGGAAACCGCGCGCAGCGTGGTCGTCTTGCCGGCGCCGTTGCCGCCCAGGATGGCCACGATGCGGCCGTCCGGCACCTGAAGCGAGACGCCCTTGAGCACCAGGATCACATGGTTGTAGATGACCTCGATGCCGTTGACGTTCAGGACGATGTTGGGTGTGTTCATGTGTTTGCCTTTGCCAATCGACAGGCCTTGCGCGTGGCAGAAGGCCTGTCGATTGGCGGCTCGCCGGAGCCGCCGGCCTTCCCCGTTTCCGGGGAAGGGGAGGGTTCAGATCAGGACTGGCAATCCGCAGGGGTGCGCGGCGACAGCTTTTTCTCGGCAGCGTATTTGCTGGCCGTGGTTTTCACCAGCGGGCGGATGATCTGCTGGTCGGCTTCCAGCCAGTCGGTGGTGAACGCCCATTTCGTGCCGTCCCAGGTGTGAATACGCGCCGCGCCGGCGCCCACGTGGTCGGCGCAGGAGGTGCTGATCGGCCGCAGCACGCTCTTGAAGCCGAGCGCATCCAGCTTGGCCTGGGTCAGGTTCAGGTTTTCCAGGCCCCAGCGCACCTGTTCACCGGTCATGACCTTGCCCTTGCCGAAGCGCTCCTGGGCGGCGCGTATGCCTTCGATGCCCATGGCGGCGCTGACCACGCCGCGCAGGTACAGCGTTTCGCCGACCTCATCCCTGGGACCGGTGCCCTGGCCCTTGTCGTGCAGTTTGGCGAGGATCTCCTTGACGATGGGCGCGCTTTTGTCGGTGCCATGCTGCAGCGTCACGGCGTTGTAGCCCTTGGCGCCCATGCCCACGTCCTTGACGTCGGGCTCGGCACCCGACCACCACACGCCATACATCTTCTCGCGCGGATAACCGGTGGCCTGTGCTTCCTTCAGTGCGGTCGAGTTCATCACGCCCCAGCCCCACAGCAGCGTGTAGTCCGGCCGGCTCTGGCGCACCTGCAGCCAGGTGGCTTTCTGCTCGACGCCCGGCGCCGTCACCGGCAGCAGTTGCAGGGAGAAGCCGTGCATGGCGGCGCGTTCCTGCAGCAGCGGGATGGGCTCCTTGCCGAACGGACTGTCGTGGTAAACCAGCGCGATCTTCTTGCCCTTGAGCTTGTCCAGGCCGCCTTCCTTCTTGGCGATGGCCTGGATGATGGCGTCAGCGGCGACCCAGTAGGTGCCCAGCAGCGGGAAGTTCCATTTGAAAATCGTGCCGTCCGCACTTTCGCTGCGGCCATAGCCGGTAGTGATCAGCGGAATCTTGTCGGCGGGCGCTTTTTCGGTCAGCGCGAAAGTGGCGCCGGTGGACCACGGGTGGATCAGCGAGGCGCCGCCGTTTTTGCCCTTCAGGCGTTCATAACACTCCACGCTGCGGGCCGTGTCGTAGCCGGTCTCGCACTCTTCAAAAACCAGCTTGACGCCGTTGATGCCGCCGCGCGCGTTGACGAGTTTGTAGTAGTCCACGATGCCGTTGGCCGTGGGCGTGCCGTTGGGCGCATAGGGCCCGGTGCGGTAGGACAGCACCGGCAGGTACTGTTCCTTGGCCTGGGCGTAAACGGCGCTCGTCATGAACGACGAGGCGCCCACAGCGGCCAGCGCGGCTGCAACAAAAATTTTGCGAAGTTTCATGGTTGTCTCCTGTGATTAAAAGTTCAAGCGCTCGGAAAAACGTTGTAGTTATGGGGAAATTTGACGGTGAGTGGTCAGTGAGGGAAAGGCCAGAGCCGCATCTTCTGTTTGCCGGTGGACCACAGCTTGGCCAGGCCATGCGGCTCGACGATCAGGAACCAGACGATCAGGCCGCCGAACACCATCAGCTCCGCATGCGACACCGCCGTGGTGGTGATGCTGATGCCCAGCAGGCCGGCGGCAAAAGGCAGGAACTGGTTCAGCGCAATCGGCAAAATCGTGATGAAGGCGGCGCCGAAGAAGGCGCCCATGATGGAGCCGAGGCCGCCGATGATCACCATGAACAGCAGCCGGAACGAGTAGTCCACCGAAAAGGCCGAGGGCTCCCAGGCACCCAGATACACAAAGGCCCACAGCGCGCCTGCCACGCCGATGATGAAGGAGCTGACCGCAAAAGCGCTGAGCTTGGCGTACATCGGACGGATGCCGATCACCGCCGCGGCCACGTCCATGTCTCGGATCGCCATCCATTCGCGGCCGATGGCGCCGCGCACCAGGTTCTTGGCCATCAGCGCCACCACCGCCAGGATGACCAGGCAGAACAGGTACTTGCTGGCGGCGCTTTCGAGCGGCAGGCCGAAGACCTGCAGGTTGGACACGGCGACCGAACCGGAAGGCGTGTCCATGGTGAACCACTTGATGCGCAGGAACATCCAGTCGGAGAAGAATTGCGCCGCCAGCGTGGCCACCGCCAGGTAGAGACCGCGCACACGCAGGCTGGGCAGGCCGAACAGGATGCCGAAGGCCATGGCGCACAGGCCGCCCAGGATCAGCGCCGGAATCAGCGGCATGCCCGGGACGCGCACGAAGAAGTTGTAGGCGCCGTAAGCACCGACGGCCATGAAGGCGCCGGAACCCAGCGAAATCTGCCCGCAGTAACCGACCAGGATGTTGACGCCGACAGCCGCCAGCGAAAAGATCAGGAAGGGGATCAGGATGGCGCGCATCAGGTAGTCGCTGGCCAGCAGTGGCACGGCGACAAAGGCCACGGCCAGCAGCAGCGCGATGGCGATGCGGTCCTGCACGATCGGGAAGATCTGCTGATCCGCCCGGTAACTGGTCTTGAATTGGCCGTTTTCGCGATAGAACATTTTTAGGGTATCTCGTTGATCTTTTAGCTACGACGCGCTGCGCTTAACTTTGCTGCGCAAAGTGAGTCTTCGCTGAAAAATCATCGATCGTGTATTTCATACACGATCGATGATTTTTTCACCGAACAATCCTTGCGGACGGAACAGCAGGAACACCAGGGCCAGCACATAGGCGAACCAGATTTCGATGCCGCCGCCGACGTAGGGGCCGAGGAATACCTCTGACAGCTTTTCACCGACGCCGATGATCAGCCCGCCGATGATGGCGCCGGGCACCGAGGTCAGGCCGCCCAGGATCACCACCGGCAGGGCGCGCAGCGCCAGCGTGGTCAGCGAGAACTGCACGCCGAGCTTGCTGCCCCAGATCATGCCGGCCACCAGCGCCACCACGCCGGCCACACACCAGACGATGACCCAGATGCGGTTCAGCGGAATGCCGATGGATTGCGCCGCCTGGTGGTCGTCGGCCACCGCGCGCAGCGCGCGCCCGGTCGCGGTTTTCTGGAAGAACAGGCTCAGCAGCGCCACCAGCCCGGTGGCGATGGCCGCGGCGATCAGGTCTTCCTTGTTGATCAGCAGGCCGCCGGGGAACACCGAATCAAACACGAAGATCGGGTCCTTGGGCATGCCGATGTCCAGGTTGTAGACATTGCTGCCGAAGATGGTCTGCCCCAGGCCGTCGAGGAAGTAGGCGATGCCCAGCGTCGCCATCAGCAGGGTGGCGCCTTCCTGGTTCACCAGATGCCGCAGCACCAGGCGTTCGATCAGCCAGGCCACCGCAAACATCAGCAGGCCGGCCACGGCAAAGGCCAGGATGTTGCCCAGCCATTTCGACTCGATGCCGGTCCATTGCGGAATCCATTCAGCCAGGCGGGCCATGGCCAGCGCGGCAAACAGCACCATCGCGCCCTGCGCGAAGTTGAAGACGCCGGAGGCCTTGAAGATCAGCACAAAGCCCAGCGCCACCAGCGAATACAACATGCCGACCATCAGGCCGCCCAATAATGTCTCTAGAAAAAATGCCATCGTTTGCCTGCTTAGTGGGAAGTGCCGAGGTAGGCCTTGATCACGTCCGGGTTGTTGCGGACTTCGTCGGGTGTGCCGTCGCCGATCTTCTTGCCGTAGTCGAGGACCACGACGCGGTCGGAGATGTCCATCACCACGCCCATGTCGTGTTCGATCAGGACCACGGTGGTGCCGAACTCGTCGTTGACGTCGAGCACGAATCGGCACATGTCCTGTTTTTCCTCGACGTTCATGCCGGCCATGGGTTCGTCGAGCAGCAGCACCTGCGGCTCCATCGCCAGCGCACGGCCCAGGTCCACGCGTTTTTGCAGGCCGTAGGGCAGTTGCCCGACCGGTGTCTTGCGGTAAGCCTGGATTTCCAGGAAGTCGATGATTTTCTCGACCGCCTCGCGGTGCTGGAACTCTTCCCTTTGCGCCGGGCCGATACGCAATGCCTGCAGCAGCAGATTGCTTTTGATCTTGAGGTTGCGGCCGGACATGATGTTGTCGAGCACACTCATGCCCTTGAACAGCGCCAGGTTCTGGAAGGTGCGCGCCACCCCCATGACCGCCACCTGGTGGCTGTTCATGTGTTTGAAGGTCTGGCCGCGGAAGGTGATGGAGCCCTGCTGCGGCGTGTAGACGCCGTTGATGCAGTTGAGCATCGAGCTTTTGCCGGCGCCATTGGGTCCGATGATGGCGCGGATCTCATGCTCTTTCACATTGAAGGAAATGTCTGCCAGCGCCTTGACGCCGCCAAAACTCAGGCTGATGTTGTTGACGTCGAGGATGACGTCTCCGATCTTTTTCATGCTGCCGCCTTCACCGGCGCAAAGGTCTGCGCATCGGATATTTTCAGCGTGGCGCTGACGCTGCCGCTGCGGCCGTCCTCGAACTTGACCACGGTTTCAATGAACTGCTCGGTGCGATCGCTGTAGAGCGCGTCGACCAGCGGCTGGTATTTGTCGGCGATGAAGCCGCGTCGCACCTTGTTGGTCCGGGTCAGCTCGCCGTCGTCGGCGTCAAGCTCCTTGTGCAGCACCAGAAAGCGGCTGATCTGGGAGCCGGCCAGCAGGGTGTCGGCGCTCAGGTCGGCATTGACCTTCTCCACACACTCCTTGATCAGCTGGTAGACCTCCGGCTTTTGCGCCAGGTCGGTGTAGCCGGCATAGGGCAGGTTGCGGCGCTCGGCCCAGTTGCCGACGGCATCAAAGTCGATGTTGAGCATCACGCAGACTTTTTCGCGGCCGTCGCCGTAGGCCACCACTTCCTTGATGTGCGGGAAAAACTTGAGCTTGTTTTCCACATACTTGGGCGCAAACATGGCGCCGTCATTGGCGCCGCCTTTGATGCGGCCCACGTCTTTCACCCGGTCGATGATCTTCAGGTGGCCGGCAGCGTCGAGGAAACCGGCATCACTGGTGTGGTACCAGCCGTCGGCGGTCAGCACCTCGGCCGTGGCCTCGGGGTTCTTGTAATAGCCCTTGAGCAAACCGGCCGACTTGACCAGGATTTCGCCGTTGTCGGCCACCTTGATCTGCACGCCCTTGATCGGCACGCCGACGGTGTCGGCACGCGCCTGGTTGTCCGGCTGCAGGCAGACAAACACCGCGGTTTCGGTCGAGCCGTAGAGCTGCTTCAGGTTGATGCCGATGGAGCGGTAAAAGGTGAACAGGTCCGGGCCGATGGCCTCGCCGGCGGTGTAGGCCACGCGCACGCGCGAAAAACCGAGGTTGTTGCGCAGCGGGCCATAGGCCAGAACCTGGCCCAGCGCGTAGAGCAGCCGGTCAGCGGCGCCCACCGCCTGGCCGTCCATCAGCGCCGGACCGACACGTTGGGCCACGCCCATGAAGAAGTGAAACATCCTGCGCTTGAGCGCGCCCGCGTCTTCCATGCGGATCATCACGCTGGTCAGCAGGCCTTCGAACACCCGCGGCGGCGCGAAGTAGTAGGTCGGCCCGACCTCCTTCAGGTCGATGGTGACGGTGCTGGCGTTTTCAGGGCAGTTCACCACATAGCCGCAGCACAGCCATTGCGCGTAGCTGAAGATGTTCTGGCCGATCCAGGCTGGCGGCAGGTAGGCCAGCACTTCCTCGTTGCTGGTCAGTTTGTCGAATTCGGCGCCGGCCTGGGCGCGGTCCAGCAGGGTCAGGTGGGTGTGGACCACACCCTTGGGGTTGCCGGTGGTGCCGGAGGTGAAAAACATGGCCGCCACGTCGTCGGGCTGGGCCTTGTCAATTTCGGACCGGAAGAAGCCCGGCTGCTGGCCCGCAAAGGCCTGGCCGGAGGCGATCAGTGCGTCCAGCGCGACCAGACCCGCCTCCTGGTAATTGCGCAAGCCGCGCGGGTCGTCAAAAATGATGTGGGCCAGTTGTGGACACTGGCTGCGGATTTCCAGCAGCTTGTCGACCTGCTCCTGGTCCTCGACCATCGCAAAACGCACGTCGGCGTTGGTGATGGGGAACACACATTCGGCGCCCACCGCATCCTGGTACAGCGGCACGGCAATCGCGCCCAGCGACTGCGCCGCCAGCATGGTGGCGTACAGGCGCGGACGGTTCGCGCCAATCACCACCATGTGTTCGCCGCGCCGCAGCCCGGCCTGGTGCAGGCCGCAGGCGATATGCTCCACCAGCGTGGCCATGCTGGCCCAGCTGTGCGCCTGCCAGATGCCGTATTCCTTTTCGCGCATGGCCGGCGCCTCGGGGCGCTCGGTCGCATGTTTGAGCAGCAGTCGGGGAAAAGTCGTCAACATTCGTTACCTGTCTCCAGCATGTCATGGCTTCCATCCAGGTGGGAAGCGTTCCTGCATGAAGGCATCCTAGGCCGCGGTTTGACGTCATGTTGTCGTTTGGACGACAATTTAGGGGACACCCCTCCCCGGACTTTCCCGCATCCGGCTTTTTGTTCTTCCCTGGGCCATGAGCACCGACCTTCCCCTGCACAAACGCCGCCGCGCCCCCGATGCGGCCGAACTGGCCGGCATTCCCTGGCTGGGCCTGCTGCTGCCGGACGAGCGCGAACAGGCGGTGGCCGGGCTGATCGTCGGCGATGCGCTGCCGGGTGATTTCGTCTGCCGCGTCGGCAAGCCGGTCACTTACTGGTTCGGGGTGGTCGAAGGCCTGCTCAAGATGAGCGCCGACAATGCCCAGGGCATGACCATGACGTTTACCGGCGTGCCGCCGGGCGGCTGGTTCGGCGAGGGCACCGCGCTCAAGCGCGAGCCCTACCGCTACAACATCCAGGCGCTGCGCAAAAGTGTGGTGGCCGGTTTGCCGGTGGACACCTTCCACTGGCTGCTCGATCACTCCATCGGTTTCAACCGTTTTGTGATGAACCAGCTCAATGAGCGGCTCGGCCAGTTCATCGCCGCGCGCGAGATCGACCGCATGAACAACCCCGACCTGCGGGTGGCGCGCAGCCTGGCCGCGCTGTTCAACCCGGTGCTGTATCCGGGTGTTGGCGAGATCCTGCGCATCACCCAGCAGGAGATGGCTTACCTGGTCGGCCTGTCACGCCAGCGCGTCAACGAAGCGCTGGCCAGCCTGCAGGCGCAGGGCACCATACGCATCGAGTATGGCGGCCTGCGTGTGCTGGATATCGGCGCGCTGCGCTCCAGTGCATTTGTAGACAAAACAGGCCTCCAGCCCATGATTGGCGGGCGCAAGCCGCTATAAAATAGATAGTAAATCCATGCCAGACCAGCCCTCACCCCCCCCGTCAAAACCCGCAGCCACGCGCATTCGCGCGGCCGACACGGCCGGCGCCGCGCCGTCCACCGGCAGCACCGTGCGCCTGAACAAACGCATGGCCGAACTCGGCCTGTGTTCGCGCCGCGAGGCCGACGACTGGATCGCCCGCGGCTGGGTCCGCGTCAACGGCGCGCCCGCGGTGATGGGCCAGCCGGTGGCGCTCAACGCGCGCATCGAGG
>PNNC01000212.1 GCA_013824015.1 Polaromonas sp.
GCGGCGCCTATGGCGGCCAGCACATAGGCGCCCAGGCCCCAGAGCAGGATCGGACGGCGTCCAAAACGATCGGACAGGGGCCCCCAGAAAAGCTGGGAAATGCCGAACGCCAGCAACAGGCCGGTGAGCGTGAGCTGCGCCTGTGCCATGGTCGCGCCAAAGCCTTCGGTGAGCGCGGGCAGCGCCGGCAGGTAGAGGTCGGTGGTGATCGGCTGGATGCCGAGCAGCAAGGTCAGCACCAGCACCACCAGCGACGGTGACATGGCGGGGGCAGCGGGGGCGGTAAGGGCGGCGGGCGGGGTGACGGGCATTGATCTGAGCGTATCAGATCGATGCGTTCACTTCAGGCTGAACAGCTCCGCCAGCGCCTGCCGGTACTGGGCCTGGCCGACCGAGTTGGTGTTGTGGTGTGAACCGCCTTCGACCAGCACAAAACGCTTGGGCTGGGCCGCGGCTTCATACAGTTTGCGGCCCAGGTCGGGCAGGATCAGCCGGTCTTCGCCGCCATGCACCACCAGCAGCGGCGAACCGATCTTGCCGACCTTGCGGGCGGCCTCGAAGCGCTGGGTGATCAGCAGCGACACCGGCACCCAGCCCCATTTGGAGGTGCTGACCACGTCGGCGATCGAGGTGAAGGTGCCTTCGACAATGGTGCCGCTTTCGTCCTGGACCTGGCTGGCCAGGTGGATGGCGATCGGCCCGCCGAGCGAGTGGCCGAACACATAACGCGGCCGGTCCGGGTATTTTTTCGCCAGCCAGTCCCAGGCCGCGCGCGCATCCTGGTAGGCGGTTTCCTCGGAGGGCAGGGCCTGCGTGCTTTTGCCGAAGCCGCGGTAGTCCACGCCCAGCACCGAAAAACCCAGCTCCTGCATGCGGCGCATGCGCGGCGCCGAGCCGGTCACGTTAAAACGCGCGCCGTGCAGGTAAAGCAGCACCGGCGCATGGCTGCGCTCGGCGGGCAGCCACAGGCCGTGCAACCGGGCCGGTTCTTCGCTGCTGGCCTCGGCCGGCAGGTTGATCCAGACATCGTCCATGCCTTCGGCCGCCGCCAGGCCGCCGCTCCAGGTCCGGTCGCTGGGCTGGAAGATCCAGGCGCGCTGGCGTTCGTCGAGCGTGCTGCAGCCGGCCAGTACGGCAATACCCAGGGCCAGGGCGAGGGAGGCGAAGAGGGTCCAGCGTTTCATGGTCAATGACTGAGCCCTGTCGGTTGGAAAAGTTCAGCGTGTCAGAAATTGTTGCGGCGCCGGCCGGCATCCGGATGTCGGGCTTGTGAAGAAATGAAAAGCCGGCGCATGACCGGAAGGCACGCATTTACCGTACCAGGCCGTCCGGGCCGGGCTTCAACGGCCGCGCAGGAACAGGTTGTCGAGTTCGCGAATCGTGACCTGGCGCCAGGTCGGCCGGCCGTGGTTGCACTGGTCGGAGCGTTCGGTGGCTTCCATCTGGCGCAGCAGGCCGTTCATTTCGTCCATCGTGAGCTTGCGGTTGGCGCGCACCGCGCCGTGGCAGGCCATGGTCGAGAGCAGCTCGTTCTGCGCGCGCTGGATCACGGTGCTGGCCTCGTGCTGGGCCAGCTCGGCCAGCACGCTGCGCGCGAGTTCCACCGCATCCCCCAGCGCGAGGCTGGTCGGCACCGCGCGCACCGCCAGGGTGCGAGGCGAAAACGGCGTGATTTCCAGGCCCAGCGCCTGCAAGGTCTGTTCGCTGGCCTCGGCGGTGGCCACTTCCTGCGGCGTGGCGGCAAAGGTGGCGGGAATCAGCAGCGGCTGGCTGCTGATGGCCGCCGCGGTGTCGAGCTGGCTTTTCAGGCGTTCATAAACAATACGTTCGTGGGCAGCGTGCATGTCCACAATCACCAGCCCCTGGGTGTTTTCGGCCAGCACGTAAATGCCCTGCAACTGCGCAATGGCGCGGCCCAGCGGCCAGTCGCCGGGCGGCAGGTCGGGGGGGTCCGTGGCCGCTGGCACCGCGTCAGCCTTGTGAAGCCCTTCGACAAGCTCAGGGCGAACGGGGGCGGGCGAAGGCCACATGGCGTCGAAATCGGACACCCGTGCATCCTGCCGGATGGGCTGATTTGCTCCGAAATTGATAGCTGGTTGCGCCCATCCGGCATGGGCTGACGTCCGATCTGGCTCAAAACTGCCGGGCACGATGCCGTGAGCCGCCGCCAGCGCGGCGGCGGCGGCGCGCGGTGCCGCCAGCGCGTTTTCGACCGCGTGGCGCACCGCCTGGTGCACCTCGCGGCTGTCGCGGAAACGCACCTCGATCTTGGTCGGGTGCACATTGACGTCCACGCGCGACGGGTCCATGGACACATACAGCGCATAGACCGGCTGGCGGTGGCCGTGCAGCACATCCTCATAGGCGCTGCGTGCCGCATGGGTCAGCACCTTGTCGCGGACATAACGCCCGTTGACGTAGGCAAACTGCTGGTCGGCGCGCGCCCGCGCGGCGTCCGGAATGCCGGCACGCCCGGTGACATGTATCACGCCCGAGCGGTAGTCGACCGCCACGCTGTGCGCCAGCAGCTCGCTGCCCAGCACGTCGGCCAGGCGCTGGTCGTGGGCGGTCTGCCCCGCCGCGTGGGCGCTGGCGCGCCACTGCTCGACCAGCTTGCCGTCGTGCCAGATCGCAAAACCGACGTCGGGCCGCACCAGCGCATGGCGGCGCACCGCCTCGATGCAGTGCGCCAGTTCGGTGGCGTCGGTCTTCAGGAACTTGCGGCGCGCCGGTGTCGCGTAAAACAGCTCGCGCACCTCCACCGTGGTGCCGCGGCTGCGCGCCACCGGCTTGAGTTCGCCGGAGCGGCCATCGAGCTGCCAGGCATGGCTGTCGCCGTCGGTGCGCGACAGCAGGCTCATGTCGGCGATCGAATTGATGGCGGCCAGCGCCTCGCCGCGAAAACCCATGGTGCCGACGGCCTCCAGGTCCTGCAGCGACGAAATCTTGCTGGTGGCATGGCGCCTGAGGGCCACCGCGAGCTCGTCACGCGGGATGCCGGAGCCGTCGTCCTCGACCGCGATCAGTCGCACCCCGCCGGCCTGCAAACGCACCGTGACCTGGGTGGCGCCGGCGTCCAGCGCGTTGTCCACCAGTTCACGCACCACCGAGGCCGGACGCTCGACCACTTCGCCGGCCGCGATCTGGCTGATCAGTTCGTCGGGCAGTTCACGGATGGGGCGGCGGGAAGGTGTTGCGAGGGTCACCTCGCGATTCTAGGGGGAAGAATTTTTGTGCTTGTTTACAGGGAGTTGCCTGAGGTCTGCGCTGGACGGCAGGACTTGACTCCCCACTCCCACCCCTAGCCCCTCCCTCGCCCCGCTGGGCGATGGAGGGGGACCTCATTTGGCCGCGTGCGCTGCGCTCGCGTGCCAACATGGCCGTCTGTTGGGATTCCCGTCCTTGAAGCGCTGCGCGCTTCAAGGACTCCGGAGGGGAGTTCGGTCTATGGGTGTTTGTCTTCTTCCCCCACCCGTCGGGCTGGGCCGAGGAGCGCAGCCGAAAACGGATCAGGGCTCGCGATTGTCTGAGCCGAAGGCGAGTTCGAGCGAGACCCCGTTTTCGGCGAGCACCGCAGGTTGCCCCGCAGCGCAGCGAAGGGGACCCAGACCATCGGGTCGCCTTCTCTTTGCTTACTTTCTCTTGGCGAAGCAAGAGAAAGTGAGTCGCCCGCCGGGGCGAGACCCGGCTTGCCCGATGTCCTCACAAAGCGCGGGTTCGCAAGGCCGAACGATTTCGGCATGTCAAAATCAATCCTTATGGACCTCATTGCTTTCCTGATCGACTTCATCCTCCATGTGGACAAACACCTGGAGGCCTTCACCCGTACGTACGGCATGTGGGTCTATGCCCTGCTGTTCCTGATCGTGTTTGTCGAGACCGGCGTGGTGGTCATGCCCTTTCTGCCGGGCGATTCGCTGCTGTTTGTGGTGGGGGCGCTGTGCGGCGTGGGGCTGCTGAGCCTGCCGCTGGCCATGGGCCTGCTGGTGGTGGCCGCCATCCTGGGTGACCAGTGCAATTATTCGATCGGCCGCCATTTCGGGCCCAAGGTGTTCCAGTGGGAGCAGTCGAAGTTTTTCAACAAGCGTGCCTTCAACCAGGCCCATGACTTCTACGAGCGATATGGCGGCATCACCATCATCATCGCGCGTTTCATGCCGTTCATCCGCACCTTTGCGCCCTTTGTGGCCGGTGTCGCCGAGATGAGCCGGGGCAAGTTCAGCGCCTACAACGTGATCGGCGCGCTGATCTGGGTGGTCGGCCTCACCGGCGCCGGCTACCTGTTCGGCAACCTGCCCTGGGTGCAGGCCAACCTCAGCAAGATCATCTGGGCCATGATCCTGATCCCTGGCCTGATCGTGCTCTACGGCGCCTGGAAGGCCAGCCGCGCCGCCCGGCAGGTGGCCCCCTGACGTTTCGCAGGCGCGCCAATGACGCGTTGTTGATCCAGGGCAGGGCGCCCGTGGCCGTTTGGCGCACACTGGACCGGACACACTCTTGCGTAACAGGCTGCCCATGACCGCGACCGACATCGATTTTTCCACCCTGCGTACCTTGCCCGAGTTGCTGGCCTTCCGGGTGGCGCGCAGCCCGCAGGCCGACGCCTACCGCGAATTTGACGCCGGCGCCGGCCGCTGGGTCACGCTCAGCTGGGCGCAGGCCGGTACGAGGTTTGCCCAGTGGCGCCAGGCGCTGGCAGCCATGGGCCTGCCGCGCCAGGCCAGCATCGCCATCCTGCTTCCCAACGGGCTGGACGCGGTCAGTCTGGACCAGGCGGCGCTGGCATTGGGCCACGTGCCGGTGCCGCTCCACGCGCTGGACAACCCCGGCAGCATTGCCTACATCCTGGCGGACTGTGAGGCGGCCTTGCTGATGGTCGGCTCGCTCGCCCAGTGGCGCGCCATCGAGGCACTGGGCGTGGCCCTGCCTGCGTTGCGGCGCGTGGTGGTCACCGGCGAGGCCGGGGCGGAGGTTGCCACGGGCGGGACCGTGGCCGTGTGTTCATTGGCCGACTGGCTGGCGTCCGGCGCGGGCCATGCCGGCGACAGCTTGCCGCCGACCGCGGACGATCTGGCGGCCATCGTTTACACCTCGGGCACCACCGGCAAGCCCAAGGGCGTGATGCTCACCCACGGCAATGTGGTGGCCAATGTGCAGGCCATCCTGGCGCGCGTGGTGCCCACGCTGGACGACGTGTTCCTGTCCTTCCTGCCGCTGTCCCACACCTTCGAACGCACCGGTGGCTACTACCTGCCGATGGCGACCGGCAGCTGCGTGGCGTATGCGCGGTCGGTGGCGCTGCTGGCCGAGGACCTGAAAACCGTGCGGCCCACGGTGCTGGTCTCGGTGCCCCGCATCTACGAACGGGTGTTTGCCAAATTGCAGGAATCGCTGGCCGCCTCGCCGCTGAAGACCCGCCTGTTCCTGGCCACCCAGGCCGTGGGCTGGCGGCGTTTTTGCCGGCAGCAGAGCCTGCCGCTGGCCCCGGGCGAAGGAAGTCGCTGGGCCTGGCTGGATCCGCTGTTGTGGCCGCTGCTGGACCGCCTGGTGGCGCGCACCCTGCGGGCGCAGTTTGGCGGGCGTGTGCGGGTGGCGGTCAGCGGCGGCGCGCCGCTCTCGCATGCCGTGGCGCGCTGCTTCCTCGGCCTGGGCCTGCCGCTGCTGCAGGGTTATGGCATGACGGAAACCTCGCCGGTGGTGGCGGCCAACGGCGTGGACGACAACGATCCGGCGACGGTGGGTCGCGCCTTGCAGGGGGTGGAGGTGCGGCTGGGCGAGAACCGCGAACTGCAGGTGCGTGGCCCCTCGGTGATGAAGGGCTACTGGAAGCGACCCGAGGACACGGCGCGGGTGCTGGCGCCCGACGGCTGGCTGTCCAGTGGCGACCAGGCGGAGATCACGGACGGCCGCATCCGCATCATGGGCCGCATCAAGGAAATCATCGTGACCTCGACCGGCGAGAAGGTGCCGCCGGGGGACCTGGAGCTGGCCATCGCGGTTGATCCCCTGTTTGCCCAGGTGCTGGTGGTGGGCGACAACCGGCCCTTTATTGCCTGTGTGGCGGTGCTGAACCCGGTCGAATGGCGGCGGCTGGCCGGCGCGCTGGGCGTGGATCCCGACAACGCGGCCAGCCTGCGGCTGCCGGCGGTGCAACAGGCCGCGCTGGCGCGGATGGCGGTCCAGGCCGCCAGTTTTCCGCGCTATGCGATGCCGCGCGCGGTCTGGCTGACCCTGGAGCCGTGGACGGTCGAAAATGCGCTGATGACCCCGACGCTCAAGCTCAAGCGCAACAACCTGATGCAACGGTTTTCGCAGGCGCTTGCCGCCCTGTACGAAGGCCCGGCGCGCGCCGGCGGATCCGCATAAACCCTGCTCCGCAAATTGATAAGTAAGCTTATCATTTGGGAACATGAACCACAGACCGGCACGCCGGTCGGGAAGACACCGCCATGATGGCCGATCAACCCCTTTCGCGCTGGCGTGATGCCGGCTCCAGCCGCGTGCCCTTCTGGGCTTACACCGACGGGCAGCTGTACCAGCGCGAGCTGGACAACATTTTCTACGGCCGGCACTGGTGTTATGTCGGCCTGGCGGTCGAGATCCCGAACGTCGGCGACTTCAGGCTGAGCCATGTTGGCGAGCGCCAGGTGGTGATGGTGCGCGACCGCGTGGCGCCGAAGGACCGCGACACCGACCCTGGCATCCGCGTGGTGGAAAACCGCTGCGCGCACCGCGGCGTGCGTTTTTGCCAGAACCCGCAGGGCAATACCCGCAGTTTTGTCTGTCCCTACCACCAGTGGACCTACAAGCTCAACGGCGACCTGGCCGGCCTGCCGTTCAAGGACGGCGTGAAGGACGGCGACTGTGTCAACGGCGGCATGCCCGAAGGTTTCGACCTGAAAGACCATGGGCTGACCAAGCTGCGCGTGGCTGTGCTGCACGGCCTGGTGTTTGCCACCTTCGACGAATCCACCGAATCGCTGGAAGACTACCTCGGCCCGAATGTGCTGCCCTGGCTGGACCGCATCTTCAAGGGGCGGCAACTGACGCTGCTCGGCTACAACCGCCAGCGCATTCCGGGCAACTGGAAGCTGATGATGGAAAACATCAAGGACCCCTACCACCCGGGCCTGCTGCACACCTGGTTCGTGACCTTCGGCCTGTGGCGCGCCGACCAGAAAAGCCGCATGGTGATGGACGGGCACGGTCGCCACGCGGTGATGATCTCGCGCCGCAATGAGGGCGGCCAGAATGCTGCGGTCACCGAGGGGGTGACCTCCTTCAAGGCCAACATGGCGCTGCAGGACGACCGGCTGCTCGACGTGGTGCCGGAAGCCTGGTGGACGATTGACGACCCGTCCCACCCCGGCACAACCATCACGCCGACGGTGACCATGATCACGCTGTTCCCCAGCCTGATCATCCAGCAGCAGGTCAACTCGCTGAGCACGCGCCACATCGTGCCGCGCGGTCAGGGCGAGTTCGATTTTGTCTGGACCCACTTCGGCTTTGCCGACGACACGCCCGAGATGACGCGGCGCCGCCTGCGCCAGGCCAATCTGTTCGGGCCGGCCGGTTTTGTGAGCGCCGACGATGGTGAGGTGATCGAGTTCAGCCAGGCCGGCTTTGCGCAGTGGGGCGAGTCCGGCGAAACCCTGTGCGAACTCGGTGGCACCGGCACCGAGATGACCGAACACATGGTCACCGAAACCCTGATCCGCAGCATGTATGCCTATTGGAAAAAGGTGATGGCGGAGGCGGCGCCATGAGCCAGGATTCCGTTCGCCTTGAGCCTGTCGAAAGGCTGCAGCTGCAGTTTGAGATTGACCAGCTGAATGCGGCCTATGCCGCAGCGCTGGACGACAAACGCTTTGAGGCCTGGCCTGAATTTTTTGTCGAGGACGGGCGTTACACCGTGCAGGCGCGTGAAAATTTCGACCGGGGCCTGCCGCTGGCGCTGATGGACCTGGAAAGCCGCGGCATGATGAAGGACCGCGTTTACGGCATCACGCAGACGATTTACCACGGGCCGTATTACACGCGGCATCTCGTCAGCCCCGCGCAAGTGCTGGCGGTGGAGGGCGATCGGGTGAAAGCGCAAGCCAACTACGCGGTGTTCCGCACCAAACCTGCGGGGGTCAGCGAGGTATACAACGTGGGCCGGTATGTCGATGAGCTGGTTCGCACGCCGCAAGGTTTGCGTTTCACGTCCCGCTTGTGTGTGTATGACAGCGAGATGATCCTCAACTCGCTGATCTATCCGGTCTGACGTCAGGAAATAAAAACCCCTCTGTCACCGGGCGATGACAGAGGGGTTGAGCAGACCCGGGAGTCTGGCGGCGGTTTAACGCTTTTGATCCTGGCGCTTGCCGACTTCGTTGCCGATCAGGGCGCCGGCAGCTGCGCCGCCGACCGTGCCCAGTGTGCCGCCGCCCAGTGCGCTGCCAGCAGCGCCACCGAGAACGGCGCCGGTCGCCGTGCCGATTTGTGCGTTGGTCGGGTTGGTGCCGCAAGCCGTCAGAGCCATCAGGGATGCCACTGCAGCTGCCATCAATAGTTTCTTGCTCATGATCTGTCCACCTTGTAATGAGTTGCAGGCAATGGTTGCTCATCGCTGGTGACGGCTTTGCCTGTGACTTCAATGTAGGTGGTGGGGACAGGATTGCCTGTAGGAACACGGCTACGCGGGCTGTCGGCTCGCTGCGTGACGGGGGGGGCAGCCAGGCCGCACGCCACGCCCGGCCTACAAAGGGCGGTTGCGGGCCAGCGGCGGATTTTTGGCGAAGTAGCTGCTGATGCCGCGCATCAGCGCATCGGCCAGTTGCACCTGGTAGGCCTCGCTGCGCAGCTTGACCTCTTCGTCGGGGTTGCTGATGAAGGCGGTTTCGACCAGCACGCTGGGAATGTCCGGCGCCTTGAGCACCGCAAAGCCGGCCTGTTCGACGCGCGGCTTGTGCAGCTTGCCGACGCTGCCGATTTCGCCGAGCATGGCGCCACCGAGCTTGAGGCTGTCGTTGATCTGCGCGGTGGTGCTCATGTCGAGCAAGGCCTTCTGCACCTGCGCATCCCTGGCCTTGACGTTGATGCCTCCGACCAGGTCGGCGGAATTTTCCTTGTCGGCGATCCAGCGCGCGGCGCTGCTGGAGGCGCCTTTTTCACTGAGTGCAAACACGCTGGCCCCCTGCGGCCGCGGCGTGAAAAACGCATCGGCATGGATGCTGATGAACAGGTCAGCCTGTACGCGTCTGGCCTTTTGCACACGGATGTGCAGCGGCACAAAAAAGTCCGCATCACGCGTCAGGTAGGCGCGCATGTTGGGGATGGCATTGATGCGGTCGCGCAGGCGCAGCGCGATCTGCAGCACCACGTCCTTTTCGCGCGTGCCGCCCGGACCGATGGCGCCCGGGTCTTCACCGCCGTGGCCGGGGTCCAGCGCCACGATGATCAGCCGGTCGGTCTTGTTGCGGCTGCCCGCGCCGGCGCCCAGGGTCTCGGGCGACGCCTTCGGTGCCGCCGCGATGGGCGGCTTGTCTGCAGCCGCTGCGGGCGGCGGGCTGGCCGGCGCCGGCCGGTCGGTCTGTCTGGCGATCAGGTCGCCCAGCGGATCGACGGCTGGCGCAGGCGCGGCTGCCGGCCTGTCCTTCAGGCGCTCGGCAATCAGCGCCTCGAGCGGGTCCGCGACCTTGGTGGGGTAAAGATCGAACACCAGCCGGTGCTGGTAGGCCGCGACCGGCTGCAGACTGAACACCTGCGGCATCATGGGCTGCTTGAGCTCGACCACCAGGCGCACCACGCCGGGCGCGTTCTGACCGACGCGGATGCCGGAAATATTGGGGTCGTCGGGCTTGACCTTGGCCACCAGCTCGCGCAGCGCGGGAATCAGCTCGATGCCCTCGATGTCCACCGCCAGCCGCGGCGGCTCGGCGATGAAGTAATACCTGGTCTTGAGCCCGGCATCGGACTCGATGGTGACGCGGCTGTAGTCCTTGGCCGGCCACACCCGCACCGCCAGGATGGTCAGGCCGCGCGCGATCTGCTGCACACCCAGCAGCAGCACCAGGCTGCCCATCTGCAGCGCGTCCCGCCGGCTCAGGCCGGTCTTGCGGCCGCTCATGGCAACAGCGCCTTGCCGGCGTCACTGCGGGCGGTCAGGGTGACGGCGCGCGCATCGCCGTCCTGCAAGTCCAGCGCGATGTCCAGGTCGGCGGCGGGCAGGTGGTCGCCGGCTTTTTCCGGCCACTCGACCAGCTTCAGTCCGGGGCTGGCGAAGATGTCCCGAAAGCCGGCTTCTTCCCACTCGTCCGGATCGTTGAAGCGGTAGAAGTCGAAATGCCAGATGGCGAGCGGGCCGCCGGGTGCAGCCTCGACGGTGTAGGGCTCGACCACCGCATAGGTCGGGCTCTTGATGCGGCCGGTCACGCCCAGCGCCGTGAGCAGATACCGCGCCAAGGTGGTCTTGCCGCTGCCGAGGTCGCCGTGCAGCGCGATCAGCAGGTGGCTGGCGGCCTGGTCCTGCAGCCTGGCGGCCAGCGCCGCAGCGAAGGCCTGGGTGTCGGCCTCGCTGGACCAGGCAATACTTTTTACAATGGGCGGGTGATCGTTACTGGCCATCAATTCGTTTCTCAAATTCAAACCTGGGCGCGCGAGCTTGGATTTTCGCAAATTGGCATAACCGGCGTGGATCTCTCATCGGCGGAACCCGGATTATCGGCCTGGCTTGCGGCCGGCTTTCATGGTGACATGAATTACATGGCCGCGCATGGCCTCAAGCGCGCCCGCCCGGCCGAGCTGGTGCCCGGTACCGTCAGTGTGATCACCGCGCGCATGGACTACCTGCCTGCGTCCACGCCGCAGGCGCCGGGCCAGTGGCAGGCCATGGAACTGGCGCGGCTGCAGCGGCCCGGCGAAGCCATTGTGTCGGTGTATGCACGGGGCCGCGACTACCACAAGGTCATGCGCACACGCCTGCAGAAACTTGCGGAAAAAATTGCCGGCCATGTGCATCCGCTGGGCCACCGGGCGTTCACCGACTCGGCGCCGGTGCTGGAGGCCGAGCTGGCTTCGCGCAGCGGCCAGGGCTGGCGCGGCAAACACACGCTGCTGCTCAATCGCGAAGCCGGCTCCATGTTTTTCCTCGGCGAAATTTATGTCAATGTGGCGCTGCCACCCAGTGAGCCGGTGACGCCGCATTGCGGAAGCTGCAGCGCCTGTATCGATATTTGCCCCACACAAGCCATCGTGGCGCCGCACCGGCTCGATGCGCGCCGCTGCATCTCCTACCTGACCATCGAACATGCGGGTGCGATCCCGCTGGCGCTGCGGCCGCTGATCGGCAACCGCATCTACGGCTGTGACGACTGCCAGCTGATCTGTCCCTGGAACAAGTTTGCGCAGCGCAGTGCCTTGCCGGACTTTGACGAGCGCGAAGGCCTGAGTGGCCAGCAACTGGTGACGCTGTTCGCGTGGACCGAAGAAGAATTTTTGCGCTACACCGAAGGCAGCGCTATCCGCCGCATCGGCCATGAGCGCTGGCTGCGCAACATTGCGGTCAGCCTCGGCAACGCGATTCATGCCGGCGCCGACGCAGAGGGCGCGCTGCGGGCGGCGCTGCTGGCGCGGCGGGATCATGCCAGTGAGGTGGTGCGTGAACATGTGGAATGGGCGCTTTCCCTGTCCATTATGAATTAAATCGGCCTCCAGCCCATGTCGGGCTTGGCTCAGTAGCTCCTGATTTTGTAGCATTTTGTGCCGGCGACGGGCTGGCGGGCGCGGCCGCCGGGACGCGTTGGCTGCGCGCCGCGAAGGCCGGACCAGGGGTCCCGGTTGGCGGCTGGCTATACTTGCTGCCCATGTCTGCCTCCTTCCGTTTGAACCGCCAGCACTGCGTTCGCAGCGCTTTCCGGCGGCCGGGTGTGGGGCTGATGCGTTTCTTCCTGCTCTGGTTTGTGCTGGCCATCGGCGCCGCGATCGCCTCACCGGTGATCCAGCCGCAGGCCATGGAGCTGGTGTGTTCCAGCGGCGGCACGGTCAAGCTGATTGTGCAGACCGACGCCGGCGCGCAGGACATGTCGCCCTCGCACCTGGACTGCCCGATGTGCCTGCTGAGCGGGCCCCCGGTTGAGCATGACAGCGCCAAACAGGTGTTGTCGCTGCCGCTGGCGCGTGCGACCCAGTCGATTCCTTCTGCCCGCATTGCGGCAGCCACCGCGTCGCCCTTGCCGGCGCGCGGGCCTCCTTCCCTGTCCTGACGCTGTTTTTCGCTGATGTCCTGGCGCGACCTTGCCGCCTGGACGTCGTTTCAGTGTTTGGACGCCCGCGGATCGCCGAAACGCATCCCCGCGGGCACAGGAGCGTTTCATGTCCCGTTTCACCCCGACCGCCACGGCCGCTGCACGCGCCGCCATGCTGGTCTGTCGTCCTTCCGCCCTGAGCCTGGGCCTGTGGTCCGCCCTCGCGGTGTTGTGCGCGCCCGCCGCCGCCCAGACCGACGCGGGCATGCTCCCGTCGATCCAGGTGACGGGTGAGGCCGAAGCTGCCAATGGCCGGCTGCCGCTGGATACCCCGACCGACACCGGCAGCCGGCTCGGCCTCACGCCGCGCGAAACCCCGGCCTCGGTCACCGTCGTCAAGCGCAACACCATCGAGGCGCGCGGTGCCCAGGACACCCAGGAGATCCTCAAGGCGGTTCCGGGCGTGACAGCACACGACGCGCCCGGCAACATCGGCGTCAGTTACCGTGGCTTCGGCAGCGGCTCCATCAGCCAGATGTTCAACGGTATCAATGTCCAGTATTCCATCGCGGCGCGCCCGGTGGACAGCTGGATTTACGACCGGGTCGAAGCCATCGGCGGGCCGTCGAGCTTTCTGTTCGGCTCGGGCGCGGTCGGCGGTTCGATCAACTACATCACCAAGGTCGCCGAGCGCAATGATTTTTCCGAGGTGCAGTTGCGCCTGGGCACGGAAAACCTGAAAGAGGCGTCCTTCGGCCTGAACCGGCGTATTGCCGGAGACGGCGGGGCGGGCAGCCACTACGCCCGCATCGACTTCAACCACCGCGATGCCGACAGCTGGACCGACGGAACCGGGCGCAAGTCCACCCAGCTCGCGACCTCGCTGCTGTCGGACCTGGGCGGGGGGCTGAACCACACCCTGGCCTACGAGTACCAGCACGAAACGGTGGATCGGCCCTATTGGGGCACACCGGTGCTGAACCCGGCCCGCGGGGAGTTGCGTGTCGATCCCGGCATCCGCTTCAAGAACTACAACAGCGCCGACGGCATTTACGAGCAGCGGGTGCAGTGGCTGCGTTCGGTCGCCGAATGGCGCGCCAGCGATGCGCTGCAGTTCAAGAACACGTTTTATGTGTACGACGCGCTGCGCGATTACCGCAATGTCGAGACTTACCGCTACAACGCGACCAACACCGCGGTGATCCGTTCGGCCGCGCTGCTGCAACGGCACGACCAGCAGGTGGTCGGCGACCGCATCGAGGGCCTGTACAAGGGCGCGCTGGCCGGCCTCAAAAGCGACTGGTCTTTCGGCGTGGATCTGAGCGTGAACAAGCAGACGCGTTTTCCGAACAGCCTGGCGGCGGTGGTCAGCACCGTCAATCCCTACCACTTCGTGACCGAGAATTTTTTCCAGGTGCCGGGCATGACGCCGGGCTTTGTGCCTGACCGCGACAACAAGGTGACGACCGCGGCGCTGTACCTGGAAAACCGCACGGCGCTGGCCACCGGCCTGAACCTTCTGACGGCGCTGCGCCATGAACGCATCAACCTGGACCTGACGAATCGCCGCGCGGTGACGGCGGCCGCGCCCGCCAGCTTCTCGCGCAACTACAGCCCGACCACGGGCCGTCTGGGACTGGTGTGGGACTTCGCACCCGGCGCCAGCCTGTACGCGCAGTACGCCACGGCGGCCGACCCCCCGTCAGGCGTTCTCTCGACCGCCTCGTTTGCCGACGTGCTGAACAACAGCCAGTTGACCACCGGCCGTCAGGCCGAAATCGGCAGCAAGCTGGACTTCTGGGACGGCAAGGGCACGGCCACCATCGCGCTGTATCGCATCACGCGCAGGAATATCGCGAGCCAGGACCCGGCCAACACGGCGCTGACCGTGCTGGTCGGCGAGCAGTCGGCCAAAGGGGTGGAGCTGGCGGTGGGCCTGCAGCCCACGGCGCGCTTGTCGGTGCAGGGCAACATCACGCAGGTGGACGCGACGTATGAAAGTTTCACGCAGGGCGGCGTCTCGCTGGCCGGCAAGACACCCACCAACACACCGGCCACCGTTGCCAACCTGTGGGCTTCTTACGCATTGACGTCGGCCTGGCAGGCCAGCGCCGGC
>PNNC01000229.1 GCA_013824015.1 Polaromonas sp.
TTCTTGAGGTATTCACCGACGATTTCGGCCTGGCGGCCGAAAAAGCTGATGCGGTGCCATTCGGTCTCCTCGACCATTTCACCGGCCTTGTTCTTGTACTTGCTGCTGGTGGCCAGCGCGATGTTGGCCACGGCGTCGCCGCTGGGCAGGTAGCGCACTTCGGGGTCGCGGCCCAGGTTGCCGACGAGAATGACTTTGTTGACGGATGCCATGGATGTCCTCCTAATTTTTTACAGTTTAACTGGCCGGACTACCGGCGCGCCAGCCGGATCAGCAACCGCCGGCCCGGCATGCCTTCCGGGGGCTTTCATCGGCCACGCCACCAGCAGCCACAGCAGCATCAGGCCGCCGCAGGCTGCAAACAGGGTTTGCGGGCCAGCGGTCTTGGCCAGCCAGCCGCCGAGCGCACCCCCGGCAAAAAAGCCCAGCGATTGCAGCGTGTTGTAGACGCCCAGCGCCGCGCCGCGCGAATGCGCCGGCGCCACGCGCGACGCCAGGCTGGGCTGGGAGGCTTCGAGGATGTTGAAACCGCAAAAAAACAGGAACAGCAGCACGCCGAGGCCGGCCAGCGAGGGCCTGCCCTGCAGCGAGGCGGCCATCAAGCCGAACTGCACCAGCGCGATCAGGCCCACTGCGGCCAGGAACACGCCGCGCAGGTAACCGCGCTTTTCCAGAGGAAACAAGGTGAAGCCCATGACCAGAAACGATGCCAGCACCGCCGGCAGGTAGGCCTGCCAGTGGCTGCTGCTGGCGAGGCCGGCCTGCACCAGCAGGGCCGGAATCGCCACCCACATGGCCAGTTGCACCGCATGCAGGATGAACACCCCGGCATCCAGCCGCAGCAGCGCCGGGTGCCTGAGCACCTCCAGCAGGCTGCCACGCGGCCGGTTCACATGCTGCGCCGGCTCGGGCGGCACCCACCAGATGATCACCGCGATGCCGGCCAGCGCCAGCGCGCCGGTCAGCCCGAACAGGCCGGCCAGGCCGATCTGCGCGGTCAGCAGCGGGGCCACGACCAGCGACAGCGCAAACATCAGGGCGATGCTGGCGCCGACCAGCGCCATGGCCTTGGTCCGCACCTCGTCGCGCGTGGTGTCGGCCAGCAGGGCGGTCACCGCCGCCGAAATGGCGCCGGCGCCCTGCAGCGAGCGGCCGATGATCAGCCAGGTCAGGTCGGGCGCCCAGGCCGCCACAAAGCTGCCCAGCGCGAATACCACCAGGCCGGCCACGATCACCTTCTTGCGGCCCAGCCAGTCCGAGGCCATGCCGAAGGGAATTTGCAGAATGCCCTGTGTCAGGCCATAGATGCCCATGGCCAGGCCGATACGCGCGGGGTCGTCGCCGCCCGGGTAACGTGCGGCTTCCAGCGCAAACACCGGCAGCACCAGAAACAGTCCCAGCATGCGCAACGCAAAAATCGAGGCCAGCGAGGCGCTGGCGCGCCGCTCGGTGGCGGTCATGGGATAGGAAGGGACTGCAGGCACGGTCAGTAGGAGTGGGTCACAACATAAAGGCGGGCGGCAAATCCGCAGCCCAGTGGTCTATTGTCTTTGAATTGCCGGGCGGCCCAGCTCAAGCGGCGTGACGCAGGAAACGGGCCAGCACCGATCGCGGCAGGACCGGCGCGGCTTCAGACGCAGCGGGCAAAAAAGCGCGCGATCTCTTCGTTGACAGTGTCCGGATGTGTCACCGGGCCCATGTGCCCCAGATCGGCGAATTTCCGCACGGTCACCCGGGGCAAAACCCGGGTCAGCAACCGGGCCACGCCGCGCGCGGACGCCGGTGACTGACCGCCCACCATGTAAAGCACGGGCATGTCCAGCGCCCGGAAGGCTTGCACCGGTGTGGGCTGGCCAAACAGAGCGGCAGCCCATCCGCGGACATTGGCCATGGAGGCCGCCACCGGCCCCTGGCGCGCCGCTGGCATGCCGTCCCAACTGCCCGGCCCCATCCAGTAATCCAGGAAGTGGCGGGCAGCACCCGCGTGGTCAGCGGCATCAATCGCTGCCGCCGCGTCATGCGCCGCGTCGCGGATGCCTTTGGCCGCCTCCGAGCCCGGAGCCTCTTCTTCCAGCAGCGAAAACAACGTCGGCTCGTACAGCGCCAGCGCGCGGACGCGCCCGGGGTGGGCCAGCGCTGCCACCAGCGCGACCGCAGCGCCATAAGAATGCCCCACCAGAAAAAAGGGATCGCCAGCCAGCGCAAAGACCGGTTCCAGCAGCGCCACCTCATCAGCGAGTGAAACCACCCGCCCCTGCGGCCAATCCAGGCTCTTGCCCGCACCCAATGAGTCGGGCGCCAGCACGCGAAAGCGCCCGGACAGGCACTCCATCAGGCCCCGCCATTGCGACGAGGTGCTGGCATTGGAATGAAGGCAGACCACACCCGGTCCGGCGCCGGCTTCGCGGTAAAAGGGCATGGGGTGGGACATGCCGCGAGCTTAACGGAGGGCAGACACGAGGACGAACTCGGCCGGCACGCGGTAAGTCCTGCCATCACGCCAGGGAGCGATGGCGTCAAGGTAACGTGCGCGCACCCGTTCACGCACCTCCGGCCCAAAACGGGCCCAGGCCAGGGCCACCGGCCCGCCAACGAAAGCCGCATCACACGCCTGGCCCGCATCGGCATAAGCCAGCGTGGCCTGCATGCGATGCGGGGTCACGGCACGGAAACCGGCCTGTTCACACAGACCGGCCAGAACCCCTTCCTGCCCAAGGCTGAAAAACAGTGGGCAGACCTCGCTGGCCACCTCGGCATCCACGATGGGGAAGACTGCGGACCAGCCGCAGCGTGCCCGCTCTCCCCAGACGGCCACGGCCATGCGGCCGCCGGGCCGGAGCGCGCGCCGCATTTCCCGCAGGGCCTGCGCGGGCTCAGGCATGTACATGAGGCCCAGCGCGCACAATGCAGCATCGAAGCCTTCGTCGGGCATAGCCAGCGCCTCGCCGTCCATGCGCGCAAAGTCCACATTCGCCAACCCGCAGCCGGTGGCACGCCGGGTGGCAGCCTCGACCATCTGCCCCGACAGGTCAACGCCGACGACCCGGCCCTGCGGCCCGACGTCGCGCGCCGCCTGCAGGCTCACCAGGCCGGTGCCGCAGGCCACGTCCAGCACCTTGTCGCCTGGCTTCAGCGCGGCCAGCGCCAGCAGCCCGGCCTGGGCTGGCGCCAGCTGCGCCTGCCAGAGCGCTTCGTAGTCGCTCGCCGCGAGGTCCCAGCCATAACGCTGAACCCGCCTCTGCAACCGGGGCTCCATGCTCAACGCCGCGTGATGAGCACTTCGACATACTCGCTGGGAAGCACCAGCGAGCCCGGTCCGGCCCGGTTCAGCCCGTTCAGCAGCCCCGTCATGTCGGCCTCCAGCGCTCTGGCCTTGTCTTCCGGCAAGGCGGCAAAGGCCTTGTGCACCGGCCCGTACCAGGTGCGGAAGACCTCGATGAAGTGGGCTGCCGAGCGGTAGCGGAAATTGAAATGCCGGGGCGTCACGGAGATGCCGGCCGCGGCATCGCCAAAAATGGAGCGCAGGTGGGATTCCATCCCCCAGAGCGAAGGCGACTGCACACCCGCCGGCGGCGGCAAATGCCGGCCCAGTGTCTTGAACAGCTGGCCGATGAAACCTTCCGGCGTCCAGTTGGCCATGGCGATGCGCCCGCCGGGACGGCACACCCGCGCCAGTTCGGAGGCGCTCTTGCCATGGTCGGGCGCGAACATCACGCCAAAGGTCGACATCACGACATCGAAGCTGGCATCGGCAAAAGGCAGGGCCTCAGCGTCAGCGGTCTGGAACTGCACCTGCAGGCCTTCGGCGCGCGCCCGGTCGGCGCCGCGCTCCAGCAGGGTGGCCACATAGTCGGTGGACGTCACCTTGCATCCGCGGCGTGCGGCAGCCAGCGTGGCATTGCCGTTGCCGGCGGCGACGTCCAGCACCTTGTCGTCCCAGCGCAGGTCGCAGGCTTCGGCAAGCTGCTCGCCGACCAGTTGCAGGGTGGTGCCGATCACGGCGTAGTCGCCGCTGGCCCAGGCGGTCTGCTGGCGGGTCTTCAGGGCGTTGAGGTCGGGCTGTGCATTCATGGTGGTTCCTGTTTGTGGGTTGGAAGGGCAGCCGGCAGTGTCCTGCGCAGGCCAGCGCCGCGTCCTGCCTGCACGTCGCCCTGGCCTGACCCTGCGTCCGGATTTCACGCCCGCGTCTGTCGCGGCTGACCCATCGTCCGGAATCTCTGTCCCTTCATCCGCAGTGGCTGCCCGGGCCGCGGAGCGCCTGTGCATATTCCGGGGCGAAGCCTAGAATCCGGCGCATCATTCCTCTTCCGGAGTAAACATGGCGGTACAGGACATTGCGGCAGCGTTGCAGCGGGTGGAGACGGTGTTCCAGCGTCGGCCCGAAGCGGCTTTTCACGACGATGCGCCGGGCACGGTCCGCTGGGAAAGCGGCCTTCGCCTAGTGGCCACCCATGCCAACGGCAAGCAGGTCCTGACCGACATGCCGGCAGAGTTCGGCGGCACCGGCGACCAGGTGTCGCCGGGCTGGCTGGTGCGTTCCGGCCTGGCGGCCTGCACGGCCAGCTGCATTGCCCTGGCCGCTGCCCGCGAGGGGATTGAGCTGCAAGCGCTGGAAGTGACGGCCAGCAGCCGCTCGGATGCACGCGGCATGCTGGGCATGGCGGACGCCGACGGCCAGGCCGTGTACCCCGGGCCGCACGACGTGCAGATGCATGTAAGGATCTCGGCGCGCGGAGTCTCCGCACAGCGGCTGCGCACTCTGGTGGAGGGCAGCAACCACCGCGCGCCCATGACGTCCGCCTTCAGGCATGCGCTGCCGGTGGCCTTGCAAATCGATATCGGTGACGCGTGATGGATGCCTTGTCGGAAACATTGCGTGTTGTCCGGCTGGTCGGCGCCATTTTCATCAACGCCCGGTTCACCGCACCCTGGTGTTACCAGTCGCCCGCGGCCAGTACGGCAGCGCCCTATCTGGAGCCAGGCGCCGAACGTGTCGTGATTTTTCACCTGATCACCGAAGGCGAGTGTTACGTCGAGCTGGGCGACGAGCCGCCGCTGCGGCTGACGGCCGGCGATGCGGTCATTTTTCCGCAGGGCGACGCCCATCGCATGAGCTCCCAGCCGGGCCTGGCCCCCGCTACCGGCGCGCGCCTGGACGTGGTGCTCGCGCGCCGGCCGCGGCAGCTGGCTTATGGCGGAGGCGGCCCGGCCACGCGGCTGGTGTGCGGCTACCTCGCGTGTGACGCGCGTCTGGCCGGCATGCTGCTGGCGGGCCTGCCGGCGGTGGTGAAGGTCAATGTGCGCGGATCGAATGCCGGCATCTGGCTGGAAGCCTCGGTGCGTTACGCGCTGGCCGAAGCCCGCTCACCCCGGCCCGGCGGCGCAGGCGTGCTGGCCAAGCTGGCCGAAGTGCTGTTCATCGAGGTTCTGCGCCTTTACATGAATGGCCAGGCCGAAGGCCGTACCGGCTGGCTGGCGGGTGTGGGCGACCGGGTGGTCGGTGCCGCGCTGAATGCCCTGCACCAGCATCCCGCGCAGGCCTGGACGCTCGATGAGCTGGCGCGCACGGCGGGCACCTCCCGGTCGGTGCTGGCCGAGCGCTTCCAGCAGCTGGTGGGCAGCTCGCCGATCCAGTACCTGACGCAGTGGCGCATGGTGCTGGCGTCCAACCTGCTTTGCCGCAGCAACGCCCCGCTGGCGCGCATTGCCGAAGAGGTCGGCTACCAGACCGACACCGCCTTCAGCCGGGCCTTTCGCCGCGAGTTCGGTGCGCCGCCCGCAGCCTGGCGCCGGGACCGGCTGGCGCGTGACATCGGGCCCTGGAGCGCGGGAAGCTGAAAAAGCCGTACGCGTCTATGATGGAGGGTTTTGCGGCGCCCTAACACGTGAACTCTCCCAACGACGGCAAATACCTCGCTCCCGCAGCCGCTGCCGGCCCGGTGGCGGCCGAGCCTGATACCAGCCGCTACCTGGCGCAGGCTTTGGCGGCACAGCGCATCAGCATCCGCGGCGCGCGCACCCACAACCTCAAGAACATCGACCTCGACATCCCGCGCAACCAGCTGGTGGTGATCACCGGGCTGAGCGGCTCGGGCAAGTCGTCGCTGGCCTTCGACACGCTGTACGCCGAAGGCCAGCGTCGTTACGTCGAAAGCCTGAGCACTTACGCGCGCCAGTTCCTGCAACTGATGGACAAGCCCGATGTGGACATGATCGAGGGCCTGTCGCCGGCGATCTCCATCGAGCAGAAAGCCACCTCGCACAACCCGCGCTCCACCGTCGGCACGGTCACTGAAATCCACGACTACCTGCGCCTGCTGTTTGCCCGCGCCGGCACCCCCTTCTGTCCCGACCACGACCTGCCGCTGCAGGCGCAAAGTGTCAGCGAGATGGTCGACCATGTGCTGGCCCTGCCGGAAGACACCAAACTGATGGTGCTGGCGCCGGTGGCGCGCGAGCGCAAGGGCGAGTTTGTCGAGCTGTTTGCCGAGATGCAGGCCCAGGGTTATGTGCGCTTTCGCGTCGATGGCCAGGCCTGTGAGTTCGACGAATTGCCCAAGCTCAAAAAGGCCGAAAAACACAACATCGACGTGGTGATCGACCGCCTCAAGGTGCGGCCCGACATGCAGCAGCGGCTGGCGGAAAGTTTCGAAGCCGCGCTGCGTCTGGCCGACGGCAAGGCGATAGCGATGGAAATGGATTCCGGCCAGGAGCATTTGTTCAGCGCCAAATTTTCCTGCCCGGTCTGCAGTTACTCGCTCAGCGAGATGGAACCGCGGCTGTTTTCCTTCAACTCGCCCGTCGGCGCCTGCCCGAGCTGCGACGGCCTGGGCCACATGGAGTTTTTCGACCCGGCGCGGGTGGTGGCCTTCCCCTCGCTGAGCCTGGCCAGCGGGGCGGTCAAGGGCTGGGACCGGCGCAATGCCTATTACTTCGCCATGCTCGAAAGCCTGGCCAAACACTACAGCTTCGACATTGACACCTCTTTCGAGAAGCTCTCCGATGCGGTGCAGCAGGTGGTGCTGCACGGTTCGGGCGAAGAAGAGATCAAGTTCAGCTACATCCTCGACTCGGGCGCCAACGCCGGCAAAAAACACACCAAGAAGCATCCCTTCGAGGGCGTGATCACCAACTTCGAACGGCGTTACCGCGAGACCGACTCGGCCGCCGTGCGCGAGGAGCTCGCACGTTACCGCAGCCTGCAGCCCTGCCCGGACTGCCAGGGCACACGCCTGCGCCGCGAGGCGCGCCATGTCTATCTGGTCGGCGCTGGCGGGCGCAAGGCCATCTACGAAATCAGCAACATCACGCTGCGCGAGAGTTTCGACTATTTCAATACGCTGACCATGGAAGGCGCGAAGGCCGAGATCGCCGGCAAGGTGGTGCGCGAGATCGGCCTGCGCCTGAAGTTCCTCAACGATGTCGGCCTCAATTATTTGAGCCTGGACCGCAGCGCCGAGACGCTGTCGGGCGGCGAATCACAGCGTATCCGGCTGGCGTCGCAGATCGGCTCCGGCCTGACCGGCGTGATGTATGTGCTGGACGAACCCAGCATCGGCCTGCACCAGCGCGACAACGACAGACTGATCGGCACGCTCAAACATCTGCGCGACATCGGCAACAGCGTGCTGGTGGTCGAACACGACGAAGACATGATCCGCGCCGCCGACCATGTGATCGACATGGGCCCGGGCGCCGGCATCCACGGCGGGCGCGTGATGGCGCAGGGGACCTACGAGCAGGTGCTGGCCAACCCCGATTCGCTGACCGGCAAGTATTTGTCGCAGGTGCTCAAGATTGCCGTGCCCTCGCGCCGCACACCCTGGCTGCCGACGGTGGAAAAAGCGCCGTACCGCGATCCGAAGAAACCGTCGAAATTTGCGCCCAGCGCGGCCGGCATCAAACGCGCCGCACGCGAGGCCGAACACCTGCGCACGCAAGGCGAGATGCAGGCCATTCGCGTGATCAGGGCCAGCGGCCACAACCTGAAAGATGTCAGTGTCGATTTCCCGGTCGGCCTGCTGACCTGCGTGACCGGCGTCTCGGGATCCGGCAAGTCCACACTGGTCAACGACACGCTGTACGCCGCGGTGGCGCGCACGCTGTACCGCGCCCATGACGAGCCCGCGCCACACGAAAGCATCGAGGGCATCGAACACTTCGACAAGGTCATCAATGTGGACCAGTCGCCGATAGGCCGCACGCCGCGCAGCAACCCGGCCACCTACACCGGCCTGTTCACCCCGATCCGCGAACTGATGGCCGAGATGAACACCGCGCGGGAACGCGGCTACGGCGCCGGGCGTTTTTCCTTCAACGTGGCCGGCGGCCGCTGCGAGGCCTGCCAGGGCGACGGCGTGGTCAAGGTCGAGATGCACTTCCTGCCCGACGTCTATGTGCCCTGCGACGTCTGCAAGGGCATGCGGTACAACCGCGAAACCCTCGAAGTCCAGTACAAGGGCAAAAACATCGCGCAGATCCTGGACCTGACGGTGGAAGACGCCGCCGAGTTTTTCAAGGCGGTGCCGGTGATCGCACGCAAGCTGCACACCCTGCTCGATGTCGGCCTGAGCTACATCAAGCTCGGCCAGGCGGCGACCACGCTGTCGGGCGGCGAGGCACAGCGCGTCAAGCTGGCGCTCGAGCTGTCCAAGCGCGACACCGGCCGCACGCTCTACATCCTCGACGAGCCGACCACCGGCCTGCATTTTGCCGACATCGATTTGCTGCTCAAGGTGCTGCACCAGCTGCGCGACGCCGGCAACACCATCGTCGTGATCGAGCACAACCTGGATGTGATCAAGACCGCCGACTGGCTGATCGACATGGGCCCGGAAGGCGGCGCCGGTGGCGGCACCGTGGTCGGCGTGGGCACGCCCGAGGACATCGCCGCCAACCCGGCCAGCCATACCGGGCGTTACCTGCAGCGCCTGCTCTGAGCGGCCACCTGTTTCCAGCCGCCGTTTCGGCGGCGCTTCACCGGTTTGTTTCTTGAAAAGCTCCGCGTTTTTTTCCGACCGCAAGGTGGTCTTTTTTCTGGCCACCGTCTGCTGCCTGTTGTGGGGCAGCGCCTACCCGGCGATCAAGAACGGCTACGCGCTGTTCAACATCGCCCCTGCCGACATCGCCTCCAAGCTGGTGTTTGCGGGCTGGCGTTTTGTGCTGGCCGGCATGGTGTTGCTGGTGGTTGCAGCGCTGAGCCGCAAGCCGGTGTTGATCCTGAACCGGCACCAGTTCGCCCAGGTCACGCTGCTGGGCCTGACCCAGACCAGCCTGCAGTATGTGTTTTTCTACATCGGCCTGGCCTATGCCACCGGTGTCAAAAGCTCGATCATGAATGCCACCGGCACCTTTTTCAGCGTGCTGCTGGCGCACTTCATCTACAGGAACGACCGGCTCAGCTTCAACAAGGCGCTGGGCTGCATCGTGGGTTTTGTCGGTGTGCTGGTGGTCAATTTCAGCGAGGGCCTGCTGTCCTTCGACTTCACGCTGCTGGGCGAGGGGTTTGTGGTGATTGCGGCTTTTGTGCTGTCGGCCGCCAGCATCTACGGCAAGAAGGTGTCGCAGGCGATTGACTCGGTGGTGCTGACCGGCTGGCAGCTCGCCATCGGCGGGCTGGCGCTGCTGCTGGCCGGGCTGGCGGCGGGCGGCTCACTGAGCGGCTTCAGCGTCGCGGCCACGCTGCTGATGGTTTACCTGGTGCTGCTGTCATCCGCGGCCTTCGCGCTGTGGACCATTTTGCTCAAGTACAACCGCGTCAGCATGATCACCGCCTTCAACTTCATGATCCCGGTGTTCGGCACCGCGCTGTCGGCGCTGTTCCTGGACGAATCTTTCCTGGCGTGGAAAAACGCCGCCGCGCTGCTGCTGGTGTGCGTGGGCATCTGGCTGGTGACCCGCGCGGAACCTCCGGCCGCGCCGCGCCCCTGAGGCCTTGTGGACGTTGGGCCGCCCGCCGCAAAGGCCGGTTGCCCTGGTTTCAGCAGCAAACACAAAAGGCCGTGCGGGCCATGCCGGCGGCGCGAAGCCCGGATAATGGCCGCACCCTTTCAGGAGCTTTTGCATGTCATCCATCACCCTGCGTTTCCTCGCCGAACCCAGCACCGTCAACTTCGGCGGCAAGGTGCATGGCGGCACCGTCATGAAATGGATCGACGAGGCCGCCTATGCCTGCGCCACGCGCTGGGCCAAACGTTATTGCGTGACGGTGTCCGTGGGCAGCATCCGCTTCCAGCGCCCGATCATGATCGGCGACCTGGTGGAAGTCGAGGCGCGTCTGGCCTACACCGGCAAAACCAGCATGAACATCTCGGTCGAGGTGCGCGCCGGCGACATGAAAACCGGCCAGATGGCCGTCATCACCGAGTGCCTGGCGGTGTTTGTGGCGGTGGACGCGGACGGGCAGACCATCCCGGTGCCGGCCTGGCTGCCCGAAACGCCTGGCGACATCGCGCTGGCACAACACGTCAAGTCCTACCTTGACGCCGCACGCGCCATGCATACCTGAACCCGCCGTCCTGCAGCAACCGCCCGGCCGTTGCCTGAAGCATCCAGCAGGCCGAAACCCCATGTCTGGCGGTCTTCGTCAGCTATCAAATTCATAGCGCACCAAAACCCGCGCAGGTTCGCGGCGCTGTCCGACAGCGCGGACGCGCGGGTCGGTCTAGTCTCGGGGTGAAAGGATTTGCCCATGCCCACCACCCTCACCCGTCTCCCGCCCGCACTGCAGAAACTCAAGGACCGGGACGACCGCCGACCCGGCTTTCCCGGCGAACACTGGCTGGTGCTGGCCGCCGGCGTTGCGGTGCTGCTGGCCGCGCGCCGCAGCCCGTCCCCGATCGTCCGCGCGCTTGGCTCGGCCGCCGGCAGCGCCCTGCTGGTGCGTGCCGCCAGTGGCCGCGACGGCCTGGCCAGGGTATTGACGTATCTGCCGGTCGGCAAGCTGCTGTCGCGTTAGGGCGACGCAGCCAGCCTGGCGGCCGGCGTGGCGCTGGGCGCGCGTGGCTCCAGCAGCTTGACCAGGTCATCGACCGCCATCGGCACGATTTTGGCGAGTTGCGCGTCGAACTCGCCGATGTCCCGGACGGCCTCATCCACGCTGGCATATTTTTTCAGGTCGGCGGCAGACGGCTTGGCGTAGTCAGGCGCGGTGCCAAAAGCGCCGCGATAACGCACCGTGGTCGGTGGTGTGCTCGGATTGCGCATGATGTCCGAGTTCGCGGGAGCCACCGGCCTGGCCGCCGGGGGCAGCTCCAGGAAAGCGTACCGGACACAGGGATTGACGGCGCCAAAGGTGCAGGTGCCGACATCCAGGTTCAGGGAGAACACCGGCGCATCGGTGGGCACCGTCACCATTTTGGTGGAGGGCTTGAAGAACCGCCGGTCATTGCCCATGGAAGTGGCCTCGTAAGGCACCGGGATGACCTCGACGCCGACGCCGAGCTGGCCGAGCCGACGCACCAGTTCACCCACAAAAGCCTGGCGATGATCGGTGGCCAGCTTCTTTTCCGAAGCGGCCGTCGCGAGGCGGGCATTGGCGCCCTCCAGCGAATACTGGACCGATACCGCCGCCAGCGCACCAATCAGCATCACCAGGGGAATGCCGCCGCCGGCCGGATCCATGGCAGCCGGAACGGTGTAGGTGAACGGCGCATCCTCGACGAACAGCCGGATCTTCGTTTTTTTGTCGGCCTGGAGCTGCTCGACCAGCGGAGGCAGCTGGGCGCAACCGGTCAGCAGTGCGCTGGCCAGCAAAAGCAGCGGCAACGCCCGCCGGCTGGTGGCCGTGGGCCGGCCGATGGCCACGGGGAAGGTGGGGGATTCTGGGTTCATGCTGCACCAGCCGGCTGGCCGCCTGTTGTTGGAATGGCCGCGATGCTAGCAGAGGATCCTGCCGCGCGCGCCCTCCAATTGCAGGAGCGCCGCAACCCGTCAGCGGCAGGCTGCAGCGCACCGGGCATCCACCCGGGCTCCCGGATCAGGTCCGGGATGACAGCACCTCAGGCCGCTTCCTTGTAGAAGTAATCGCGTTTGATGCTGCGCGGCGCCAGCGGCTCCACCGCCTGATGAATCGCGCCAATATGCTCCGGCGTGGTGCCGCAGCAGCCACCAACGATGTTGACCAGGCCTTCGTCGGCGAACTCGCGCAGCAGCCGCGAGGTGACATCGGGCGTTTCATCAAAGCCGGTGTCGCTCATCGGATTCGGCAGGCCGGCGTTCGGGTAGCAGCTGATGTAGGTGTCACCGGCGACACGCGCCAGTTCCTGGATGTAGGGGCGCATCAGCGCGGCGCCGAGCGCGCAATTGAGGCCGACCGCCAGCGGCCGGGCGTGGCGCACGCTGTGCCAGAAGGCGGTGACGGTCTGCCCGCTCAGGATGCGGCCCGAGGCGTCGGTGACGGTGCCGCTGATGATCAGCGGCAGGCGCTCGCCGCTGTTGTCGAAATACTCGTCGATCGCGAACAGCGCGGCCTTGGCGTTGAGGGTGTCGAAAATCGTCTCGACCAGCAGCACGTCGGCGCCGCCCTTGACCAGCGCTTCGGTCTGTTCGTAATAAGCCTTGCGCAGCTCCTCGAAACTGGTGTTGCGCGCGCCCGGGTCGTTGACGTCGGGGCTGATGCTGGCGGTCTTGGGGGTGGGGCCGAGCGCGCCGACGACGAAGCGCGGCTTGTCCGGCGTGGAGAACTTGTCACAGGCGCGGCGCGCGATGCGGGCCGATTCGTAGTTCATCTCGACCGCCAGCTCGGCCATGTCGTAATCGGCCTGGGCCACGGTGGTGGCGCCAAAGGTGTTGGTTTCGATCATGTCGGCGCCGGCGGCCAGGTAACCTTCATGGATGTCCTGGATCACGTCGGGGCGGGTCAGGCTCAGCAGCTCGTTGTTGCCCTTGACGTCCTTGGGAAAGTCCCTGAAGCGCTCGCCGCGGTACTGCGCTTCGCTGAGCTTGAAACGCTGGATCATGGTGCCCATCGCGCCATCGAGGATGGCGATGCGTTTTTCAAGGAGGGCCGGCAGCGCGGCGCCGCGGGTATAGATGGCTTGCTTCATGGCCTGATTTTAGAGCGTCGCTGCTGCACCTACAAACCCTGCGGTCAAGTAGCGCCCTGGGCAGAAACATGCCCGACAATAGGGCTTCCGCCGGATACCACCATGAAACACCTCCAACCCAAAGAAGCCTGGGACTACCTCCAGCAGCACCCCGACGCGCTGTTTGTCGACGTGCGCATGGAAATCGAGTCGCTCTACGTGGGCCGACCGCCCGGTGTGGTCAACGTGCCCTGGTACGAGTACCCGGACCTGACGCCGGACGCGAAGAAGTTTGCCGACGCCGTGACGCGCGAGGCCAGCGGCAAGGACCAGCCGGTGCTGCTGATCTGCCGATCCGGCCAGCGCACGCTGGCCGCCGGCCAGGCGCTGGAGTCGGCCGGCTTCAGCGAGGTCATCAATGTGGTGCATGGCTTCGAAGGTGAGCTCGACGAGCAGTTCCAGCGCTCCACGTTGAGCGGCTGGCGCTTCGAAGGCCTGCCCTGGGAACAGATGTAGCCTGGTTTCAAGCCAAATGCGGCCTCAGCCCATGACTGACGGGCGCATGCAGCTATATATTTGATAGCATTTCCGTCCTGACACGTTTCACCTTGCCACACACCGCTACGCACCCCACGCCGCTGGACATCCTGGGCCAGGTCTTCGGCTATGCCGATTTCCGGGGCCCGCAGCAGGCCATCGTCGAACATGTGGTGCAGGGCGGCGACGCGCTGGTGCTGATGCCGACCGGCGGCGGCAAGTCGCTGTGTTACCAGATCCCGGCCATCGCCCGGCAAAACGCCGGTCACGGCGTGACAGTGGTGATCTCGCCGCTGATCGCGCTGATGCACGACCAGGTCGGCGCGCTGCATGAGGCCGGCGTGTCCGCCGCCTTTCTCAATTCGACACAGACGCAGGAAGAAAGCAGCGCGCTGGAAAAGCAGTTGCTGCGCAACGAGCTGACCCTGCTCTACGCGGCGCCGGAGCGCATCAACACGCCGCGCATGAAAGGCCTGCTCGGCTCGCTGCACGAGCGCGGCCTGCTGAGCCTGTTCGCGATCGACGAGGCGCATTGTGTCAGCCAGTGGGGCCATGACTTCCGGCCCGAGTACCGCTCGCTGAGCCTGCTCCACGAGACCTTTCCCGACGTGCCGCGTATCGCGCTGACGGCGACGGCCGATGCGCTGACACGTCAGGACATGATCGAGCGGCTCAAGCT
>PNNC01000069.1 GCA_013824015.1 Polaromonas sp.
GCGGTTTTTTTGGCTGCGTCCTGCATCGCGGTGGTGGCAATGTTCTGGAACTGCTGCGTCAGCGCGCCCCACCACTGCATCGGATCCACCACACCGGCAGCGGCTGCCGCCTCGGGC
The DNA here is from genome assembly GCA_013824015.1 of Polaromonas sp. Classification (GTDB taxonomy): domain Bacteria; phylum Pseudomonadota; class Gammaproteobacteria; order Burkholderiales; family Burkholderiaceae_C; genus Polaromonas. The sequence continues at coordinate 118 of PNNC01000069.1, forward strand.
GCTTTCGCGGCCCGGGCTTTGGGCGCCGGCTTGGTCCCCTTGTCGTAACTGGTGGGCGGCACCTCCAGACCCGAGAAGGTCCTGGCCTTGTCAGCGGCCTTCTGCACCCCGCCGGCGACGGTGTCGGCCACCTTCAGCTTGAAGGCATTGGCAACGTCGCCCATGTTGAAGTTCATGCCCTTGAGCGTGGCCAGCGTCATCTTCTGGACCTCCAGCGCCTGGATGGTCGCCTTCAGCGCCATGGCGTTCTGGTCCAGCCAGAACTGCACCGCCTTGAGCTCCTCGATGCGTTTGTCGAGCTCCTCGACGTTGAGCGTGGGCGCCACCCAGTTGCCCAGGTTCGGCAACTGCGGAATGTTTTGCGCCGCGCTGCCTGCCGCCTGCTTCGCAAGGTTCTGCAAAAAATCAAAGCCCGGCACCAGCTTGCCGAAACCGGCGAGAGATGGGTTGTCTGCGTCACTCATGGCTGTCTCCTGATGTTGTCTGTCTGCCGCCCGCTGCCAGCATCGGTGGTGGTGGTGGTTTCATTGTGCAGCGTCGGGGCGGCACGTCAACCGGTTTTCCACAAAAGACCGTGCGCTCGCGGCGTCGTGCCCAGGTTTACAAGCCCAACAGGGCCTCAGCCCTTTCGCTACAAGCGCAAGCTGCTCCGTTTTTCATAGCAACCGGCGGGCAGGCCTAATACGACGGCGGGCGGCGCTCGCGCAGGCTGGCCACCCCTTCACGCACATCCGGGCCGGCAAAACCCATGAATTCCAGCGCCAGCGAGGCGTCGAAGGCCGGACCCGCCTGGCGCAGCCAGTTGTTGAGCGCGTATTTGGTCCAGCTGATGGCGGTTTTCGAACCGGCAGCCAGTCGGTCGGCCACTTCATAGGCCCTGGGCAGAAGCTGATCTTCATCCACCGCCAGCGACACCAGGCCGATGCGTTCGGCCTCCTCGCCGCTGATCGGCTCGCACAGCATCAGGTAATACTTGGCCTTGGCCATGCCGCACAGCAGCGGCCAGACGATGGCCGCATGGTCACCGGCCGCCACGCCGAGGCGCGTGTGGCCATCCACGATCTTCGCGCTTTTGGCGGCAATCGAAATATCGGCCAGCAGGCCCGCCACCAGACCGGCCCCGACCGCCGGCCCGTGCAGCGCGCTGACGATGGGTTTGTCGCAGTTGATCACGTTGTAGACCAGGTCGCGCGCCTCCTTCCAGACGCGGGTGCGGGTCTCAAAATCGTCAGCCATGTCCTGCACCAGCGCCAGGTCGCCGCCACCGGAAAAGCCCAGGCCCTCGCCGCGCAAGACGGCGCAGCGCACCGAGTCGTCGCCGCCGACGTCGCGCCAGATCTGCGCGAGTTCGCGATGCCCGGCGTGCCCGGCCGTCGGCAACTTGCCGTTGAGGGCCTTCATCTGGATGTCCAGCACCGCGCCACCGGCGCCCCGGCGCGTGATGGCCAGGGTCTGGTAGGCGCTGTAGTCCGTCGTCTGTGCAGTCATGGTGTTTTTTCCGGGAGCCTTGGATCGGGGGATTGTGCCTTGGACTGTCCGCTTGACCTTCATCAACCAGTGGCATCGCCAGGCGGCGCATGATGAAGCGATCACAAAGGAAGACGACTCATGGACAAAGCACACAGCGCCCCCTACCGGCAGCAATTGCTGGGCATGCGCACCGCCCTGCTCGCTCAGATCGCGGCGCAGCGTGGCGGAACCGTCAGCCGCGCCGACGCGGCCGCCGACCATTTCGGCCAGCCCGAGGACTCGCGTGCCCAGGTGGCGACCGAACGCGAACTCGAATTCGCGCTGGGTGAGCGCGAAACGGCCGAACTCACCGCGATTGACGCGGCGCTGGCCCGCATCGAAGCCGGGACCTATGGCTTGTGCACCGACTGCGGCGTCACCATTCCCGCCGCCCGGCTGCAGGCCAGTCCCGAGGCATGGCGCTGCATCCCCTGCCAGGAAAAGGCCGAACAAGCGCGCCCGGCCTGACCCGCTGACTTTCCCTCCTCCCCCTCTTTTCCACCAAGGATGTCATGACCACTTTTCACGCCGTTGTCTGGATCGACCAGTCCGAAGCCCATGTGCTGATGTTTGACCGCGAACACATGCAAGCCCAGCGCATCAAGTCGCGCACCCACCACAAACACCAGGGCAAGGCCGACGACAGTGTGGTCTTTTTTGCCGACGTGGCACGCGCCCTGGCCGGCAGCCACGAGGTGCTGTTGACCGGCCCCGGCCTGGTCCGCAACCAGTTGCGCGACTGGTGCACCAGCCACCTGCCAGCCGTCGCCGACGCCATCGTGGACTCGGTGGCGGCCGACCACCCGAGTGACGCCCAGCTGGTCGCGCTGGCGCGCCAGTATTTCAGGAAATTCGACGCCATGGCCGGCGACCCTGCCAGCGCCTGAGGCGGGCATCCCGCAGGCGCTGTGGCCGGGCGCGGACTGCTATCCTTGAGGCATGCGCAGCCTCTTCCATTTCGCCTTCAATGTCACCGACCTCGACGAGGCGCGCCGCTTTTACGGCGGCGTGCTGGGCTGCACCGAGGGCCGCAGTACCGACACCTGGGTCGATTTCGACTTCTCGGGCCACCAGCTCTCGCTGCACCTGGGCACACCTTTCCCGACACAACGCACCGGCCATGTCGGGGACACGTTGGTGCCAATGCCGCATTTCGGCCTGGTGCTGGGCCTGCCCGACTGGCAGGCCATGGCAGCGCGCCTGCAGGCGGCCGGTACCGACTTCCTGTTCGCGCCGCAAGTGCGTTTCGAAGGCCAGCCGGGTGAGCAGTGGACCATGTTTTTCTGTGACCCGTTTGGCAACCCGCTGGAGATCAAGGGCTTCCGCAACCTGGACGCGGTTTATGCGGCATGAAAGTGCGCAGCGAAGGGCCGCCCCGGGCAAGCGGCCCCCGAGGGGCTGGAGCCTGCGGCTCCAAAGCTGCCTGCGCAGCTTTGGACAGGCGACAGAAGCGAAGCGTCCCGCGAGCTGCGGCCTGCAAGGCCTCGGGAGCCACACGCAGTGAGCGACCGTGGGGGCCGAAATGAATTACACCTTTGTCTCGGCCACCATCCTGCTGCTGCTGATCACCGATCCGCTGGGCAACATCCCGATTTTTGCCAACGCCCTGCGCCATGTCGCGCCCGAGCGGCGCGCGTTTGTGATCCTGCGCGAGGTGCTGATCGCCTTCCTGTTGCTGCTGGCCTTCATGTTTGTCGGCGACAGCTTTTTGCGCGTGATGAACCTCAGCGAGCTGTCGCTGCAGATCGCCGGCGCCGTCATCCTGTTCCTGATCGCGCTGCGCATGATTTTCCCGGGCGGCCACCCGGAAGCGGAGCCGCTGCAGGGCGAACCGCTGATCGTGCCGCTGGCCATTCCCGCGCTGGCGGGCCCTTCGGCGCTGGCCACCGTGCTGCTGCTGGTGTCGCAGGCGCCGGCACGGCGCATGGAATGGGTGGCCGCGCTGTGCGTGACCATGGCGGTCTGCGCCGTGGTGCTGGTGCTGGCTGAACGCATCCAGCGGGTGCTGGGAGACCGGCTGGTGATGGCCTTTGAACGCCTGATGGGCCTGATCCTGGTGGCGATTTCGGTCGAGATGCTGCTGCGCGGCATCCAGCTGTTCATCACCCAGACGCGCGCTGCGGGCTGAGCGCCACGCACGCGCCCCCTCGCTTATTTGACAGGCGTCGCCGCGACGATCTTCTGGTCGATCGCGCCGAACACCAGTTCGCCGTCCTTGCCCTTCATCTCGATGCGAATGGTGTCGCCGAACTTCATGAACTCGGTCGACGGCTTGCCGTCCTGGATGGTTTCGATCGCGCGTTTTTCGGCGATGCAGCTGTAGCCCTTGGGCCAGTCGGTCTTGCCCTTGGCCTCGACGCCCTTGTTGCTGACGGTGCCCGAGCCGATGATGGAGCCGGCGCGCACATTGCGCGTCTTGCAGATGTGGGCGATCAGCTGGCCGAAATGGAAAGTCATTTCCGGACCCGCATCACACATGCCGACCTTGCGGCCATTCCAGGTGCTTTGCATGGTCAGGTTGATGCGGCCCTGGTCCCAGGCATCGCCGAGTTCGTCGAGCGTGACCGCCACCGGGCTGAAGGCCGTCGCCGGCTTGCTCTGGAAAAAGCCGAAACCCTTGGCCAGCTCGGCAGGAATCAGGTTGCGCAGGCTCACGTCGTTGGCCAGCATCACCAGGCGTATGCCCTCGAGCGCCTGCTCGGGCGTGCTCATCATCGGCACGTCGCCGGTGATCACCGCCACCTCGGCCTCGAAGTCGATGCCGTACTCCTCGCTCGGACACACCACGTCGTCACACGGTCCGATGAAGTCGTCGCTGCCGCCCTGGTACATCAGCGGGTCCTTGTAAAAGCTGCCCGGCACATCGGAATCACGCGCCTTGCGCACCAGTTCCACGTGGTTGATGTAGGCCGAGCCGTCGGCCCACTGGTAGGCGCGCGGCAGCGGCGCCATGCAGCGCTCCGGCTCAAAAGGAAAGGCGTGGCGCGCCTTGCCGTTGTTCAGCGTGTCGTAGAGGTCCTGCAACTGCGGCGACAGAAAGCCCCAGTCGTCGAGCACCTGCTGCAGTTTGCTGGCGATGCCCGTCGCATAATGAGCCGTCGTCAGGTCACGCGAGACGACCACCAGCTGGCCGTCACGGGAGCCGTCTTTGTAGCTTGCAAGCTTCATGGAATTCCTTCGGGGATGATGGGAAACACGGCGGCCGATGGCGGCGCGCGATTGGAGTTACGATAAGTGAAATCAATTTACCTAAATGTAATTTTCAATTTTAGTCGAATTCCATGAAAGAGCGCACCCTTCCCTCCGCCGCGGCGCCGGATGCCCTGCCCGCGCAGCGCGCCGGCATCCAGTCGGTGGAGGTCGGCTTCAGCCTGCTGCAGGTGCTGGGCAGCTCGCCCGGCCCGCTGATGCTGCGTGACCTGGCCGCAGCGGCCGGCATGAGTGCCGCCAAGGCCCATCGCTACCTGGTCAGCTTCCAGCGCCTGCAGCTGGTGACGCAGGACCCCGGCACCACACGTTACGACCTCGGCCCGGCGGCGCTCAAGCTCGGCCTGGCGGCGCTGTCGCGGCTGGACAGCGTCAAACTCGCGCGCCAGCGCATGGCGCCGCTGATGGAGCAGATCGGCCAGACCCTGGCGCTCGCGGTCTGGGGCAACCAGGGCCCCACCATCGTGCACTGGGAAGAGTCGCCGCAGGCCGTCACCGTCAATTTGCGCCTGGGCGATGTCATGCCGTTGCTGTCCTCGGCCACCGGCCTGTGTTTTTCCGCTTTCATGGCCCAGCCGGCCGGCGGCGGCAAGCGCGGCGCAGCCAGCAACAGCCACCAGACACACGACCGCCTGCCGCCGCTGCTCCGGGACGAGCTGGCCCGCATGCAGAAACTCGCGCGCCAGGACGTGCCCAAAACCATGGCCGAGGTCACGGCGACGCTGGACGAGGTCCGGCGCCGTGGCATGGCGCGGGTGGTGGACACCCTGCTGCCCGGCGTCGCCGGTTTTTGCGCCCCGGTGTTCGACGCCGACGGCCATCTGGCGCTGGGCGTGGTGTCCATGGGTTCGGTCGCCACTTTTGACACTGCCTGGGACGGCGCCGTGGCGCGCCCGCTGGCCGCTGCAGCCCGACAGCTCAGCAGCGACCTGGGGTTTGCCGGCGCATGACCACCTTGCCGGCCCGCGCCTCTGCGGCGCCGCCGCTGCGTCCGCTGCTGCTGCTGACCGGCGCCGTGCTGCTGGCCCATGTGCTGCTGCTGCAGGCTGCGCCGGTGCAATGGGGCATGGAGGCCGAGCCGGCCAGCAAGCTGCGGCCGCTGCTCACCCGCACCATAGAGATCAAGCCAGCCGATGCGGCAGCGCCCACGCCGGCGCCAAAACCGGTTCGACGGACTGCGCGCGCCACTCCTGCCTTGCAGCAAAATACGGCGCCCACCCTTGCTGTGCAAGCGCCTGCAGCTATCGAATCAGTAGCAACTGCGCCGCCCGAGCCGGCCCAGACGCCCCCTGTGGCGCCGCCACCGCCGGCCGAACCCAGCCCGCCCCCTGCACCGGTGGCGGCGGCCACCGCACTGACCATCCCGGGGTCCGTGCGTCTCAAATACACGGCCACCGGCCAATCCAAAAACATGGAGTACCACGCCAGGAGCCAGCTGGACTGGCTGCAGGATGGCGAGGCCTACCAGGCCAGCATGGTGATCGGCGCCCCTGGCCTGGGCCGACGTTCCATGGCCAGCAGCGGCCGCATCACCGGCGACGGGCTGGCGCCCACACGTTTCCTGGACAAGTCGCGCACCGAACGCGCGGCGCATTTCCAGTCCGACAAGGGCACGATCACCTTCAGTGCCAACAGCCCCGACGTACCCTGGCTGGCTGGCGCGCAGGACCGGCTCAGCGTGTTTGTGCAGCTCGCCAGCCTGCTGGCCGGCGACCCGGCGAAGTACCCGCCTGGCAGCAGCATCTCGCTCTACACCGCCGGGCCCACCGGCGCCGACACCTGGACGTTCTGGATCGAGGGCGAGGCCAAGCTCAGCCTGCCGGCCGGCGAGTTCAACGCCGTGAAGCTCACGCGCAAACCACAACGCGACTACGACCAGACCGTCGAGGTCTGGCTGGCCCCGTCCATCGGCTGGCTGCCGGTACGCACCCGCCTCACCCAGCACAACGGTGATTTTGTGGACCAGCAGCTGCGCAGCACCGAAACGCCGCCCTGAACCGGGGATTCCGTGACTTTTCCCGCATTTCGCGGGTATCAGGGATTTACCCTGTCGCCCTTGAACATGGCCCGTTCGTTGCTATGTAATGCACAAGGAAACATCATCCATGCACATGCTCTACGACTCCGAATCCTTTGTGGTGGTCCAGATTCACGCCAACGCGCCGGAAGAATCGGCGCCGGCGCCGGCTGTGCCTGAACTGGCGCGCCACGGCTTCGAGATCGTCGACAAACGATCCGGCAAAGAGGTGTATCTTGACGGCTCCTGGGCCGAGATGTTCCAGCAGCGTCTGAACGGCTGGCAGCAAAACACGCCAACCCAGGAAGAAATCGAGGACACGCTCGAGGGTTACGCCGAACTGGCGCACACCCCGGTCTCCCTGCACTAGGCTGCGCGCGCGTCCACAGCCGCCGGATACATCCAGCGGTACAGCGGCGCGACCAGCAGCAGCACGGCCACCAGACGGCATACCTGAAACGCCGTCACCACCGGCACCCCCAGTTGCAGCACCTTGGCGGTAATCGCCATTTCGGCGATGCCGCCGGGCGAGGTGCCCAGAATCAGCGTCGCCAGCGGCAGACCGGTGGCGAAGGTGAGCAGCCAGGCAAAGCCGCAACACAGCGCAATCATCCCCAGCGTGCCTCCGGCCACCGACAGCAGCCAGCGCGGCGCGGCATGCAAAAACGCGCGCGAAAACCGCACCCCCAGGCTCACCGCAATCAGCAACTGCGCGCCATTGGTCAGCCAGGGCGGAATGCCCGACAGGGAAATCCCCGCCATGGTCAGGCCCATGGACACCAGCAGCGCCCCCATGAACCAGGGATTGGTGCGGCCCAGCCGCTGCATCGCCAAAGCGCCCAGGCCGGTGGCCAGCGCCAGTCCCAGAAAGCCCGGCCACTGCACCGCGCGCGCGGCGGGCGGGTTCAGGTCCAGCCCATGCAGGCCGCTGAACTGCATGGCAAACGGCACGGTCACCGTGACCAGCAGCAGGCGCAGTCCGTGCGAGGCAGCCACCAGGTCGGTGCGCGCATGGGCGCGTTCGGCCAGCAGCGTCATCTCCGACGCGCCGCCAATCGCACCGGCGAAATAGCTGGTGGCGCGCATCGCGGCCGGCGCCACCTCGGGCATGGACTGCGCATTGAAACGGTGCAGCCAGGCGCCAAACGCCAGGCCCAGCGCCAGCGCCCAGACAATCGCCAGCGCGATGGCCCACCACAGGCTGGCCACCAGGGCGGTCACCTGCGGCGTGAAATACAGGCCGAGCGCGGTCGCAATCACCCACTGCCCCAGGTTGCCCAGTGGCGGCCAGCTGCGGGTGGGGGCCCCCGCCACGGAGGCGCAGGCCGTGGCCAGCAGCGGTCCGATCATCCAGGGCAGGGGCGTGCGCAGATAAACACAGAGCCCCGCGGCGGCCAGCGCCAGCAGCAGGGTCAGGGCAATGCGGAAAGGCTTGACGGGCATCAACAAGGCAAGCAGGGGAATGGAAGGGAAAGCTGGACACTGCGGCGCCAGGCTTTACGATGGCCCTAGTATGAACTGCCTGACCCGCCTGAACCCTTCCGGGCCTGCCGCGCGCCGGTTTTTGGCCGTGCTGGCCTTGCTGCTGGCCGCCGCCTGCGCCCGCGTGCCCGAGCCCCGACTGTTTCCGGAGGCGCCCAACGACATCACGGTGCGCACCGATGCCTTGCTGCCGGCCGATGTGGTGCTGCTGGGCGAGCAGCACGATGCCGCCGAACACCAGCACATCCACCAGCATGTGGTGGCGCGCCTGGCGGTGGACGGCAAGCTCGGTGCGCTCGCGCTCGAAATGGCCGAGGCCGGCCGCAGCACCGCTGCGCTCAAATCCAACAGCACGCAACTGCAGGTCCAGCAGGCGCTGGGCTGGGACAGCAAAAGCTGGCCCTGGACCGCCTACGGCCCGGCCGTGATGGTGGCGGTCAAGGCCGGCGTGCCGGTGCTGGGCGCGAACCTGCCGGCAGCGTCGATGCGCAGCGCGATGGCCGACAGCCAGCTCGATGGCCGGCTGCCGGGCCCGGCACTCCAGGCCCAGCAACAAGCCCTGCGCAGCGGCCACTGCGATCTGCTGCCGGAGAGCCAGATCCTGCCGATGACACGTATCCAGGTGGCGCGCGACATCAGCATGGCCCGCACCATTGAACAGGCGGCGCTACCCGGCAAGACCGTGGTGCTGCTGGCCGGCAGCGGCCATGTGAACCGCGAACTGGGTGTGCCGCAACACCTGCCGCACGGTTTGACGGTCAAGGCCGTGCTGTTGCGCGCCGGCCCGCCGCCATCGGCCGCGCCGGATACTGGCGCCGGCAGCGGCCAGGCGCCGGCCTTCGACGTGATCTGGACCACGCCGCCGGTGCCGGAGAAGGACTATTGCGCAGATCTGAAGGACAGGATCAAGCCGTCCTGAAGCGCACCCAAAAAAAATCAGGCGTTCTTGTTGATCGCGTCGCTGACCACGCTGACGATGCGCTCGATGTGTGCTTTTTCGACGATGTAGGGCGGGCAGATCACGATGTTTTCACCAGCCGGCCGCACCAGCACGCCGTTGCGGAAGCAGTCCATGAAGATGTCGTAGGCGCGTTTGCCGGGTGCGCCGGCGATCGATGACAGCTCCACCGCGGCGGCCAGGCCCAGGCTGCGGATGCCGATCACATTCGGCAGGCCCTTGAAGGCGCTGTGCGCGGCATCACCCAGCACCACCCCCATCTGGCCGGCGCGTTCGAACAGCTTTTCTTCCCTGAACAGCGACAGCGTGGCCATGGCCGCGGCGCAAGCCACCGGATGCCCCGAGTAGGTGTAGCCGTGGAAAAACTCGATCGCATGCGCGGGACTGCCGGCGTTGGCCTCCATCATGGTGTTGTAGATGCGGTCGGTGCAGATCACGCCGCCCAGCGGGATCACGCCGTTGGTCACGGCCTTGGCGAAGTTCAGCATGTCGGGCACCACGCCGTAGTAGTCGGCGCCAAAGTTGCAGCCGAGCCGGCCGAAACCGGTGATGACCTCGTCAAAAATCAGCAGGATGCCGTGTTTGTCGCAGATCTCGCGCAGGCGCTTCAGATAACCCCTGGGCGGCAGGTACCAGCCGGCGCTGCCGGCGATCGGCTCGACGATGACGGCCGCAATATTGCTCGGGTCATGCAGCGGCAGGATGCGGTTTTCGAGTTCCAGCAGCAGGTCCTCTTCCCAGACCGGTTCGGCGCCGTGGATGTAGGCGTGTTTGACCGGGTCATGGATGAAGCGCAGGTGGTCGACCCGCGGCAGCAGCGCCGCGCCGTAGACCTTGCGATTCGCCGGGATGCCGCCCACACTCATGCCGCCGAAACCGACGCCGTGGTAACCCCTTTCGCGGCCGATGAAGACATTGCGGTGGCCCTCACCCCGCGCGCGGTGGTAGGCCAGCGCGACCTTCAGCGAGGTGTCGGCCGCCTCCGAGCCCGAGTTGCAGAACAACACCTGGTTCAGGTCGCCCGGCGCCATCGCGGCAATCATCTCGGCAGCCTGGAAAGCCTGGTCGTTGCTGGCCTGGAAGGCGGTGGCGTAGTCCAGCGTGTCGAGCTGCTTCTTGATGGCTTCGTTGATCGGTTTGCGGTTGTGGCCGGCGCCCACACACCACAGGCTGGAGATGCCATCCAGCACCTGCTTGCCGTCGTGCGTGGTGAAAAACATGCCATCGGCCGCCACAAACACCCGCGGCTCCTTCTTGAAGCTGCGGTTCGGGGTGAACGGCAGCCACTGGTGGTCCATGTTGAAATCGGGGTAGGCCATCAAAAATTCTCCTGCGGGGACAAGGCGGGTGCGCCGGGGTGTACAGGTCCATTCTGGCACCACCCGCGCCGGTCGGCTGCACGGCGGGGCCGCTCCTGCGACAATTCCGGCATGAGCCCTACTTATATCCTCAACCTGTCCTGCCCGGATCGCCCGGGCATTGTCCACGCGGTGTCCGGCTTTTTGTTCGAGCGCGGCGGCAACATTCTCGAAGCAGCGCAGTTCAGCGACGACAAGCAGGGCGATGCGGCCGCGGATGCCACCGGCCTGTTTTTCATGCGCGTCAGTTTTGGCTGCAGCCAGTTGCCGTTTGAGGCGCTGAAGGACCAGCTGGCGGTGCTGGGCACGCAGTTCGGCATGTCCTGGAGCCTGCACCAGGCGACGCAGCCGATGCGCACGGTGTTGCTGGTCAGCAAGGAAGGCCATTGCCTGAACGACCTGCTGTTCCGCTGGAAGTCCGGCCTGCTGCCGCTGGACATCCGCGCCATCATCTCCAACCACCGCGATTTCTACCAGCTCGCGGCCAGCTACAACGTGCCCTTCCACCACATCCCGGTGACGGCGGCCACCAAGGCCGAGGCCGAAAAACGCCAGTACGACATCATCGAGGCCGAAGGCGCCGAACTGGTGGTGCTGGCGCGTTACATGCAGATCCTCAGCGACGACCTGTGCCGCAAACTCGCCGGCCGCGCCATCAACATCCACCACTCGTTTCTGCCGAGCTTCAAGGGCGCCAAACCGTATTACCAGGCCCATGCGCGCGGCGTCAAGCTGATAGGCGCCACGGCACACTATGTGACGGCCGACCTCGACGAAGGCCCGATCATCGAGCAGGACGTGGCGCGCGCCGACCACAGCAAAACCGTGGAGGCGCTGACCGCCATGGGCCGCGACACCGAAAGCCAGGTGCTGGCGCGCGCGGTGCTCTGGCATAGCGAGCACCGGGTCTTGCTCAACGGCCACAAGACAGTCATTTTCAAGTGAGCTCGTGTTTGTCATCCCGGACTTGATCCGGGATCCATGCCACATGAACCACCCCCCTCTTTTTTTGCTGCATGGATTGCGGGTCAGGCCCGCAATGACAGCTTAGGCAGATGAGCGCCGCCCGCATCCCGCCCATCCAGTGCCTGCTGACCTTTGAAACGCTGGCGCGGCTGCGCAGCGTCACCCAGGCGGCGGAAGAGCTCAATGTCACGCCCAGTGCGGTCAGCCACCGGGTCAAGCAGCTCGAGCAGATCATCGGCACCAAGCTGTTCGGCCGGGCCGACTTTTCGCTGACCACCGAGGGCAGCGAGTACCTGGCCCATGTGCGCGAAGGCATCGCCATCCTGCAGAAATTCCCGGGCCTGGCCGGCCAGAGCGGCACGCCCGGAAAACGCAAGCTGCGGCTGGCGGTCACGCCGACTTTTGCGCGCTCCATCCTGATCCCGCGCCTGCGCCAGTTCACCGATGCCTACCCCGAGATCGACCTGACGCTGCAGGTGTCGATCCCGCTGCTCGACGTGGTCGCCGAGGACGCCGACCTGGTGGTGCGTTTTGGCAGCGGACGTTATGCCGATGTCGAACATGTCTGCCTGATGAAGGACGAGGTCACGCCGCTGGCCTCTCCGGCCTATGTGCGCGAGCATGGTCCCTTCGAGACGCCCGCAGACCTGGACGGCGAAGCGCTGCTGCGCTCGCCGCTGGAGCCCTGGCGCACCTGGTTTGCCGCGCACGCGCTGGACTGGCCGGAGCCGGTGGACGGCTCGCAGTTCAACGACATCGGCCTGATGTGCGACGCGGCCGCCGCCGGCATGGGGGTGGCGCTGATCCGGCTCAAGCTGGGCGCGCCCTGGCTGGACAACGGCGCGCTGGTGCGCCTGTACGAGCGCAACGTGCCGAGTCCGCATGCCCACTACCTGTGCTGGCGCACCGGCATGATGGACCGCTGGGAATGTGCGGCCTTTGCTGACTGGCTCAAAAGCTCGATCAGCTGAGCGCTCCGGCCTTCAAGCCATTTCGACCTCCAGCCCATGCCAGACAAGGGCTTGCAGCTATCACTTTCATAGCATACTGTTTTTCACGGCGGGCCTGCATTTTCTTCACACCGGCGGCCCGCACTTTGCATTACAGTGGCCCGAACCCCACCCGCGAGCCCACCCATGAACGCACCCCTGGATTCCCTGCAGCAGCAACAGCTTGAACGCACGCAGCGCCAGGCCGAAGTGGTGAAGGCGCTGCAGGCGGTGTTGCCGGCCCATGCGCTGCTCTGGAACAGCGAAGACACCACGCCTTACGAATGTGATGGCCTGACCGCCTACCGCCAGCGCCCGCTGGTCGTGGCCCTGCCTGAAAGTTATGACCAGGTGCAGGCGGTGCTGAAGACCTGCCACGCGCTGGCCGTGCCGGTGGTGGCGCGCGGCGCCGGCACCGGCCTGTCCGGCGGCGCCATGCCGCACCAGCTGGGCGTGACGCTGTCGCTGGCCAAGTTCAACAAGATCCTGAAGATGGACGCGGCCAGCCGCACGGCGGTGGTCCAGGGCGGTGTGCGCAACCTGGCCATCAGCGAGGCCGCCGCGCCGCTGGGCCTGTACTACGCGCCCGATCCCTCGAGCCAGATCGCCTGCACCATCGGCGGCAACGTTGCCGAAAACTCGGGCGGCGTGCATTGCCTGAAATACGGCCTGACCCTGCACAACGTTTTGAAGGTGCGCGGTTTCACGGTCGAAGGTGAAGCCGTCGAGTTCGGCAGCGATGCGCTGGACGGCGCCGGTTACGACCTGCTGGCGGTGCTGGTCGGCAGCGAGGGCATGCTGGCCGTCACCACCGAGGTCACCGTCAAGCTGGTGCCCAAACCGGTGCTGGCGCGCTGCATCATGGCCAGCTTCGACGACCTGCGCAAGGCCGGCGACGCGGTGGCCGCGGTGATTGCCGCCGGCATCATTCCGGCCGGGCTCGAGATGATGGACAAACCGATGACCGCGGCGGTCGAGGACTTTGTGCATGCCGGTTACGACCTGACAGCAGAAGCGATCCTGCTGTGCGAAAGCGACGGCACGCCGGAAGAGGTTGAAGAAGAAATCGGCCGCATGAGCGCGGTGCTGCGCAGTTGCGGCGCGACCGCGATTGCGGTCAGCCAGGACGAGGCCGAACGCCTGCGTTTCTGGAGCGGCCGCAAGAACGCCTTTCCGGCCTCGGGCCGCATCAGCCCCGACTACATGTGCATGGATTCGACGATTCCGCGCAAGCGCCTGGCCGACATCCTGCTGGCGATCCAGCAGATGGAGATCAAGTACGGCCTGCGCTGCGCCAATGTGTTCCACGCCGGCGACGGCAACCTGCACCCGCTGATCCTGTTCGACGCCAACGACGCCGACCAGCTGCACCGCTGCGAGCTGTTCGGCGCCGACATCCTGGAAACCAGCGTGGCCATGGGCGGCACCGTGACCGGCGAACACGGCGTCGGGGTGGAGAAGCTCAACTCCATGTGTGTGCAGTTCTCGGCCGCGGAAAACGAGCAGATGTTCGGTGTCAAGCGCGCCTTTGACCCGCAAAGCCTGCTGAACCCCGGCAAGGTGATCCCGACGCTGCAGCGCTGCGCCGAGTACGGAAAAATGCTGGTGCGTGGCGGGCAGAT
>PNNC01000156.1 GCA_013824015.1 Polaromonas sp.
TTTTGAGCAGGTCCACCATGTATTTGAAGTACTCGACATGGCCACCCTGGTAGGAGCTGATGGCAATGCCCTGCGCGTCTTCCTGCAAGGCGGCGGTCACGACTTCGTCGACACTGCGGTTGTGGCCCAAGTGGATGACTTCGGCGCCCATGCCCTGCAGGATGCGCCGCATGATGTTGATGGCGGCATCGTGCCCATCAAACAGCGAGGCGGCGGTGACAAAACGCACCTTGTGCGTGGGCTTGTAGCTGGCAAGGGCCTTGTATTCGGCGGACAGGTCGGTCATGGCGGCGCTCTCTGGAGGGTTGTCTGTTGGCTTCGGTGCGGTGGATTAGTCGATATTCAATCCGGCCAGCGCCGGATCGTCGGGCGGGTAGCGCAGGTCCAGCGACTTCAGCTTGTCGCGCACCAGCGTGGCCACCATCAGGTTGCGGTGGGTCTTGGAGTCCGCGGGCACCACGGTCCACGGTGCCCAGGGGGTGCTGGTGGCCTGCAGCAGGGCTTCGTAAGCCTTCTGGTAATCGGCCCAGCGCTTGCGCACCTCCAGGTCGCCCAGGCTGAACTTCCAGCGTTTGGCCGGGTCGTCAATGCGTTCCTGCAGGCGCTGGCCCTGTTCCTTGAAGCTGATGTGCAGCATGAACTTGAGGATCACCGTGCCGGTTTCGGTCAGCAGCCGCTCGAAGTCGTTGATGTGGGCAAAACGCTGTGCGGCCTGCTCGGGACGGATCCAGCCCTGGACCACCGGGACCAGCACGTCTTCATAGTGGCTGCGGTTGAAAATCATGGTTTCGCCGGCACCGGGCACGTGGCGGTGGATGCGCCACAGGTAGTCATGCGCCCGCTCTTCCTCGCTTGGTGCCTTCCAGCCCACGGTGTGGACACCCAGCGGGCTGGTCCGGCTGAACACGGCGCGGATCGTGCCGTCCTTGCCGGAGGTGTCGGTTCCTTGCAGCAGGACCAGCAGCTTGTAGCGCTTGTCGGCGTAAAACAAGTTCTGCAGGCCATCGAGCTCGCTCGCCAGCGCGTCCACCTCTGCCTTGTCCGCCTCCTTGTCCCCGCTGGACCAGGGTTTGGCGCCCGGGTCGAGGTCGGCCAGCGAAAAGCCGGTCGCGCGTTTTCCCGCAGGCGGCTGCCAGCTGGCGAGCACGGGTGCGGACGGACTGTTTTTCGCCATGACGGTCTCCGTTCAGCCGGCAGCAGCAGCGGCCGGGGTTGTTGACGTTTACGTAAACGTCAATCTTAGCGCCTTTGCCAACGGAAAAGGGGCGCTTGCGCGCCCCCGGGTATCCATCCGCCAGTCCGGCTGCTTATTTGTACAGCAGTTGCGGCAGCCACAGGCCGATCGCGGGGAACTGGTACAGCAGGATGATGGCGAGGATCTGGATGCCCATGAAGGGCAGCATGCCCAGGAAAATCTGGTTCAGCGTGACGTGTTTGGGTGCCACGCCTTTCAGGTAAAACGCGGCCATGGCCACCGGCGGGCTCAGAAAGGCGGTCTGCAGGTTCAGCGCCACCAGCAGGCCGAAAAACAGCGGATCCACACCGAAGTTGTCCAGCAGCGGGATGAAGATGGGCATGAAGATCACAATGATCTCGGTCCACTCCAGCGGCCAGCCCAGGATGAAGATGATGGCCTGGCTCATCACCAGGAACTGGGTCTTGCTCAGGTTCATGCTGAGCACCCAGGTCTCCACCAGTTCCTGGCCGCCCAGCAGCGCAAAGGCGGCCGAGAAGATGGCCGAACCGACAAACAGCCAGCACACCATCGCCGAGGTCTTGGCCGTCAGGAACACCGACTCCTGCAGCACCGACAGCGTCAGGCGCTTGTAGGCGGCTGCCAGCAGGAAGCCGCCGAGCGCGCCCATCGCTGCCGCCTCGGTCGGTGTGGCCAGGCCCATCACGATGGAGCCCAGCACCGCGATGATCAGGATCATCAGCGGGAAGAACGAGGACAGGAGCATCTTGAAGATCTCCAGCCGCGCAAAACTCAGGAACAAATAGAACAGGGCCACCAGCGCGCCGATGATGGCAAAGCAGACCCACCACCAGGTCGGCGCGTCACGCGTGGTGGCGCCGGCGGGGGGCGTGTCGGTCCTGGCGGCAGACGCCCCGGGAGGCTCGCCCAGCGCCGCAGGTGTGGCTGGCGTCGCGGTCGCGCCGGGTGGCTCCTGCACGTCGCCGGACGGCGGTTCTTTCACATCACCGGACGGCGGCTCCTGCAGTCCGCCTTCGGCAGGCGGCTCCTGCAGGCCCTGGCTGGGCGGCTCCTGCAGGCCGCCGGTGTCCGTGCCGGAACGCTCGGAGGAGTTGGCGCCGATCTGCTGGATGTCGTAAACCGCTTCGGCTTCCACCGTGGTCACTGCACGGTAGCTGGTCACCAGCACCAGCAGGAACAACAGGCCGGGCAGCACCACAATCCCCAGTTGCCGCATCAGGTGGCCCATCGGCACATCGCTGTTGCGTTTGCCCTTCATGGCGCCGACCAGGTGGGTCAGTGCGTGGCGGGACGTGTCCGTCGTCAGGCGCTGCGTCAGTGGCGGCAGCTCGACCATGCGGTCGGCGGCCGACAGGGGCGGGGCCCATTGGGGCTTGATTTTCGCCACCAGGATCACGTAGATGATGTACAGGCCGGTCAGCATCAGGCCGGGGAAAAACGCGCCGGCGTAGAGCTGGACCACGGAGACACCGGCGGTGGCGCCGTAAACGATCAGCAGCACCGAGGGCGGAATCAGGATGCCCAGGCAGCCACCAGCGGTGATGGAGCCTGCCGCCAGTGGCACGCTGTAGCCGGCGCGCAGCATGGCCGGCAGGGCCAGCAGGCCCATCAGCGTGACCACTGCGCCGACGATGCCGGTGGCGGTTGCAAAAATCGCGCAGGTCACCAGCGTGGCGACCGCCAGCGAGCCGGGGATCCGCGCCATCGCCAGGTGCAGGCTCTTGAACAGCTTTTCGATCAGATTGGCCCGCTCGACCAGGTAACCCATGAACACAAACAGCGGCACCGCAATCAGCACGTCATTGGCCATGGTTTTGTAGGCCGCCTGGACCATCAGGTCCAGCGTTTTCGTGGTGTCCTCGTTGTAGGCCAGCCAGGTAAAAATCATGCCCATGCCCATCAGCGTGAACGCCGTGGGAAAGCCCAGCATGATGGCCGTCACCACCAGGCACAACATCAGCAGGCCGAGGTGGCCGTTGGTGATTTTTTCAACGCTCAGCAGCAAGACGGCGGCGCCGACGATCACCAGCGCCATGAAGGTCAGGCCGAACCAGAGTTCTTTGCGGATTTTCATTTGGTGCTCTCCTTGAGGGCCAGCTCGCGCTCGAGCGCCGCCATGTCCTCGTCTTTTACATGCACCATGGCCTTGAGTTGCTCCACGTTGACCTCTTCCACGTCGCCGTCACGCGCGGGCCAGGCACCGGAGCGGATGCAGAGGATGCAGCGGATGATCTCGACCACGCCCTGCAGCAACAACACGGCGCCGGCCAGCGGGATCACGAATTTGAAGGGGTACAGCGGCAGCGCATCGGCAGAAAAGGTCTGCTCCTTGATGGCCAGCGATTCCTGGAAATAGACCCAGCCGGCCCAGGTCAGCGCCACCACGCCCGGCAGGAAAAAGATCACGTACAGCGTCAGGTCGATGATGGCCTGCGTGCGGGGCTTGAGGAATCCGTACAACACGTCGCCGCGCACGTGCCCGTTCTTGCTCAGCGTGTAAGCCCCGGCCGTCATGAACAGCGTGCCGTAAAGCATGATCTGCGCGTCCAGCACCCAGGCATGGGGTTTGTTGAGCGCATAACGCGAGAACACTTCCCAGCTGATCAACAGCGTCAGCAGCACCACGCTCCAGGCGAAGGCCTTGCCAATCCAGGTGGAAAAACGGTCCACCGCCAACAAAACTGATTGCATTTCAACTCCAGGCACGACAAGCGTGTTTCCAAAAAACAAGGGGGGCACCGGAATGGGTGCCCCCCCTTCAGGTCAGCGCCTGATCAGGCTTTCTTGGCGTTGCGGCCAAAGTAGTGGTTGAACGCCATCTTGAAATCGACGGTGTAGTCGTTCTGCCACTGGCCGGCGCGCTGGGCAAACGCCTTTTGCGAATCCAGCACCTTCTTGAACATCGGGTTCTCGCCGGCTTTCTTGGCGATGGTCTTGTCCCAGGCGGCCAACTGGGCGCGCAGGATGGCGTCCGGGGTCTTGTAGAACTTGATGCCCTGCTTTTTCAGTGCCTCGTAGTCTTCCGAATTGCGCGAGATGGCCTTCCAGCTCATGTCGGCGCTGGCGGCCTGGACCGCGTAGTCGATGATGGCTTTCTGCTCGGCAGGCAGCGCGGCCAGCTTGGTCTTGTTGAACAGGATCTCGAACTGCTCGCCGCTCTGGTGGAAACTTTGCAGCATGCAGTTTTTGGCCACGTCGGGGAAGCCCAGCACGCGGTCGCTGGACGCGTTGTTGAACTCGGCTGCATCGATCAGGCCGCGGTCCAGGGCCGGGACGATTTCGCCGCCGGGCAGTGGGTTGACGGCCGTGCCCATTTCCGTGAACACGTCAACCGCCAGGCCGACCGTACGGAATTTCAGGCCTTTCATGTCCTCGACCTTGGAGATCGGCTTCTTGAACCAGCCCAGCGGTTGTACCGGCATCGGGCCGTACAGGTAGGACTGCACATCGAGGTTCAGGCTCTTGTAGATCTCGTCGACCAGGGCCTTGCCGCCGCCGTAGTTGTGCCAGGCCAGCACCATGTTGGCGTCCATGCCGTAACCCGGGCCGGAACCCCACAGGGCCAGCGCCGAGTTTTTGCCGTACCAGTAAGCGACCACACCATGGCCGCCATCGAGCGTGCCCTTGCTGACGGCATCGAGCAGCTGGAAAGCCGGCACCACGGCGCCTGCGGGCAACACTTCAATCTTGAGTTTGCCGCCGGCCATGTCATTGACCTTCTTGGCAAAGTCATTGGCGTATTCATGGAAGATGTCCTTGGCCGGCCATGTGCTCTGGAAACGCAGCGAGGTCGTGGTTTGTGCAGTGGCCAGCATCGGTGCGGACATGGCGCCGGCGCCGGCTGCAACAGCAGCGCCCTTGAGCAGGCTGCGGCGGCGGGGGGTCTTGATATCGGTCATGGTTTGTCTCCTGTTGTGAAAAAACGTTAGCAAGCTATCTTTTGCCATTGGCGTATTACATGAAAGAGGGTTTTTACCAACCGGGCGAGGGTGATTGCATTTAATTGGGGTGAAACTGTTTATCAGCGGGCTGGCCCGCCAGCATCTGTCAGCTTTTCGTCAAGGTTCGCATGCTGCAGCGCTGCTTGCCGCGCCACGCTGGTGCAGCCGTTCGCATGGCTGCGGGTTGGCAGTACGTTTGGCCTCCAGCCCATGTCCGGAAAGCGCGGGCAGCTATCAAAACAGGAGCGGTGGATGGAACCGGGTCTGGCGCCGCCCGGACCGGAGTTTCACCGCAAGGACGGCCGCGTCAGCCTAAACTTGCGTGGTCAATGCTCACCTGCCAAACCGGAATCGCCATGAAACCGCTGCAACTCTTCGATCCCGCCTCCAGCACCTACAGCTATCTGTTGTTTGACACCGCGACACGCGAGGCGCTGTTCATCGATCCGGTCGACAGCCAGCTCGAACGTGATCTGGCGCTGCTGCGCGACTACGCGCTCAAGCTGGTCTGGACGGTGGAAACCCATGCGCATGCAGACCACATCACCAGCGCCGGACAACTGGTCGAACACACCGGCGCCCAGAGCGCGGCGCCGGAAGGATGCGGCATCGTGACCGCTGCCAGCCAGCTGGGAGATGGCGATGTGCTGCGCTTCGGCGGCGAGCAGGTTCGCGTCCTGCACACGCCCGGTCACACGGCAGGCAGCGTGAGCTACCTGTGGCGCAACCATGTGTTCACCGGTGACACGCTGTTGATCGGCGGCTGTGGCCGCACCGACTTTCAGTCGGGCAGCGCCGAGGCGCTGTACCACAGCATCACGCAGCGGCTGTTCACGCTGCCTGATGACACGGTGGTCTGGCCGGGCCATGATTACCAGGGCCGGACGCACTCCACGATCGCTGCGGAAAAGGCCGGCAATACGCGTATCGCCGGCAAAAGTCTGGCGGAGTTTGTGGCCACCATGGCCCAGCTCAAGCTGCCGCGGCCGGCACGCATGGACGAAGCCTTGCCGGCGAACCAGAACTCGGGCCTGGGGGTGGGACGCCAGGACGCCGAAGGTGCGTCACTGATGGAGGTCCAGCCCGCCCAGGGCTATGCCGGCAATGTGTCGCCCGAACTGGCGTGCCAGTGGTGGCAGGCCGGGCAGGCTGTGCTGATCGATGTGCGCACCGATGCCGAGCGGGAATGGGTCGGTTTTGTGCCGGGCGCGGTCGCGCTGGCCTGGAAGCAGTGGCCTGGCATGGCCCTGAACCCGCAGTTCGACGAAGCGCTGAAGGCGGCCGTGCCGTCCGGCGGCAGGGCCGTGATGTTGTGCCGCAGCGGGGTGCGCTCGATTGCTGCGGCCAAACGCGCCACCGAACTGGGCCTGGAGGCCTACAACATCCTCGAGGGTTTCGAAGGCGACCCCGATGACCAGGCGCATCGCGGCGCGCGCGGTGGCTGGCGTTTTCGCGGGCTGCCGTGGCGGCAGAATTAGGTCCCCCACGTTCTCGCACTTCGTGTCGCTCTCTGCCCCCCCCGAGGGGGCGCATTTTCCCTCGGGGCTGCCCGGCGGGACAACTGGCCCCCACGCTCCCCGCTGTGGCCCCAGCTTGAAAAGAGATGCCTTCGCAATCGCTTCTTTTATCCGTTCGTCCTGAGCCTGGCCAAGGGTGCCCCGAAGTTGTGCATCGAAGCGCGATGAGACAGCCGCTCCTTGTTCACATAAACTGAATGGATGAACAATGACAGCCTGCTCAAACGCATCGAATCCAAACGCGACGAGGTGATTGCCCTCACCCAGGACCTGGTGCGCATCCCCACGACCAATCCGCCTGGCGACGCTTACGAGGCCTGTGCCCGCCTGCTTGGCGAGCGGCTGGCCAAACGCGGCTTCGCGGTGGAATACATACGCGCGACTGGCGCGCCGGGTGACCGCGATTCGCACCCGCGTATCAACGTGGTGGCGCGTTATGAAGGCCAGCCGGGCGGGGAGTGTGTGCATTTCAACAGCCACATTGACGTGGTCGAGGCCGGCTCCGGCTGGACCACCGATCCCTTCGGCGGCGAGGTCCGGGACGGCAAGGTGTATGGACGCGGCAGCTGCGACATGAAAGGCGGACTGGCCTCCAGCGTGATCGCCTGCGAAGCGATTCTCGAGGAAGGCCTGCCGTTTGCCGGCGCGCTGGAAATTTCCGGCACCGTCGATGAAGAGTCGGGCGGGTTTGCCGGCGTCGGTTACCTGGCCGAGCGCGGCTACTTCACCAAGCCGCGCGTGCACCACGTGATCATTCCCGAGCCACTCGGCGTGGACCGCATCTGCCTGGGCCACCGCGGTGTCTGGTGGGGCGAGGTCGAAACACTGGGCCGCATTGCGCATGGCTCCATGCCTTTCCTGGGCGACAGCGCCATCAACCACATGAGCGCGTTCATCCATCTGCTGGAAACGCAGTTGCAGCCGCGTTTGTCGCAGCGTCACACCGCCGAGCCGGTGGAGCCGCCCGGCGCCCGGGTCAGCACGCTGAACATCAACAGCCTGCATGGCGGCCAGGTCGAGCAGTTGTTCTCCATGGATGCGCTGAACCGGCCCAGCGGCGACCTGCCTTCGCCGGTGGTGGCGCACTCCTGCCGCGCGGTGCTGGACCGGCGCTTCATCGCCGAAGAAAACCTCGAGGCCGTGAAAGCTGAAATTGTGGCCATGCTCGAGGAGCTCAAGCGCAGCCGGCCCGGTTTCAACTACGGCATCAAGGACATCATGAGTTTTGTGCCGACCGCCACGCCGCGTGATGCGCCGGTGGTGCTGGCTACCGCACGCGCGATCGCCCGCGTGCTGGGCCGCGAGGCCAGCTACATCTCCAGTCCCGGCACCTACGACCAGAAACACATCGTGCGCACCGGCAAGCTCGATGCCTGTATCGCCTACGGCCCGGGCATCCTGGATCTGGCGCACCAGCCGGATGAATATGTGGGCATCCAGGAGCTGGTCGACAGCGCAAAAATCATGGCCTTGGCCGCACTGAGTCTGTCCGGGGGACGGCCATAAGGCCAGCGCCTTAGTACAAAAGGTAGCGATTTACGCTTGTCGTTACAAGACAATCATTTTTCAGGGGACGGACCCCTGTCAATGTTGACAGGGGTGCAGCGCCAAATTTATTGAATTCATCTTCAATGGTGGTACTTTTTCACAAGGTAACCACCATGCATGCTTCAGTTCTCGAAAAATCTCCCCGCCCGCCTGTAACAAAACCTGTTGCCAACCCGGGTCTGTCCAGCCATCTTCAGCAACGTATTGCGCGGGAATTCACGCCGCGCTGGCAGCAGCAATGGGGCGGCAAGTTTGTGCTCCATGGCCGAGCCCCGGGTCCCGATGCGGTTCGGCTCGACGGCAACGACTACCTCAGCGTGACCGGTCATCCGGATATCGTGGGCGCCCAGGTGGCAGCCCTGCGCAACGACAGCGAGTTCGTGATCCAGTCCGGCGTGTTTGTCCATGGCGAACATCCTGCGCGGACACTGGAAAAAAACCTGGCCCAGTGGGTTGGCAAGGAAGACGGCTTTGTCTGTCAGTCCGGCTATGCGGCCAACGTGGGTTTGCTGCAGGCGATTGCCGATGCGCAAACCCCGGTCTACCTCGATACCCTGGCGCACACCTCGCTGTGGGAGGGGGCGCACGCTGCGCGCGCACCGGCGCATCCCTTTCGCCACAACGATCCGGCCCACCTGGACCGGGTGTTGTCGCGACAAGGTCCGGGCGTGGTGGTGGTGGACTCGGTGTACAGCACCACCGGCGCCCTGTGTCCCCTGCGCGAAATGGTGGAAGTGGCCGAGCGCCACGCCTGCATGATCCTGGTGGACGAGTCGCATTCGCTGGGAACGCACGGTCCCGGTGGCGCCGGACTGTGCGCTGAACTCGGTCTGACAGACCGGGTGCATTTCATCACGGCCAGCCTGGCCAAGGCCTTTGCCGGGCGCGGTGGTTTTTTCACGGCGCCCGCCGAACTGCGCTACTACATCCTCAGTTCCAGTTATCCCAACATCTTCAGCTCCTGTCTGCTGCCCCACGAGATCGCGGGGCTGGGCGCCACGCTCGCCGTGATTGGCAAGCGCGACGAACAACGCCAGCGCCTGCGGGCCCATACGCTGCGGCTGCGCAACAGCCTGTCCGACATGGGTTACCCGATCCACCAGGGGACCGAGCAGATCATTTCACTGGAGGCGGGCACCGAGCCGGACACCATGGTGCTGCGCGATCATCTGGAGCAGCGCGGCGTGTTCGGCGCGGTGTTTTGTGCGCCGGCCACCAGCCGCAATCGCGCCATGGTGCGGCTGACGCTGCACGCGGCGCTGACCGAGGCGGAACTCGGCCACGTGGAAGCGGTGGCGCGCGAGGTGGCGCCGCTGGTCAGGCCCTGGGACTGGCCGATCGCACGGCGCGCGCGCGGGGCGCAAGCTGCGCAGGCCTAGTCCTGCACCTTGCGTGGACCGATTTTCTTGAGCCAGTGCCGGTAGCCGGACCAGGCCCGCTCGCTGGCCGCAAGCTCCAGCGGAAACAGGGCCGCGAGCACGGAGCCGTCGTGGCCCACGGAAAAGGCCGGCAGCAGCCGCGGTGGGCCGCTGCGGCCAAGCGCCTGCTGGAGTTCCAGATCCGCCAGGTGGCGTCCTTCCCGGATGCCCGCTGCCGCCGCGGCATCAACACCCTCGGACTCGGCCAGCTCGGCCAGTTCGGCCAGTCCGGCAGCGGGTTCCAGTTGCAGCCAGCTCACGGCGCCTTCGGCATCCATGCCGAGGATGCCGAAGGGCTGTCCGATCACCACATGTTCCACCCAGTGACTGGCCGCCAGGGCCGTCAGTTGCCGGGCCACCGATGGCACCTGCAGCAGCGCATGCTGGGGTTGCGTGAGCGCGGCGCGCCAGGTCTGCGAATGCCGCAATTGCGGCCGGTCCAGCATGCGCTGCACCACCGAGATCAGGTGTTGCGAGATGTCGGGTGTCTGTTTGGCAATGAACTGGTCGATCAGTCCCCGGTTGAAGGCGCTGACCGCGACATGTTCGTCGGCCTGCCCGGTCAGCAGTATCCGGCCCCCGGGCCAGTCGGTGAGTTCGGACAGCGCCTGCAGGCCGTCCATGCCCGGCATCGCATAGTCGAAGACGCAGACCTGGCTCAGGTCGTAGCGCTGGGACTGGGCTGCCCAGTACTGCAGGATTTGCGGGATCAGCGGGCTGCCCGCGCGCCAGTTCTCGATGATTTCCTGCTGGGCCCAGGCATCGGCTTCCCATCGCGGCGGCTCCTGCTGCAACTGGTTGATGCAGGCCTGCGGCCGCAGGTAGAGCTTGATGTGCCATTGCCGGGGCAGCACCATGGCCAGCATTTCGAGATAGTCGGGATCATCGTCGAGAAAAACGATGGCGCCTGGGCGGTGAAACAGTGGAAAACTCATGGCGTTGGGCGGGTAGTTAGGGCCGGTTCGGTCCCTGGTGGACAGGCGCCAGTTCGATGATGAAAACGGCGCCGCGGCCGGGTTCGGACTTGACGCGTATGGTTCCGCCGGCGCCCTGCACCACCTGCTGGCAGAACGCCAGACCCAGGCCGTGGCCAGTGCCGTGATCGGTCGAGAAAAAAGGCTCGAAGATGCGGGTCTGCAACTCGGGCGCGATGCCGACACCCTGGTCGGTGACCACGATGCGTCCGACGCCGTTGAGTACGCCCACTTCAATGCGCAGGTCCCCGGGTTTGGGTGCCGAACTGACGGCCGCCAGGGAGCGGAAGGCGTTTTTCAGCAGGTTGTTGATGACCTGGGCGAACAGCCGGTAGGACGATTCGAAGGAAAAATCCTTGCGCAGCACCAGGGTGACACTCTCGCGCTCGCGCGAGTTGCGGTAGGGGTAGTCCTTGACCACGTTACGCAGCAACGCGGCAGCCGACACGGTCTCCCGGTGCATCGGCAGGCGCAGCAGGCTGGCGTTGGCGATCTGCGTGTCGATCTGCTGGTTCATGTTGCGCACCAGGCCATGCAGCCTGACCACCAGCTGGTCGACCCGCTGCGCGGCTTCAGCCTCCCGCGCGCCCTGGTTCTCGTTGCGCACCGCATCGCCGATCAGCGAGATGGTGGCCAGGGGCGTCCGCAATTCATGGGCCATGATGCCCATGGTGGTCAGGGTGTACTGCAGGTGTTCGCGTCTCAGGTTGGCCGACGACAGTCCCAGAAGCAGGGCGCTGGACCAGCAGAACGTGATCACCACCGCGTTGATGTTCCACTGCTGCGGGTCCATCGGTGCCAGCACCGGCCCGAACAGCTGAAACAGGCCCTGGGCCAGCAACACGCCGCTGACGGTGCCCAAGGTGGCGACCCGCCAGTCGGTCAGGTGGTAATAAATCAGCAGCATCGCGCAGAAGCTGGCCAGCCAGACCGTGTTGCCGCCGTTGCAAAGATACATCCAGCTGAAAAAGACCGGCAGCTGAATCCAGAAAACCACAGAAAAAATCCGGGACGAGAGTTTGCTGGACGGGTCGCCCGCGATGCTCTCCGAAATCAGCAGCAGGCCGAGCGCGCCCATGACCGCACGCAGTCCCGGGTGTTCATAGGGCTGGGGCAACCAGTGGCCCCAGATCCAGCCGAACAGCGGATGGCCCACCAGCGTGAACAGTCCCAGCCAGCGCAAGCGCCACGGCGATGGGTGCAAAATAAGCACCATCTGCTCCTGAAGCTCGGCCCTGATCCGGGCCGCCAGGCGGCCCGACATTCCCGAGTAACGCCAGGCCGCGCCAATCATCCGCTTGATCCTGGCTGGTACTCCGGAGGTCATGAATAGGTCTTGGAACATTGCTCGACACATTGTCACAGTTCTGGAGAGAAACCAAATATGCCATCACCTGTCAACTTTGACAGTATTACGCTGGACAGCATGCTGGCAGACTGGATTTCCGCCTTGCGCGAATATGCGGTCGAGGCGGTGCTTGTCCTCGGTCCCGACCCCTTCGGGCAGCGTCAGGACCGGGTGGTCGCGGCGGTCCATCCGCCGCGCCTGCGGGAGCCTGCCACGGCGCTGGCCGAAAGCCAGGATTTTGGCGCGCCGTGGCGGGAATCCGACGCACCGCTGGTAGCCTGGCAGCACATTGCCAATTCGGACGCCGGCGGTGAGCGCTGGCGCCTGTTGTGGCTGGCGCATGGTTTCCAGAGTGTGGTGCGGGTCGAGTTCCCGCTGCCGGCGGGTCGCGCGTTTGAATGTTTCATGTTCAGCCCGCGCCAGTTTCATGATCGGGCCGAAGCCGCGGCGCTGGTCTGGTCGGCGTTGAACATCTGGCCGCTGTTCAAACGAACCATGGCTGCCGCCAGCAGCCCGCTGAGCCCGCGTGAAACCGAATGCCTGGCGCTGGCCTTTGAGGGCCTGACGGCGCGCCAGACCGGCGAGCGCCTGCGCTGCACCGAACGCACCGTCAATTACCACGTGGCCAACGCCATGAGCAAGCTCAGGGTGGACAACAAGATGTCGGCGATCCAGCGGGCTTGCTGGCTGGGTGTGATCTGAGGAGCCGCTGGACAAGCCCCTGGAATCCTGCAGCGCCTGCGCGAGCCCTGCACACTTTTGTTTGCGGAGTTTTCCGGTGGCTTGAATATTGCATCGGGACTGTGGTTACATTACGCAAACAGGCCGGCAGATTCCCGCCGGGCTGTTCCACCCTTGTTTCTAAGGAAAATTCGTCATGAAACGTCGCTCCCTTGTTGCCCTGGCCGCTTCTGCCGCGCTCGTGTCTTCCCTGATGCTGCCTGCCGTCGCGCAGGCCCAGGCCAAAACCCTGAAAGTGGTGCC
This sequence comes from Polaromonas sp., assembly GCA_013824015.1. GTDB lineage: Bacteria > Pseudomonadota > Gammaproteobacteria > Burkholderiales > Burkholderiaceae_C > Polaromonas. Next base: position 12,947 of record PNNC01000156.1, read on the forward strand.
GCATTCGAACATCACCATCCTGGACCCGGTCTGGACCACGGCGTTTGTGACGCGCAATCACGGCTACATGATTTACGACACGCTGTTCGGCACCGATCTCGAAGGCAAGGTCAAGCCGCAGATGGTGGACACCTGGACGGCGTCGAAGGACAACAAGGTCTGGACCTTCACCCTACGCGAGGGCCTGGAGTTCCATGACGGCAAACCGGTCACCAGCGAGGACGTGGTGGCCTCGCTCAAGCGCTGGGCCAGCCGTGACAGCTTTGGCGGGGTCATGGCCAAAAGCCTGGCCAGTTATGAAACGCCCAACGCGAAGACCTTTGTCATCAAGTTCAACCAGCCTTTTGGCGTGATGCTTGAAGCCCTGGGCAAACCCTCTTCCAACGTGCCATTCATCATGCCGGCGCGTATCGCGGCCACGCCGGGCAGCGAACAGATCAAGGAAAACATCGGATCGGGCCCCTACAAGTTCGTCACGGCCGAATACAAGCCCGGGGAAAAGCTGGTCTATGTCAAGAACGACAAATACAAGCCGCGCAGTGAAGCGCCGAACGGAACCACCGGCGGCAAAAACGTTTACCTGGACCGCGTCGAGTGGATCATCATCAGGGATCCGCAGACCCAGTTCAATGCGTTGATCGCCGGTGAGGTGGACCTGATCGAGCAGCCGGCTTTCGAGCAGTACGCTTCGCTGAAGGCGGCCAAGGATGTCCAGATCGTGGACGCCCAGCCGGCCGGCCTGCAGTACATCTTCCGCTTCAACCACCTGCACGCGCCCTTCGACAACGTGAAGATCCGCCAGGCGGCCATGGTGGCCATGGGCCAGGAAGCCTTCCTGAAAACCCAGGTCGGCGCGCCCGGCATGTACAAGTTCTGCAAGAGCATCTTCCCCTGCGGCACGCCGTACGCCAGTGACAACGCCGGCATCTACACCGGCATGGCCAATCCGGCCAAGGCCAAACAGATGCTGGCCGAGGCCGGCTACAAGGGCGAGCCGGTGGTGCTGATGCGACCGACCGACCTGGCCTCGATTGCCAAGCTGCCGCTGGTGGCCAAGCAGCAGCTCGAAGCCGCCGGCTTCAAGGTGGACATGCAGCAGTCGGACTGGTCCACGCTGCTGGCCCGCCGCGCCAAGAA
>PNNC01000019.1 GCA_013824015.1 Polaromonas sp.
CGCTGCGCTCCTCGGCCCAGCCCGACGGGTGGGGAAGAAAACCAATGCGGGGACAGAAATCCGGAGTGCAGGAAGCGCAAAGCTTCCTGCTCGGGACTCCCAACGAACGGTCATGTTTGCACGCGGGCGCAGCACACGTGGCCAAATGAAGTCCCCCTCTCTCGCCCAGCGGGGCGAGGGAGGGTAGGGGTGGGAGTGGGGAGTCAGATCTACTGCAGCAAGCAACCCGCAGCCGCAGCGAGATGCCTCAATCGTTCTCGGAATCTTCAGCTTCCACCTTGCGCGGTGGTTTGGGCCGCGGCGGCGCGCTGGTGTGGATCAGCATCGTGGCTTTTTCCATCTCGCCGGCCAGCAGGGCGGGGACCGCCTTGAGCGAGCGCGCGATGCTGTCCTCGATCGCCACGCGGTGCTCCTGCGAGGGCTTTTTGAGCACCCAGTTGATCACTTCGGCCTTCACGCCCGGGTGGCCGACGCCGATGCGCAGGCGCCAGTAGTCGCCGGTGCCGAGCTGGGCGTGGATGTCGCGCAGGCCGTTGTGGCCGGCGTGGCTGCCGCCGAACTTGAGTTTGGCCTGACCGGGCACGATGTCGAGCTCGTCATGCGCCACCAGGATTTCCTCGGGCGCGATCTTGAAAAATCGGGCGAGGGCGGCCACCGACTTGCCCGACACGTTCATGAAGGTCAGCGGCTCCAGCAGCCAGACGGTGTGTCCGCCGATGGTGGTGCGGGCCACGCGGCCGTGGTAACTCTTGTCCAGCACCGGCATCACCTTGAGCTCGCGCGCGAGGGCCTCGGTCCACCAGAAACCGGCGTTGTGGCGGGTGGCTTCGTACTCAGGGCCGGGGTTGCCCAGGCCCACAAAAAGTTTGATCATGCGACAGTTTTAAAAAGGGGAGCGGCTCTGGCGCCCCCACCGGATTATCGATGCTGCAGCGAGGCCGCCCCAAAGAAAACGGCCCCTGCCTCGAAGAGGTCAGGGGCCGCTGGCCTTGTCAGGCCGCCGTGGGCCTTGAATTACTTCTTGGCGGCTGGCTTGGCAGCGTCGGCCTTGGCGCCGGCTTTGGCTTCCTTGGCGGCAGCGGCCTTGGCGGCTTTCGGATCGACGGGTGCGGCGGCGGCTGCAGCAGCTGCCGCATCGGCTTCGGCTTCTTCCGAAACGGAAGACACCGACACCAGCACCGGGTTTTCCTGGCCCTTGGCCACGAACTTCACGCCCTTGGGCAGGGTGATGTCCTTCAGGTGCAGTGGTGCGCCTTTTTTCAGGCCGCTCAGGTCGACGGCGATGAATTCCGGCAGATCCTTGGGCAGGCAGGAAATGCTCAGTTCGGTCATCACGTGGTTGACCAGGCAGTTTTCCGTCTTGACGGCCGGAGACTCTTCTTCACCGCTGTAGTGCAGGGGCACTTTCATCGTCAGGCGGGTCCTGGCGTCCACACGCTGGAAGTCAATGTGCAGGATCAGTTGCTTGAACGGATGCATCTGCAGATCGCGCAGCAGGACTTTTTCGGTCTTGCCGCCGAGTTCCATCTCGAGGACGGAGGCGTGGAAAGCTTCTTTCTTGATGGCATGGAACAGCGCGTTGTGATCGAGTTCCACCAGCGTGGGTTCACCGGTGCCACCGTAAACAATACCGGGCGTGCGGCCGGTGATGCGGAGACGGCGGCTCGCACCCGTGCCCTGCTTTGCGCGCTCAAAAGCGACGAATTTCATAATCAACTCCAATAAAGAACGGACCGCGACCAGTCTCGTTCTGGTTTAAAAGGCTGCCAGCCCGATGAAGTCCGTGGACCTCGCGGGAACAGCAGCCGCTTTTCGTTTCAGATCAGAACAGGTTGTCCTGGTCCGAAAACAAACTCATGACCGACTCACCCCTGGCGATGCGCTGGATGGTTTCGGCAATCAGCGGGGCCACGGAGAGCTGGCGAATTTTCTTGCAGTCCTGAGCGCTTTGGCTCAGCGGAATGGTGTTGGTGATCACCACTTCGTCGAGCGCGTCGCCCTGCGCGATGCGTTCAATCGCCGGACCCGAAAAAATCGGGTGCGTGCAATACGCGTAAACCTTTTTGGCGCCGCGCTCCTTGAGCACCTCGGCGGCCTTGACCAGCGTGCCGGCGGTGTCGATCATGTCGTCCATGATCACGCAGTTGCGCCCGTCGATGTCGCCGATCACGTGCATGACTTCCGACACATTGGCCTTGGGACGGCGCTTGTCGATGATGGCCATGTCGCAGCCGAGCTGCTTGGCCAGCGCACGCGCGCGCACCACGCCGCCGACGTCGGGCGACACCACCATCAGGTCGTTGTAGTTTTTCTGGCGCAGGTCGCCCAGCAGCACCGGCGATGCGTAAATGTTGTCCACCGGGATGTCGAAAAAGCCCTGGATCTGGTCGGCATGCAGGTCCATGGTCAGCACGCGCGAGACACCGACGGCCTGCAGCATGTTGGCCACCACCTTGGCGCTGATCGGCACGCGGGCCGAACGTGGACGGCGGTCCTGGCGGGCGTAACCGAAGTAGGGGATGACGGCGGAAATGCGTTCTGCCGAGGCGCGCTTGAGCGCGTCGACCATGATCAGCAGTTCCATGAGGTTTTCGTTGGTCGGCGCGCAGGTGGACTGGACCACAAACACGTCGCGCGCCCGCACGTTCTGCTGGATCTCGACGGTGACTTCCCCGTCCGAAAAGCGCCCGACGTGGGCCGCGCCCAGCGAAATGCCCAGATGCTGGGCAATTTCAGAGGCCATGCCGGGATTGGCATTGCCGGTGAAAAGCATGAAGTCGGGATTGTGCGTTTGCATGTGGGGGCCCAGCGGATGTCTAGGTGGGAAATCGTGGCTGAAATCAGGTCGGCAATAAAAGCATCAAAACACGGACGCCCTGTGCCCATTCCATGTCACGGCGGTTCATCCGCAGGATCCGGGTTGCGGCCCAGCCCGCCAGGGGCCAAACCGAAGCCGTCAGACCGGAGACACTCAACAGTCAGCGAGCACAAACCCTTTTCGTCGGGTCTTAAAAACACGGGTCCCGTTCAGGGACCCGAAAATTTTGGCAGGGGTGGAAGGAGTCGAACCTGCGAATGCCGGAATCAAAATCCGGTGCCTTAACCAACTTGGCGACACCCCTACACAGGTCAACTGCGGAAAACCGCAATCAACCCTTTAATCGTTGTTCATGGAGACACATTCCATGGCCGTTATTTTACCAACCGGCCAGAGGATGCGCCTCCAGATTGCCGCACTTTCGGACTTGCCAGCCGCCAGGAGCGGCCGCGAGTTCCATCTCATGCGGCAAATGCGCAAAAACCGCACTTCCCGAGCCAGTCATGCGTCCCTCGAGGCCTTGCATGGACAGCCAGTCGAGTGACTGGCCAACCTGCGGACACAGGGTCTGCGCGACTGGCTGCAAGTCGTTGTGGCCGAATCCGTAAATACGGCCGCTTGAGTTTGCAGCAAAGCCTTGGATTGTAGCAGTTTCTGTATCGCGTTTGAGTTCAGGCGCGCGGAAAATCGCGTCGGTCGGCAGACCGGCCGGCGGTTTCACGACCACAAAACGGGCCGCCGGCAGCGCCAGCGGCGTGAGCTGCTCGCCGATGCCTTCCACCCAGGCATGGCTGCCGCCCAGGAAAAAAGGCACATCCGCACCGAGGCCGAGCGCGATTTCCTGCAGCTTGCCGGGTGGCAGTTGCACCGCCCAGAGGCGCTGCAGGGCCAGCAGGCAGCTGGCGGCATCCGAAGAGCCACCGCCCATGCCAGCCTGGGAGGGAATGCGTTTTTCCAGCCAGATGTCGGCGCCCAGCGTGGTCCCGCTGGCACGCTGCAGGGCCCGCGCCGCGCGCACCGCCAGGTCCTCGGCCGGCAGCACCTGGTCCGGTGTGCCGATGTCGCTGCGCTGGATGCGGCCGTCGCTGCGCAGTTCGAAGTGCAGGGTGTCGCACCAGTCGATCAGCATGAACACCGACTGCAGCAGGTGGTAGCCGTCGGCGCGCCGCCCGTTGATGTGCAGGAACAGGTTGAGCTTGGCCGGCGCCGCGACCTCGTAGATGGCCTTCAGTGGGGCGCTCATTGCGCCAGCACGATGCGCAGGTCGGTGCGCGGCTGCGGCGCGGTCCGGCTGGCCGAAATGCGGCCTGCGGCCTGCTGTGTCAGGTCGGCGTTCCAGCCGGCCAGCGTCGTGTTCTTGCCGGCCAGCCAGTCGAACAGGGCGGGCAGCGGCACTGCTGCGCCGGTGGCTTTTTCGATCAGCGCATCGACCGAGTCGAAACGCTGGACCTGGCCACCGGTGTCGAGCAGGGCTTGCCCGGGCGACCAGCGCAGCACGGCCAGGCTGGTGCCCAGCGGGCTGTTCAGCACCAGTTCGCCCTGGTCGGGGTCGCCGCGCAGTTCAAAACCTGCAAAAAAGGCCTGGACCGGCTCGCTTTGCACCTGCAGGCTGATACGCCCCGTCCAGATCTGGATTTTTGCGTTGTTTTCGGCTTCAGCCCATGGCTGGTGTGCGCATCCAGCTATCAAAATAGTAGCAAGCACAAGGCCGCAGGCCAGCATGGATCGCAGGCGTGGCAAGGGGGTCAGGGAGAAGGCTCCAGCCAGGCGGTCAATCACAGCCGGACACGCAGGCGTTTGAGCGTTTCAAGCAGGGTTTCGTTCTCCGGATTCAGCAGCAAACCTTCCTTCCAGAGCGCAATCGCCTTGTCGCGCTGACCCAGGCTCCACATGACCTCGCCATAGTGCGCAGCGATCTCGGCATCGGGCTTGGCCTTGTAGGCGATCTCGAAAATACGGGCCGCCTCGGCCTTGTTGCCCAGGCGGAATTCCACCCAGCCCAGGCTGTCCTGGATGAAGGGGTCGGCTGGCGCAAACTCCAGCGCCTTCTGTATCAGTTGTTTGGCCTCGGGCAGGCGCACATTGCGTTCGGCGAGGGAATAGCCCAGCGCGTTGTAGGCGTGGTGGTAGTCGGGCTTGAGCAGCAGCAACTGCCGCAACAGGCGTTCCATTTCGGCCAGCGAGCCGAGCTTTTCAGCCATCATGGCCTGGTCGTACAACAGCTCGGTTTCGCCCGGAAATTGCGTTACCGCCCGGCTCAGCAATTCGTAGGCGCTTTTGTATTCTTTCTGGTCGCGCAGCAGGGTGATTTCGGCCATCAGCTTGATCCGCGCATCCTCGGGCTTGCGCTCGGGCAACGCCCGGATCAGCTGGCGCGCTTCGGCCAGCTTGCCCTGTTTGGCCAGCAGCGAGGCGCGCCGCGTCTGGGCCTGCACCAGTTCCTGGGAATTGGAGATTTTGGCCAGCCAGCTTTCGGCGCCGGCAAAATCCCTGCGTTTTTCGGCCAGTTGCGCCAGCGACAGATAGGCCTGGGACAGGCCGCGCGTGGCCTGTTCGTTCTGCTCGCCCTGCTCGACCAGCCCGACGTAGCGCAGCAGCGAGGTCTGCGACGCGGCCAGCTGGTTGTCCTGCAACTGCAGCGATCCCAGCACCAGCCAGCCTTCAGGGTAATCCGGCTTTTCACGCGTGACCACCTGCAGTTGGGCGCTGGCTTCGGCGTAGCGCTGGACGTCAAGCAGGTTGCGTGCATAGGCCATGCGGATTTCCGGCAGGGCCTTGGGGTTGCCCTCGATGTATTTGCGCACCAGCGTCTCGGCGCCGGGCAGCTTGGGATCCATCATCTCGAGCGCCAGCAGGGCCGGACCTTCGGCCGTGGGCTCCAGGGCCTGGGCGCGCTCCACGGCAGCCAGCGCGCCGGGCAGTTCGCCGGCGGCCAGCCGCATCCGTCCGACGGCCGTCCAGGCGGCGGCGCCGGTCGCGGGCGAGGCCAGTTGTTCTGCCAGCGCCTGCTCCATCACACCGGCCGCCAGTTTTTTGTCGGCCGCCCGCGCGTACAGGCGCGGCAGCGTGGCGATCACCCGCGCGTGTTCGGGCAGCGGCGCCAGCCGCAATTCACTGCGCAGTGGCTCCACGGTTTCGGTGAGGCGGTTCAGCGCGATCAGGATCTGCAGCACATAGCGGTTCGCCTCGCGCGAGGCCGGTTGTGCCTGGCGCCAGGCTTGCGCGGCCTGCAGGGCGGCATCGCCGGAGCGTGATTGCAGGGCGATGTCCGCGGCCCGCTGGTAGAGCTGGGCGTCGTTGGTCTTGCGTGCGGCGTCGAGGATCAGCGCAAAACCGGCGGACGCCTCGCCCGCGCGCGTGTTGAGTTCGCCGATCAGCAACTGGTAAAACAGCTCGCCGTCCAGGCTGGAAGGCGCCGGCGGTGCCTGGGCGGCAGCGGGCGCATCGGGGCGGGCGGCCTGGGGTGGGGCGGGCGGCGCGGCCTGCCCGGGCTGGGCCAGCACTGCCGGCACAGCCAGGCAAAGCGTGGAAAACGCGGTCAGGGCGCAGATCAGTTGTTTCATCGAACCATGATAATTGAAGCACTGTGCCCCCGCAGGGCATGCCCATGATTGCCGCACGCCATGCCTGAACTGCCCGAAGTCGAAGTCACCCGCCTGAGTTTTGCCGACCGCATCGCGGGCGCCACCATTGTGGGCCTGCAGATGGGCAAGCCGCTGCGCTGGCCGCTGGGCTGTGATCCCTCCAGGCTGCTGGGCCACACCGTGTTGCAGGTGCGGCGGCGCGGCAAATACCTGCTGCTGGACACCACCGGCGGCCTGCTGCTGATTCACCTGGGCATGTCCGGCAGCCTGGCTTTCGACACCGACCTGCCGGCGCCGGGAAAACATGACCATTTCGACATGCGCACCAGTGCCGGAACCCTGCGCCTGCACGACCCGCGCCGCTTTGGCGCCGTGGTTTATGCGACCGGCGAGGACGCTGCGGACGCGCGCAAGTTGCTGGGACGGCTGGGGGTGGAGCCGCTGGGCCCGGACTTTGATGCGCTGGCCTTTCACGCCGCCCTGCAATTGCGGCAGACGGCCATCAAGCAGGTGCTGCTGGGCGGCGAGATCGTGGTGGGCGTGGGCAACATCTATGCGTCGGAGGCGCTGTTTTTGGCCGGCATCCGGCCCACGGTGCGGGCGGCCCGGCTCAGCAAGCCGCGCGCCGCGCGCCTGCACGCGGCGATCCGCGAGGTGCTGGCGCAGGCCGTGGCCAAGGGCGGCAGCACCCTGAAGGATTTTTCCAACGCGCAGGGTGAAAGCGGTTATTTCCAGCTGGAAGCCCGGGTGTACGACCGCGCCGGTCTTCCGTGCACCGTGTGCGGGGCGCCGGTGCGCAGCATGCGGCAGGGACAGCGATCGACGTTTTTCTGTGTCAACTGCCAGAAACCCTGAAAACCACACAAAGTCGCCGATGGCCGATTCGGGTGAGCGATGCTATATTGTTTGACCTATGCCTGATCCCCACCATGTCCTTTAACGAACAATTCGACCAGCACGGCGCCTGGCGGCGCGAATTTGCGCTGCGGCTCAAGCTGCTGTCCGAATGGCTGAAAGACCACGATCTGCTCAATGCCGCCGTGGAAGAGCGTCTGCTGCGGCTGGAAACCCAGGTCCGGTCCGACAAGGTCATGGTGGCGTTTGTCGCCGAATTTTCGCGCGGCAAGTCCGAGCTGATCAACGCCATCTTTTTTGCCGGTTACGGCCGGCGCATCATGCCTGCCAGCGCCGGCCGCACCACCATGTGCCCGACCGAGCTCGGCTACGACGCCGAGGTTCCGCCCTGCCTGCGCCTGCTGCCGATCGAAACCCGGCTCAAGCCGCAGGCGCTGATGGAGTGGCGCGCGGTCCCCGAGAAATGGACACGCGTCGACCTCGACGTCAATGACCCGGTCCAGCTGGCCAAGGCGCTGGAAAAGGTCGCCGAAGTCCGTCATGTCACGCAGGACGAGGCGCGCGCGCTCGGCTTCTGGCATGACGATGCGCCGCAGGACAATCCGCGCACCGATGCGGACGGCAAGGTCGAGGTGCCGCGCTGGCGCCACGCGCTGATCAACATTGCCCATCCGCTGCTCAAGCAGGGCCTGGTCATCCTCGACACGCCCGGCCTCAACGCCATCGGCGCCGAACCCGAGCTGACCGTCAGCCTGATTCCGCAGGCGCATGCCGTGGTCTTCATCCTGGCCGCCGACACCGGCGTGACCAAGTCCGACCTGGCGATCTGGCGCGAACACCTGGTCACCGACGGCAACGACAACGATGCCCGGCTGGTGGTGCTCAACAAGATAGACACCTTGTGGGATGCGCTCAGCACCCCCGCGCAGATCCAGGCGCAGATTGACCGCCAGCGCGCCAGCTCGGCCGAGATTCTCGGCCTGCCGGTGGCCCAGGTGATTCCGGTGTCGGCGCAGAAGGGCCTGGTCGCCAAGGTCACGGGCGACGACAAGCTGCTGCAGGCCAGTTGCCTGCCAGCGCTCGAGCTGGCACTGGCGCAGGGCGTGATGGGGCAGCGCCAGAAAATCCTCCGCTCCGCCGTGGCGGCAGGCATTGTCGAGCTGCGCGCCGAGGCCGGGCGGGTCATCCATATCCGCCGGCGTGACCTGGCCGAACAAATGATCGAGCTGCGTGGCCTGCGCGGCAAAAACACATCGGTGATCAAACACATGCGCTCGCGCATCGAGCAGGAGCACACCGAGTTCAACACCAGCGGCGCAAAAATCCAGGCGGTGCGTTCGATTCACCTGAAGCTGCTGCGCGAAGTGTTCAACCTGCTGGGCACCCCCACCCTGAAGTCCGAACTGGCCGAGCTGACGACGATGCTCAAGCAGCCGGGCATCAAGCTCGGTGTCAAAAAAGCCTATGGCGAGACTTTCGACCGCTTGCGCGAGAGCCTCGAAAAGGCCCGCAAAACCAGCGCGGAGATCCAGAGCATGCTGGCCGGATCGTTCAAGCAGCTCAATTCGGAGTTCGGTTTTTCGCTGCAGGCGCCCAAGGAACCGGAGATGTCGCGTTTCCTGACCGACCTGGAGCAGATCGAACGCAGCCACCTGCAGTACCTGGGCGTGACCAATATCCTCAAACTCGCCCAGCCGGATTTTTCCGACCGGCTGGTGCGTGCCCTGGCGACGCGCCTGCGCGTGGTGTATGAGACCGCGTTGGGCGAGGTCGAGCTGTGGAACAAGTCGGCGGCCTCGCAGCTCGATGCCCAGCTCAAGGAGCGCCGCAAGAATTTTGGCCGCCGCATCGAAGCGATCGAACGCATCCAGCAGGCAGCCACCGGCCTCGATGAGCGCATCGACGAGATCGAACGCCACGAAAACGCCATCACTGCGCTGGACGGCAAGCTCGACGAGCTCACCGCGCAGCTGACCGGCGCGCCGCCGGACCGGCCCGGCCAGGCGCCAGACACGCAAGCGGCTGCGCTGACCCACGCCGCCTGAGCGGGCGATGGCGCTGGCTCGCACACGCGGCGCGTCCGCGTCCCCGATTTCCCCCGAAACCCTGTCACCGGACGCCACGGCCGCGGCTCTGGCGCCGGCGTTTGCCCATCAGCTGGTGTGCTGGCAAAAAAGCCACGGCCGCCACAGCCTGCCCTGGCAGAACACGCGTGACCCTTACCGCGTCTGGCTGTCCGAGATCATGCTGCAGCAGACACAGGTGGCCACGGTGCTGGATTACTACACGCGCTTTCTGCAGCGTTTCCCCGCCGTGGCCGACCTGGCCGCCGCGCCGTCCGACGAGGTGCTGGGCCTGTGGAGCGGCCTGGGGTATTACAGCCGGGCCCGCAACCTGCACCGCTGCGCGCAGGAGGTGGTCCGGCTGCATGGCGGGCAGTTTCCGCAGACGGCCGAATTGCTGCAAACCCTGCCAGGCATTGGCCCCTCGACGGCGGCGGCGATCGCTTCCTTTTGTTTTTCCGAACGCGTGGCCATCCTCGACGGCAACGTGAAGCGGGTGCTGACGCGGCTGACCGCGTTTTCCGGCGATCTCGCTTCAAGCGCCCAGGAGCGCACCCTGCTGGCCATGGCCACCGAACTGCTGCCGCGCCGCAAGCTGCGCGAGGACATGCCGCGTTACACCCAGGGCATCATGGACCTGGGCGCGACCATCTGCACCAGCCGCCAGCCGTCCTGCCTGCTGTGCCCGGTGCAGGACCTGTGCCTGGGGCGGGCCAGCGGCGCGCCAGAGCGCTTCCCGGTCAAGACCCGCAAGCTCAAGCGCAGCGCCCAGTCGCTGAGCCTGCTGTGGGCTGAACGCGCCGACGGGGCGGTGTGGCTGGAGCGCCGCCCGGCGACCGGCATCTGGGGCGGGCTGTACTGTTTCCCGGTGTTCACCAGCGAGGACGAGCTGCTGGCCGCGCTGCCCGCAGCGCTGCAGGGCCAGTTGCGGGCAGTCCCGCCGTTTGTGCATGTGCTGACCCACAAGGATTTGCGTTTGTCACCGATGCGGCTGGTGCTGCCGGCGCGCCAGACCAGGACACTGCGGCTGCCCGCAGACGGGGCCTGGTTCGCACGCGCCGACTGGACCGTGCTGGGCCTGCCGGCGCCGATTCGCAAGCTGCTCGACTGACACCTGCCGGTGCAGGAAAAATCGGCATCCAGCCCATGTCCAGCGGACCTGGACAGCTATCAAATCAGGAGCATCAGGAGGGTGTGTGCGCCACGCCGGCTGGCGTCGACGCAGACGCATCGAGCTCCCGGTGGCGCTTGAGGGTGACCCAGTTGGCGCTGAAGGCGGCCGCCAGGCGCTCGACCAGGTAAACCGAACGATGCTGGCCGCCGGTGCAGCCGATGGCCACCGTGACGTAACTGCGGTGGTCGCGCACCAGCGCCTGCAGCCAGTGGCCGATGAACTGCTCGATGTGCCGGAACATGTCGTCCACCTCGGCATGCGCCTGCAGGTAGTTGACCACCTCGGCGTCCTTGCCGGTCAGCGCGCGCAGGCCCGATTCATAGTGCGGATTGGGCAGCATGCGCACGTCGAACACGTAGTCGGCATCGACCGGCACGCCGCGCTTGAAGGCAAAGGACTGGAACACCAGCGTGAGCTGGGCCGCGGGCGACGAGATCAGCGCCTTCACATAACCCTGCAACTGGGACGAACGGATCATGCTGGTGTCGATCACATGCGCGTGTTCGCGCAGTTCGCCCAGCAGTTCGCGCTCCTCGTTGATGGCGTCCACCAGCGCGCGCTGCTGGTCCGAGGCATCGCGGCGCGACAGCGGATGCAGGCGCCGTGTTTCGGAAAACCGCCGCACCAGCGTGTCGGTGCTGGCGTCGAGGAACACCGACTGCACCGCCACACCCTGCTCGCGCATCTGCCTGAGCTGTTGCGGCACCTGGGGCAGCGAGACCGCGCTGCGCACGTCCATCGCAATCGCCACCTTGCTGGCGCCGTGCTGCTTTTCCAGCGCCACAAACGACAGCAGCAGTTCGGGCGGCAGGTTGTCCACGCAGTAGTAACCGGCGTCTTCCAGCGCGTGTAATGCCACCGACTTGCCGGAGCCCGACATGCCGGTGATCAGCACCATGTCGAGCATGCTCGAGGTAGCGGCGGCGTCGGTCATTGGCCCAGCATTTCCTTGGCGTGGGCCAGCGTGGTGCCCGAAAGCTTTTCACCACCCAGCATGCGCGCGACTTCGGCGACACGCTGCTCGCCGTGCACCGCTTCGACCGTGCTGGCGGTCTGGCCCCTGTCGCTGCGTTTGGCCACCATCAAATGCTGGTCAGCGCAGGCCGCGACCTGGGGCAGGTGGGTGACGGCCATCACCTGGCGGTCCCGGCCGAGCTGCTTCATCAGGCGGCCCACGGTTTCGGCCACCGCACCACCGACACCGGAGTCGACCTCGTCAAAAATCAGGGTCTGCGCCTGGCCGAGCTGGCTGGTGGTCACGGCGATTGCCAGCGCGATCCGCGAGAGCTCGCCGCCGGAGGCGACCTTGCCGACCGGCCGCGGTGTGCTGCCGCTGTGGCCGGCCACCAGGAACTCCGCCTGCTCCAGCCCATGCTGCGCCGGCTGCTCGAGTTTGACCAGAGCAACCTCGAACTTGCCGCCCTGCATGCCCAGGCCCTGCATCGCCAGGGTGATGGCCTTGGCCAGCAGCGGCGCGGCTTTGCTGCGGGCTTTTGAAATGCTGCGCGCCTCTTCCATATAGGCTGCCTTGGCCAACTGCTCGGCCTTTTCCAGGCCGGCCAGATCGGCCGCCGCGTCGAGTTTCTGCAACTCGGCGCGCCACGCGGCCAGCAATTCGGGCAGTTCTGCCGGCGTGCGCTTGTAGCGCCGCGCCAGGCTGACCCACAGCGCCAGGCGTTCGTCGAGTTCGGCCAGACGCTGCGGCTCCAGCTCGGCATGGCGGGCGTAACCATTGAGGGAATGGACGGCGTCCTCGACCTGTGCCAGCGCACTGGCCAAAACCTCGGTCAGCCCTTTGAATTCGGGCTCGATATGCTCCTGATTCTGTAGCGCAGCGAGGGCGCGTCCCAGCAGGGCGGCGGCGTTGTCATCGGCTTCCTGCAGCGCGTCCACCGCGGTCTGCACCGCGTCGCGCAGCGATTGCACATTCGACAGCCGGCTGTGCTGGGTGTTGAGCTCGTCCCACTCGTCGGCGCCGGGCGCCAGCTTGTCGAGTTCGCCGATCTGCCAGGCCAGGCGTTCGCGCTCGCGCTGCAGGCTGTCCTGCGCGTCGCGTGCATCGAGCAGCGCCTTGTGCGCACCGCGCCAGCCCTGCCAGGCCAGCACCAGCGGCTGCGTCGAGAGGCCGGCATAGGCGTCGAGCAGGCCGCGCACCGCCTCGGGCCGGGTCAGGCTCTGCCAGGCATGCTGGCCGTGGATGTCGACCAGCAGGTCGGCGATCTCGCGCAACTGGGTCGCGGTGGCCGGGCTGCCGTTGATCCAGGCGCGGCTTTTGCCCTGGGCATCCACGGTGCGGCGCAGCAGCAGGTCGTCATCACTGGCAAAGCCGGCCTCGTCGAGCCAGCCGGCCAGCGCCGCGGGCGCATCGAAGGTGGCGCTGATCTCGCAGCGCTGCGCGCCTTCACGCACCACACCGGCGTCGGCGCGTGCGCCCAGGGCCAGTTGCAGCGCATCAATCAGTATCGATTTGCCGGCGCCGGTTTCGCCGGTCAACACCGTGAAGCCGGCGTCCAGGTCCAGCGTCAGTTCGTGCACGATCACAAAGTCGCGCAGGGAGATGTTTTTAAGGCTCATGCCACACCTTCATTCCAGTGGAGTTTTTTGCGCAGGGTGTCAAAGTAGCTCCAGCCCTTGGGGTGCAGGAAACACATCTGGAACTCCGAACGCCGCACGCTGATGCGATCGCCGTGCAGCAGGCTGGCCAGCGACTGCATGTCGAAGTTGGCGCTGGCGTCGCGCCCCGCGACAATTTCCACCGTGATCTCGCCCGCATCGGACAACACGATGGGCCGGTTTGACAGGGTGTGCGGCGCAATCGGCACCATGACCCAGCCGGCAATCGAGGGATGGATCAGCGGGCCACCGGCCGACAGCGCGTAGGCGGTGGAGCCGGTCGGCGAGGCGATGATCAGGCCGTCGGCGCGCTGGTTGGCCACGAAGCGGCCATCGACTTCAACCCGCAGTTCCACCATGCCGGCGGTGGCACCGCGGTTGACCACCACATCGTTCATCGCGGTCGCGTTGAACACGCAACGGCCGTCACGCACCACCTTGGCCTGCATCATCCAGCGCCTGTCCTCTTCAAACTCGCCGCGCAGCATGGGTTCCAGGGCGGTCTGGAAATCCTCGAAGGCAATGTCGGTGATGAAGCCCAGCCGGCCCTGGTTGATGCCGACCATGGGCACGCCGAACTGCGCCAGTTGCCGGCCTATGCCCAGCATGGTGCCGTCGCCACCGACCACCAGCGCCAGGTCGCAATGCGCACCGATGCCGGCCACGTCCAGCACCGGGTATTGGGACAGGCCGGTGTTGCTGGCGGTGTCGCGCTCCAGCGTGACCTCGCAGCCCTGCGCATGCAGGAACTGGGCAATTTCCTCCAGCGCCGAGCGCGAGCCCTGGGCGTGGTACTTCCCGATCAGGGCGACGTGACGAAATTGCGACTTCATCGTCAAATTACATCACAACATCCATGACAAGCTTCGTAGAATG
>PNNC01000135.1 GCA_013824015.1 Polaromonas sp.
CCTCGGGCCGCTTTGGCGTGACGGCCGAATACCTGGTGTCGGCCGACCAGATCCAGATCAAGATGGCGCAGGGCGCCAAGCCCGGCGAGGGCGGCCAGCTGCCCGGCGGCAAGGTCAGCGACTACATCGGCCAGTTGCGTTATTCGGTGCCGGGTGTGGGCCTGATTTCGCCGCCGCCGCACCACGATATCTATTCGATCGAGGACCTGGCGCAGCTGATCCACGACCTGAAAAACGTCAACCCGCGCGCCAGCATCAGCGTCAAGCTGGTCAGCGAAGTGGGTGTGGGCACGATTGCCGCCGGTGTGGCCAAGGCCAAGTCCGACCACGTCGTGATTGCCGGGCACGACGGCGGCACCGGTGCGTCGCCCTGGTCGTCGATCAAACATGCCGGCTCGCCCTGGGAAATCGGTCTGGCCGAAACCCAGCAGACGCTGGTGCTGAACCGCCTGCGCGGCCGCATCCGGGTGCAGGCTGACGGCCAGATGAAAACCGGCCGTGACGTGGTGATCGGCGCGCTGCTGGGCGCCGACGAGTTCGGTTTCGCGACCGCGCCGCTGGTGGTCGAAGGCTGCATCATGATGCGCAAATGCCATCTGAACACCTGTCCGGTGGGTGTGGCCACGCAGGACCCGCTGCTGCGCCAGAAATTCAGCGGCAAGCCGGAACATGTCGTCAACTACTTCTTCTTCGTCGCCGAAGAAGCGCGCCAGCTGATGGCGCAACTGGGCATACGCACCTTTGACGAGCTGATTGGCCGCGCCGACCTGCTCGACACCCAGAAGGGCATTGAACACTGGAAGGCCGGCGGCCTGGACTTTTCGCGCCTGTTCTACCAGCCCAACGTGCCGGCCGATGTGCCGCGCCTGCATGTGATGGCGCAGGACCACGCGCTGGAAAACGCGCTGGACGTGCGCCTGATCGAAAAATCGAAAGCGGCGCTGGAAAAGGGCGAGAAGGTCCAGTTTATCGAGGTGGCGCGCAACGTCAACCGCACCGTTGGCGCGATGTTGTCGGGCGAGCTGACGCGGCGCCACCCGGAAGGCCTGCCGGACGATACCCTGCGCATCCAGCTCGAGGGGACGGGCGGCCAGTCTTTTGGCGCCTTCCTGGCCAAGGGCATCACCATGTACCTGATCGGCGACGCCAACGACTACACCGGCAAGGGTCTGTCCGGCGGCCGCATTGTGGTGCGCCCCAGCATCGACTTCCGCGGTGAAGCGGTCCGGAACACCATCGTCGGCAACACCGTGCTGTATGGCGCGACCACCGGCGAGGCCTTCTTCAGCGGCGTGGCCGGGGAGCGTTTTGCGGTGCGCCTGTCCGGCGCGACGGCGGTTGTCGAAGGCACCGGCGACCACGGCTGCGAATACATGACCGGGGGCACCGTCGCCGTGCTCGGCAAAACCGGGCGCAACTTCGCGGCCGGCATGAGCGGCGGCGTGGCGTATGTCTACGACGAGGACGGACAGTTCGCCAAGCGTTGCAACACCGCCATGGTGTCGCTGGAAAAAGTCCAGCCCGCGGCCCAGCAGGAAGCCGGCGGCGAGCAGGGCTTGTGGCACGGCGGCCAGACCGACGAGGCCCTGCTGCGCAAGCTGCTGGAAGACCACAACCGCTGGACCGGCAGCAAGCGCGCGCGCGAGCTGCTGGACAACTGGGCCGAGGCCAGAGGCAAATTCATCAAGGTGTTCCCTCTGGAATACAAACGCGCGCTCGGCGAGATGGCCGCCAAAAAGGCAGCCGCTGCCTCCGTCAAGGCAGCCGGCAAGCCGGCGGCCAAAACCGCCAAAACCGCCGCCTGAACACAAGAAGCATCTGGAGTAGCCACATGGGAAAAGTCACCGGTTTCATGGAATACGAACGCATCGAGGAGGGCTACAAGCCGGTTCCCGAGCGCCTGAAGAACTACAAGGAGTTCGTGATCGGCCTCGACGATGCGCAGGCCAACAAGCAGGCAGCGCGCTGCATGGATTGCGGCACGCCGTTTTGCAACAGCGGCTGCCCGGTCAACAACATCATTCCGGATTTCAACGACATGGTGTTCCGCGCCGACTGGAAAAGCGCCATCGACACGCTGCACAGCACCAACAACTTTCCGGAGTTCACCGGTCGCATCTGTCCGGCGCCGTGTGAGGCGGCCTGCACCCTCAATGTCAATGACGACGCGGTAGGCATCAAGTCCATTGAACACGCCATCATCGACCGCGCCTGGGCCGAAGGCTGGGTGCAGCCGCAGCCGCCGCAACACAAAACCGGCAAAAAAGTGGCGGTGGTCGGCTCCGGCCCGGCCGGCATGGCAGCCGCGCAGCAGCTCGCGCGTGTGGGCCATGACGTGACCCTGTTCGAGAAGAACGACCGCGTTGGCGGCCTGCTGCGTTATGGCATTCCCGACTTCAAGATGGAAAAAATCCACATCGACCGGCGCGTGGCGCAAATGCAGGCCGAAGGCGTGACCTTCCGCACCGGTGTGATGGTGGGCAGGGCCCAGGACCCGCTGGGCAAGGATTCGAAGGTCACCAACTGGGCCCGGGAAACCATCACGCCCGAGCAGTTGCAGAAGGATTTTGATGCCGTGCTGCTGACCGCCGGTGCCGAGCAGTCGCGCGATTTGCCGGTGCCCGGCCGCGACCTGGACGGGGTGCATTTCGCGATGGAGTTTTTGCCGCAGCAAAACAAGGTCAATGCCGGCGACAAGGTCAAGGACCAGTTGCGCGCCGATGGCAAACACGTGATCGTCATCGGTGGCGGCGACACCGGCTCCGACTGCGTGGGCACCAGCAACCGCCATGGCGCGGCCAGTGTCACCCAGTTCGAGCTGATGCCGCAGCCGCCCGAAGAGGAGAACCGGCCCATGACCTGGCCCTACTGGCCGATCAAGCTGCGCACCTCGTCCTCCCACGAGGAGGGTTGCGAGCGCGAATTTGCCATTTCGACCAAGGAGCTGATCGGCGACGGCGGCAAGGTCACCGGCCTGAAGACGGTGCGTGTCGAGTGGAAAGACGGCAAGATGCAGGAAGTGCCCGGCTCGGAGCAGACGCTCAAGGCCGACCTGGTGCTGCTGGCCATGGGTTTTGTCGCCCCGGTGTCGGCCGTGCTGGACGCGTTCGGGATTGAGAAGGACGGCCGCGGCAACGCCAAAGCCAGCACCGAGTTCACCGGTGGTTACGCGACGAATGTGCCCAAGGTGTTCGCCGCTGGCGACATCCGCCGCGGGCAGAGCCTGGTGGTGTGGGCGATTCGCGAGGGCCGCCAGGCTGCGCGCTCGGTGGACGAATTTCTGATGGGTTACAGCGACCTGCCACGCTGAACCAGCAGGCCCTCGCCAATCGCCCGGTGGGCGGCTTGACGATCGCGCGGGCTGACGCCCGCACGGGCGCGAGGGCCGCCAGGCTGCCCGATCCGTTGATGGCTTCCTGAGGGGTTACAGCGACCTGCCACGCTGAACCGCCAGGCCCTCGCCAATCGCCCGGTGGGCGGCTTGACGATCGCGCGGGCTGACGCCCGCACGGGCGCGAGGGCCGCCAGGCTGCCCGATCCGTTGATGGCTTCCTGATGGGTTACAGCGACCTGCCACGCTGAACCGGCAGGCCCTCGCTAATCGCCCGGTGGGCGGCATGACGATCGCGCGGGCTGACGCCCGCACGGGGCGCGAGGGCCGCCAGGCTGCCCGATCCGTTGGTGGCTTCCTGAGGGGTTACAGCGACCTGCCACGCTGAAACATGCCGCTGCCGGTTGCCAGCACTGGCAGCTATCAATTTAATAGCTGCATGTCCCCGTTCGACAAGGGCTGGCGGGTTGTTTCAACCCAAACCGGCGGAATGGGCTGATCGCGCGATGAAATCGGCACTTTTGCGTCGCCGGCAACCCCCATGTTCATGGGGTGCTTCCAGAGGGGTATAACGCGCGCGTCTGCTGCCCGCTCAGGGCAAACCCTTTATCATCGGGACATTGCAATCGAGGCCGGCATCTGCGCCGGCCGGTTTCCCCTCCCTCATGTCCGACAGCGCGCCGCCTCCCCTGGTTGAATTCAAGCACGTCACCTTTGCCTATCCGGGCGCGAAGGGCGACCGTGTGATCCTGAACGACGTGACCCTGTCCGTGCCGCGCGGCAAGGTCACCGCGCTGATGGGCGCTTCGGGCGGTGGAAAAACCACCGTGTTGCGCCTGATCGGTGGCCAGCAAAAGGCCAACCAGGGCGAGGTGCTGTTTGACGGCCGTGACATTGGACGCCTGAGCCAGACCGAACTCTATGCCGCACGTCGCCGCATGGGCATGTTGTTCCAGTTTGGTGCGCTGTTCACCGACCTCAGCGTGTTCGACAACGTGGCCTTTCCGCTGCGCGAACACACCGCCCTCACCGGAGAGCTGATCCGCGACATCGTGTTGATGAAGCTCAATGCGGTGGGCCTGCGCGGGGCGCGCGAGCTGATGCCCAGCGAGATCTCCGGCGGCATGGCCCGACGCGTGGCGCTGGCGCGCGCCATCGTGCTGGACCCGGAACTCATCATGTACGACGAGCCTTTCGCCGGCCTGGACCCGATTTCGCTGGGCACCGCCGCGCAACTGATACGCCAGCTCAACGACACGCTGGGCATCACCAGCATCGTGGTGTCGCATGACCTGGAAGAAACATTCCGCATCGCCGACAAGGTCATCATCCTCGCCAACGGTGGCATTGCGGCCCAGGGCACACCCGACGAGGTGCGCCATTCCACCGATCCGCTGGTGCACCAGTTTGTCAACGCGCTGGCCGAGGGGCCGGTGCAGTTTCATTACCCCGGGCCGAACGAGGCCGATGATTTTGGCGTGGTGCCTGCCACCGGCCAGGGACGGCGCTCATGAGCCGGCTCGGCGCCATGGTGGCCGATCTGGGCTTTGCCACACGCAGCAAGCTGCATGAGATCGGTTACGGCGCGCGCATGATGCTGCGCCTGCTCGCCTTGACCGGACCGGCGTTCCGGCGTTTTGGCCTGATCCGCGACCAGGTTTTTTTCCTCGGCAACTACTCGCTGGCCATCATCACGGTGTCGGGGCTGTTTGTCGGCTTCGTGCTGGGGCTGCAGAGTTATTACGCGCTGCAGCGTTACGGCTCGTCCGAGGCGCTGGGCCTGCTGGTGGCGCTGAGCCTGGTTCGCGAACTCGGTCCGGTGGTGACGGCGCTGTTGTTTGCCGGCCGCGCCGGCACCGCGCTGACGGCGGAAATTGGCCTGATGAAAGCCGGAGAGCAACTCTCCGCGATGGAGATGATGGCGGTGGATCCGGTTCGACGGATTCTGGCGCCGCGGTTCTGGGGCGGTGTGATCGCCATGCCGCTGCTGGCCGCCGTCTTCAGTGCGGTGGGCATCCTGGGCGGCTGGGTCGTCGGCGTGCTGATGATCGGTGTGGATGCCGGTGCGTTCTGGAGCCAGATGCAATCCGGTGTTGACGTCTGGCGCGATGTCGGCAACGGGATTGTGAAAAGTTTTGTATTTGGCGTGACGGTCACCTTCGTCGCCCTGTTTCAGGGCTTCGAGGCCCAGGCCACGCCGGAAGGTGTGGCGCGGGCCACCACACGAACCGTGGTGCTGGCTTCTCTGGCTGTCCTCGGGCTGGACTTTGTCCTGACCGCCCTGATGTTCAGCGTGTGACTTTTATCACCCCGGAAACCCGCTTCTCCAATGCGAAAATCCCTTTCATCCTCATGGCCCCGCACCGCTTGCGGGCCATGTTCCCCAAGGAATCCTGATGCAACGCTCCAGAAATGACGTTTGGGTCGGCCTGTTTGTGCTGGCCGGTGCCGCGGCGATCCTGTTTCTCGCGCTGAAGTCCGCCAATTTGCTGACGCTGAGCTTCGACAAATCCTATGCGGTGGTGGCCAAATTCGACAACATTGGTGGTTTAAAACCACGCGCTGCCGTCAAAAGTGCGGGAGTAATTGTGGGGCGCGTGGAAAATATTACATTTGATGACAAATCCTATCAAGCCAGTGTTAATCTGGCCATGGAAAGCCGGTACGTGTTTCCCAAGGACAGTTCGCTGAAGATACTCACGAGTGGTCTGCTGGGAGAGCAATACATCGGCATTGAGGCGGGCGCTGACGAGAAGAACCTGGCAGCGGGCGACGTGGTCAAGCAGACCCAGTCGGCCGTGGTGCTGGAGAACCTGATCAGCCAATTTTTGTACAGCAAGGCGGCGGACAGCAGTTCCACGACAACTGCGCCGCCGGCAGGGACCAACGATAAAAAATGAAAACACGAAGCACGATGAAATTTGCCGGCCTTGGGGCCGGCCTGCTGACCCTGGCATTGCTTCAGGGCTGCGCCACCGGACCCAATCCGCGCGATCCGTTTGAGCCTTTCAACCGCAGCATGAGCCGTTTCAACGAAGGTCTGGACGAGGCCATCGTCAAGCCGGTCGCTCAGGTCTACCAGGACGTGTTGCCGTCACCGGTGCGCACCGGCGTCAACAATTTCTTCAGCAACCTGACCGACGTCTGGTCCATGGTCAACAACCTGCTGCAGGGGCGCCCCCAGGCGGCAGGTGACAGCCTGATGCGTTTCAGCGTCAATACCACCATGGGTCTGGGCGGCTTGCTCGACTGGGCCACCGAGATGGGCATCGAGCGGCAGCGTCAGGACTTCGGCAAGACGCTGGGACGCTGGGGTGTGGATACCGGCCCTTACCTGGTGCTGCCGGTGCTCGGCTCCTCGACGGTGCGTGACACCGCCGCGCTGGTGGTGGACAGCAAGGGCGACCTGGTGAGCCACGTGCATGACGTGTCCGCCCGCAACTCGCTGTATGTGCTGCGCGCCGTCGACCTGCGTGCCAGCCTGCTGCGCGCCGGCGAGGTGCTCGACCAGGCGGCACTCGACAAGTACAGCTTCACGCGTGATGCCTATCTGCAGCGGCGCGGCGCCGTTCTCGAGTCCAACGGAGACAGCGAAGAGCGTTACGACCTGCCCGAAAAAACGCCTGCGCCGGCACCGGCGCGGTAAAGAAGCTTTACAAGTTGATTGCCTTAACTTCACCGGCCGCATGAACCAAAGCAGGCAAGCTGCTGTCCAATAAAGCCAGCCGGCCTTGCGCACACCGCGCCAGGCCGCCCGCTTTGTTCCGATTTGAAAGAGAAACCATGAACCGTCGAATTTTCAGCCATGTTGTTGGCGCCTCCCTGTCGCTGGCCCTGCTCGCCGGGCTGACCCCCGCGCGCGCCGCCGACGAGGCCCCCGATGCCCTGATCAAGAGGACGTCCACCGAAGTGCTGGACGCCATCAAGGCAGACAAGGGCATCCAGTCGGGCGATTTCGGAAAGATCATTGCGCTGGTCGACGGCAAGGTCATGCCGCATGTCAATTTCACACGCATGACCGCTGCGGCCGTGGGCCGCAACTGGCGCCAGGCCACGCCCGAGCAGCAAAAACGCCTTCAGGACGAGTTCAAGACCCTGCTGATACGCACTTATTCCGGCGCCCTGGCCCAGGTCAAGGACCAGACCGTCAGCGTCAAGCCCTTGCGCGCCGCGGCGACCGACACCGAGGTGCAGGTGCGCACCGAGGTCATCGGCCGGGGTGACCCGATCCAGCTCGACTACCGCATGGAAAAAACGCCCACCGGCTGGAAAATTTATGACCTGAATGTGCTCGGGATCTGGCTGGTGGAAACCTACCGGACCCAGTTTGCACAGGAAATCTCCGCCAAGGGCGTGGACGGCCTGATCGCCGCGCTGGCGCAGCGCAACCAGTCCAACGTCGCTGCGGCCAAGAAGCCCTGAGCCGGATCTGTGCTGCCGTGTTGCTGCTTCCCGCGCGTCTGACCCACGACCTGGCCGCGCCTTCCGTGGTGGCGCTGGGCGCCCTGCTGGCCGGCGAGACCGGTGCCGAGGTGGTCGCCGACGCCAGCGCGCTGCAGGACTTCGACTCCTCGGCGCTGGCGGTGTTGCTGGCTTGCCGGCGCCAGGTGCTGGCTGCCGGCAAGGTGTTTTCGGTGCGCGGGATGCCAGATCGACTGCGGCAACTGGCCGGGCTGTACGGCGTGCAGGACCTGTTGCCGGCCGCCTGAAAGGCCTGTCCGGGCCGGGCAATGCCCTTTTCCGGGCGTGGCCCGGTGAAGCAGCAGCTTGCACCTTAAAATAGCCGGCTCATGCCAGCCATCTCCTTCCAGTCTGTCTCCAAAAACTACCCCAGCACCCGCAGCCGCTCCGCCCCTGGCGTCAGGGCACTGGACGATGTCAGCTTTGACATCCAGCCCGGAGAGTTTTTCGGCCTGCTCGGGCCCAATGGCGCCGGCAAGACCTCGCTGATCAGCATTCTGGCGGGCCTGTCGCGCGCCACCAGCGGCACCGTCACGGTGCACGGCAGCAATGTGGTGAGCGACTATGCCGCTACGCGCCGCAAGCTGGGCGTGGTGCCGCAGGAACTGGTGTTCGACCCGTTTTTCTCGGTGCGCGAGGCGCTGCGCATCCAGTCCGGTTATTTCGGCGTCAAGAACAACGACGACTGGATCGACGAACTGCTGGCCAGCCTGGGTCTGGCGGACAAGGCCAACGCCAACATGCGGCAGCTGTCGGGCGGCATGAAGCGCCGCATGCTGGTGGCGCAGGCGCTGGTGCACAAGCCGCAGGTCATCGTGCTCGACGAACCCACCGCCGGTGTCGACGTGGAGCTGCGCCAGACCCTGTGGCAATTCATCGCCAGACTCAACAAGCAGGGCAGCACCGTGCTGCTCACCACCCACTACCTGGAAGAGGCCGAGGCCCTGTGCAGCCGCATTGCGATGCTCAAGCAGGGCCGCATGGTGGCGCTGGCCAGCACCTCGGAACTGCTCAAAACCGCATCTTCCAACGTGCTGCGCTTCAAGATCGACAGCGAGTTGCCGAAGGCGCTTGCCGACAAGGCGCGCATCACCGGCCGCATCGTGCAATTGCCCGCGCACAATGCCAACGAGATCGAGCACTACCTCAGCGTCATCCGCGAGGCCGGCCTGGTGGCCGAAGACGTCGAGATCCGCAAGGCCGACCTCGAGGACGTCTTCCTCGAGGTGATGGCCGAGAAGATCGGGGTGACAGCATGATGACCGGCTGGCAAACCCTGTTCTACAAGGAAGTGCTGCGTTTCTGGAAGGTTGGCTTCCAGACCGTCGGCGCGCCCATCCTGACGGCCGTCATGTACATGCTGATCTTCGGCCATGTGCTGCAGGACCGGGTTTTGGTCTATGGCACGGTCAGCTACACCGCCTTCCTGGTGCCGGGCCTGGTGATGATGAGCGTGTTGCAGAACGCCTTCGCCAACAGCTCGTCCTCGCTGATCCAGAGCAAGATCATGGGCAGCCTGGTGTTTGTGCTGCTCACGCCGCTGTCGCACTGGGCCTGGTTTTGCGCCTATGTGGGCTCGTCCATCGTGCGCGGGCTGGCCGTCGGGCTGGGCGTGTTTGCCGTCACGGTTTATTTCGGCCGGCCGGGATTTGTCGCGCCGCTCTGGATCATCGTGTTTGCGTTGCTGGGCGCCGGTTTGCTCGGCGCGCTGGGCCTGATCGCCGGCCTGTGGTCGGAAAAGTTCGACCAGATGGCGGTGTTCCAGAACTTCGTGATCATGCCCATGACTTTTCTGAGCGGTGTGTTTTACTCGATCCATTCGCTGCCGCCGTTCTGGCAGACCGTCAGCCACCTGAACCCGTTCTTCTACATGATCGACGGCTTCCGTTACGGCTTTTTTGGCGTCAGCGACGTTTCACCGTGGTTGAGCCTGGCCATTGTCGGTACGGCGTGGCTGGTGGTCAGCGGCATCGCGGTGAACCTTTTGCGCATCGGCTACAAAATCAGGCACTGAACATGACCAGCGAAGAACTTCAAGCCATCATTGCCGCAGGCTTGCCCTGCGAACATATCGAACTCGCCGGCGACGGGCGGCACTGGTATGCCACCATTGTCTCCACCGCTTTCGAGGGCAAGCGTCTGATCCAGCGCCACCAGCGGGTGTATGCCACGCTGGGCGACCGCATGAAAACCGATGAGGTGCATGCGCTGTCGATGAAAACCTATACGCCCGCCGAATGGGCCAACCACCCCGCAGAATAAGCACATGGACAAACTACTGATCAAGGGCGGCAAAACGCTGGCCGGCACCGTCGATATTTCCGGCGCCAAAAACGCGGCCCTGCCCGAGCTCTGCGCCGCATTGCTGACGGCCGAACCGGTCACGCTGGAAAACGTGCCGCGCCTGCAGGATGTGGCGACCATGCTCAAGCTGATCCGCAACATGGGCGTGACCGCCGAGCAGAGCGCTGATGCGCCAGGACAGGTCCGCATCAACGCCGGCGGCCTGAGCTCGCCGGAAGCGCCCTATGAGCTGGTCAAGACCATGCGCGCCTCGGTGCTGGCGCTGGGGCCGCTGCTGGCGCGTTTCGGCGAGGCCACGGTCTCGCTGCCCGGCGGCTGCGCGATCGGCTCGCGGCCGGTGGACCAGCACATCAAGGGCATGCAGGCCATGGGCGCCGACATCGTGGTTGAACACGGCTACATGATTGCCAAACTGCCGGCGGGACAAAAACGCCTGAAAGGCTGCAGCATCACGACCGACATGGTCACCGTCACCGGCACCGAGAATTTCATGATGGCCGCCAGCCTGGCCGAGGGTGAAACCATCCTCGAAAACGCCGCGCAGGAGCCGGAGATCGGCGACCTGGCCGTGATGCTGATCAAGATGGGCGCGAAGATTGAAGGTCACGGGACCAGCCGCATCCGCATCCAGGGCGTGGAGAGGCTGCACGGCTGCACGCATCAGGTGGTGGCCGACCGCATCGAGACCGGCACCTTTCTCTGCGCTGTGGCCGCCGCCGGCGGTGATGTGGTGCTGCGCCACGGCCGCGCCGATCACCTGGAGGCCGTGATTGAGAAGCTGCGCGACGCCGGCGCCGTGATCACTGCCGGTGATGGTTTCCTCCGGGTCCAGGCTTCGGGGCGGATGCAGGCGCAGTCCTTCCGCACCACCGAGTACCCGGGTTTTCCGACCGACATGCAGGCCCAGTTCATGGCACTCAACGCGATTGCCGAAGGCGCCAGCAAGGTCACGGAAACGATTTTTGAAAACCGCTTCATGCACGTCAACGAGATGGTGCGCCTGGGCGCGAAAATCGAGATCGACGGCAAGTTTGCGGTCATCGAAGGCGTCGAAAAACTCTCGGGCGCCACGGTCATGGCGACGGACCTGCGCGCATCGGCCAGCCTGGTGATTGCCGGCCTGGTCGCCGAGGGCGAAACGCTGATCGACCGGATTTACCACCTGGACCGCGGCTACGACCAGATGGAAGCCAAACTGCGCGGCATAGGCGCCGATATCGAACGGATCAAATCATGATCACGCTTGCGCTGTCCAAAGGCCGCATTTTCGACGAGACCCTGCCGCTGCTGAAAGCCGCGGGCATTGAAGTGCTGGAAGACCCGGAAAAATCCCGCAAGCTGATTTTGGGCACCAACCGCGCCGATGTGCGCGTGGTGCTGGTGCGCGCCACCGACGTGCCGACCTATGTGCAGTACGGCGGCGCCGACATCGGCGTGACCGGCAAGGACACGCTGATCGAACATGGCGGCCAGGGCCTGTACCAGCCGCTGGACCTGCAGATCGCCAAATGCCGCATGAGCGTGGCGGTGCGTGAAGGTTTCGACTACGAAGCCGCGGTGAAGCAGGGCTCGCGCCTGAAGGTGGCGACCAAGTTTGTCAGCATCGCGCGCGATTTTTTCGCCACCAAGGGTGTGCATGTGGACCTGATCAAGCTCTACGGCAGCATGGAGCTGGCCCCGCTGACCGGCCTGGCCGATGCGATTGTCGATCTGGTCAGCAGCGGCAACACGCTCAAGGCCAACCACCTGGTCGAGGTCGAACGCATCATGGACATCAGCTCGCACCTGGTGGTCAACCAGGTGGCGCTCAAGCTCAAGCAGGCGCCGCTGCGCGACATCATCGACGCTTTCGGCTCCGCCATCGGCCGGCCGGCAACCTGAGAATGCTATGACTTTGATAGCTACTCCCGCACGTCTTTCAACGGCTGACAGCACTTTTGAGGCTGATTTCCAGGCGCGCCTGCACTGGTCGGCGGACACCGATGCGGCCATCGAGCAGCGCGTGGCTGACATCCTGGCCGATGTGCAACAACGCGGCGATGCCGCTGTGCTGGACTACACCGCGCGCTTCGATGGCCTGTCGGCCGGGTCCATGGCTGGCCTGGAACTGACGCAGGCGGACTTCAAGGCCGCGTTTGATGCGATTCCCGCGGCCCAGCGCGACGCCCTGCAGGCCGCCGCGGCACGGGTGCGCAGCTACCACGAGGCCCAGAAGAAGGCTTCCGGCGAGAGCTGGAGCTACCGCGACGCG
The DNA here is from genome assembly GCA_013824015.1 of Polaromonas sp. Lineage (GTDB taxonomy): Bacteria > Pseudomonadota > Gammaproteobacteria > Burkholderiales > Burkholderiaceae_C > Polaromonas. Next base: position 12,348 of record PNNC01000135.1, read on the forward strand.
GACGGCACGCTGCTGGGCCAGAAGGTCACGCCGCTGGACCGCGTGGGTATTTACGTTCCGGGCGGCAAGGCGGCCTATCCCTCCAGCCTGCTGATGAATGCCATTCCCGCCCATGTGGCCGGGGTGCAGGAGATCATCATGGTGGTGCCGACGCCGGTGCGCGGCAGTGTGGCCACCGGCGGCTCGGGCCAGCAGGCGGCCTCGAGCCAGGGCGAGCGCAATGAGCTGGTGCTGGCCGCCGCTTATGTGGCCGGTGTCACGCGCGCCTTCACGATTGGCGGTGCGCAGGCGGTGGCTGCGCTGGCCTACGGCACACAAACCGTGCCCAAGGTCGACAAGATCACCGGTCCCGGCAATGCTTATGTGGCCAGCGCCAAGAAACGTGTGTTTGGCACGGTGGGCATTGACATGATTGCCGGCCCCTCCGAAATTCTGGTGCTGGCCGACGGCACAACGCCGGCCGACTGGGTGGCCATGGATTTGTTCAGCCAGGCCGAACATGACGAACTGGCGCAAAGCATTCTGCTGTGCCCGGATGCCGCCTACATTGACGAGGTGCAGGCCGCGATCGATCGCCTGCTGCCGACCATGCCGCGCGCCGGGATCATCGCCAGGTCGCTCAGCGGTCGCGGCGCGCTGATCCACACCCGCAGCATGGAAGAGGCCTGCGCCATCAGCAACCGCATTGCCCCCGAACATCTGGAAGTGTCCAGCCGCGACCCGCACCAGTGGGAACCGCTGCTCAAACATGCCGGCGCGATTTTCCTCGGCGCGTACACCAGCGAATCGCTGGGCGACTACTGCGCCGGCCCCAACCATGTGTTGCCGACCAGCGGCACCGCGCGTTTTTCCAGCCCGCTGGGTGTCTACGATTTCCAGAAACGCTCCAGCCT
>PNNC01000077.1 GCA_013824015.1 Polaromonas sp.
CCCCTGGCCGCGCCTGATGCGCGCTGGCCTGCATCGCAGGCCCGAAAAAAAAGCCCGGCCTGTCCGGGCTTTTTGTCTTGTCAGGCCGGCGCTGCGTTGCTGCCGGTCGGCTGCGGCGGCCCATCGTCCGGCCAGGTCCGCTTGGCTTCAGCCGTCTTCAGGCGGGTCTGCTCGATCAGGAATTCCATGAACACCCGGGCGCGGGCGGGAATGTATTTGCGGCTGGGCAAGGCTGCATACAGCGTGAAGCGCCCCGTGATCCACGGCGCCAGCACCCGTCGCAACTGTCCGTCACGCAGGTAGTTGGCCACCAGGTCCATCGGTTGCGCGCTGATGCCGGCGCCGTCCAGCGTGGCCCGCATCAGGGTGTCGCTGTGGTTGGCCAGCAGCACCGGCTTGATGTCCACGGCAACCTCGCGGTCGTCCTCCTGCGGATGGATCAGCTGCCATTCGCGCTGGCGCACGCCGGCATGGCTCAGACGCAGCATCGCGTGCTGTTGCAGGTCCTCCGGCCGGCGCGGGGTGCCGGCACTGCGCAGGTAACGCGGGGACGCCACCAGCAGGCCTTCCGAGACAATGACCGGCCGCGCCACCACATTGGCGTCATACAGGCGGCCGGCCCCCAGAATCGTCAGGTCGAAATCCTCAATCGGCGGGACCAGCGGCGAATCGACCGTGATGTCCAGCACCACCTTGGGGTAAAGCCGCCGGAACTCGGCCACCAGCGGCGCCAGGATATGCACCGCCATCACCGGCTGGGTATGGATGCGCAACACGCCGGCCAGCTCATCGGTCTGCTGCCGCGTCGAGGCTTCGGCTTCGTTCACATCGTTGAGGATGTGCCGCACGCGCTGCAGATAGGACTGCCCGGCCTCCGTCAGCGACAGCTTGCGTGTGGTGCGCTGCAACAGGCGGGCACCCAGATGATCTTCGAGGTCGGTGATCAAACGGGTCATCACGGCCGGCGACATGTCCAGGCTGCGGGCGGCCGCGGCAAACCCCCCGTCATCGACCACCTGCTGGAAGGCGCGCATCGACAAAAGTCGGTCCATAGGGTTAGCCCTTAGTAAATCAAGTGGCTATTGTTCCACATTTGGAAATTAACAATTGAATTCAATGCTATTTTTCTTTGTTATTGGCAATAGTACAGTTGATCCCATCGATGAGCCGATACCTACAAGACGACTCACCGAGGCTGGACAGACGGGGTTGATGATGCCCGCCCGCCCGGAAATGTCTCATTAACTATTGAAAAGGATTTTCATCATGAACTCGAAATTTATCGCTTCCGCCCTGATCGCTGCCGCCGGTTTCACCTCGGCCGGCGCTTTTGCCGCCGGTGCAGACGGCTCTGTCGACGTCCAGCCCACGCTGTCGAGCAACGTGACCCGCGCTGAAGTGCGCGCCCAGGCCCTGAATGCCAAGCCCGCTGCCGTGACGGCCAGCAACCAGGTCGATGGCGGCACGGTGATTGTGGCCACCCCCGCCGCTGGCGAGCGCAGCCGTGTTGATGTGCGTGCTGAAGCCGTGCAGGCCGGTGCGCGTTTTGGTTCGGCGCCCGGCCGCGCCTGAATCGCCTGACCCGCGGCTGCTGACACGCAGCCCCCCAACCCGCCACGGCTCGCCCTGGCGGGTTTTTTCATGCCGATTCCGGACAATTTTGGCATTTGGTCCAGGGTTTTTCAGGTCGGCCATCTCGCCCGAATAGGTAAAAACCCTAGAATGCTTGTCTATACAACTTGCGCGCCGACACCCGGCACCAGGTCTCTGCAACCCCTCGCAGGTCCACAAGACCGGCCGAGCATCTCCTCCCGATCATGGTTATGTCCATTTTTGCCGCGCGCCAGCCTGCGCCTGCCAGACCTTTGACGCTGGAACAGATCCGCGACCGGCTTTACCAGGCCGTGGCCGACTGCAAGGACATGGGCACCCAGCGCGCCATTTACCGCATCAACCTGGCCATGACCCCCGCGGATCTGTGGCTGTTGCGCTGCGACCTGCACCAGTGTATTGCCCGGGTACACAACCAGGCGGAAGCCACCCGGCGCATCAACGACCTGCTCGATGCTTTCCAGGGCTGGGTGCCGGCGCGCCAGCTGACGCCGATCTAGCGCCTGCCGCCCCTAGGGGTAACGCCGGACCAGGGACTCGGCCACACACACCGGCTTGGCCCAGCCTTCACGCTCCACCAGCACCTCCCAGGTCATCTGCAGACCGTCGTTGGCGATAGCCTCGCTGGCCAGCAGTTTCATGCGCGCGCGCAGCCGGCTGCCGACCGGAACCGGCGAGGTGAAACGCACCTTGTTCAGGCCGTAGTTCACACCCATGCGGCTTTGCACGATCTCGAACGAGGATTCAAAAAATTTCGGCAGCAGGGACAGGGTCAGAAAGCCGTGGGCAATCGGCCCGCCAAACGGCCCGGCACTGGCTTTTTCAGGATCGACATGGATCCACTGGTGGTCACCGGTGGCCTCGGCAAACAGGTTGACCTGGGCCTGGGTCACGGTCAGCCAGTCGCTGACGGCAACTTCCTGGCCGACACAGGCCGCCAGTTCGGAAAGGGTCTGGAAGGTTTTCATGGCCTGACTGTAGCGTCCGGCCCGGTGCCCGCGTGTCCAGCCAGCGACACGGCGGGGCAATGTATCACTGGTCCAGCCAGCGGCAGATCCCGGCCCACTGCTCCAGGTCCTTGTCGACCCGACCGGGCGCCACATCGAACAGCGTCAGACCGCGCGCCGCCAGGTGGATGTAGTTCTGGGTGTCGCGCAGGTAACCGAGTACCGGCAGGCCCAGGCCTTCGACAAAACCGCGCAGCTTGTCGGCCGCGATGGTGCGGGAATCGACCCGCATGCCGACGATGCCAACCTGCACCTTGCCGGCGCTGCGGTGTTCGGCGAGCTGGTCCAGAAACGCGCGGGTTGCAAAAATGTCGAAGATGCTCGGTTGCAGCGGCACGATGACCTTGTCGGCCAGCTTGATCACGTCGTTGAAGCGCCAGCCGTGCAGCCCGCCGGGGGTGTCGAGCACCACATGGGTCGTGCCCTTGGGCGGCTTGACGATCAGGTCGGCGTTGACATCCCAGGTGGCGATCGGCCGGGCGGCCGGCGGGCGCAGCCCGAGCCAGAGCCGGGACGATTGCTGGCGGTCGGCATCGCCGAGCATGACCGCATGGCCCTGGCTCGCGAAATAACCGGCAACGTTGGTGGCCAGTGTCGTTTTACCGACGCCGCCCTTGGGATTGGCAATCACAACCACAGGCATGTCTATCTCCCGATGTTTGAGCGCTATGGTAACGGCAGCCGTGCCACCGGCCCAACCTGGCCAGGCTGCGGCGACGCCACCACGCCACAGCCACCCTCGTCACCGCCCCCGGCTTGCGCATCAAATCGGGCCCCAGCCCATGGGAAATATGGGCCGGCAGCTCCTTTTTTGATAGCAAACCGCTGCCAGCGAAGGGCAGCCGACAGCTACTGGCGTCCGTCCCGGATCTCCTGACGCATCTTTTCCTGCTCCCGGCGCTCGACGCAGACCGGATGGTTGCGGAAGCGCTGCCGGGCGCACTGCTCGTTCATGCAGCTCTGGAAACCCAGCAGGACGCGGTTTTCGCAGGCCTGTTTGGGGTCGGTCGGTCCCGCCGGCGCAGTGGCCGGCTCGGCCGGCGCCGTCGCCGTGGCCGGCGCCGTGTTCTGGGACGACGCCGGTGGGGTCGTCACCGGCTTGTCGGCGGCCGCCTTGACGCTGACCCGCTTGGCGGCCGGTTTGGCCGCGGCCGCGGTGGCTGAAGCCGCAGCGGCCGATGGCAGGGCCGCAGGGGCTGCTGCTGCGCCCGCTGTCGCCGGCGCCGGGCCGCCGTCGGCTGCCACGGCCGGGGGCGCGGCAGCCGCTTCCCCTTGCGGCGCAGCAGGCCTTCCGAGCAACGCGAACGCCAGGCCCGCCACAACCAGCACGACGACACCGGCGATGGCATACACAGCCGTTTTTGATTTCGAGGGGGAGGAAGCGCCGGGCTCGGCAGCGGGGTGGGAAGGCGCCCGCGGCGCTGGCGGCGAAACCATTGCCGGGGCCGGCATGACCGGTGTCGGAGCCGGCGCCGGCACGGGGGCAGCGGCAGCGGCAGCGGCAGGGGCTGGCGCGGGCGGCGGCTCCGGGACGGCGGCGGGCGCTTGCGCCGTCGCGGCGGCTGGCGGCAGCACAGGCGCCACCAGCCGTGTTGCCTCGGCATCTGCAGGGCCGGCGGCCGGGGCCACCGCCTGGCCGGCTTGCGTCTGCAGCCGGGTCCAGTCGCTTTCCGGGGCCAGCGCGGCGGTTCCGGTCGCCGAATCCTCGGCGACACTGCCACCCAGCTTCTTCAGGCGCCGGCGTGCCAGGTCCGCATAAATGCCGGACGGAAAACGCTCGAGGAAACCCGCCAGGTCCTCCACGTCCTCGGAGTCCTTGATGTCCTTCCAGTAGACCAGTTCCAGCTCCTGGGTCACGGTCGAGCCGGTGTCGGTGCCGGAACTGAGCCGGACCGTGGAGCCGCCGGCACGCGAACGCTGCAGGCCGGTGTCGGTGCTGTTGCCGCCGCGGCGGCCGGGCGGGCTGACCGGCGGCACCACCGTTGGATCGGCCGCCTGACCGCTGGCTTCCTGCAGGGCCTGGGCAAACGCCTGCGCGCTGGCAAACCGCTGGTCGCGCTTTTTGGCCAGCGCCCGTTCCAGCACCGCATCGATGGCGGGCGGCAGCAGGGGGTTGACGCTGCTGGGCGCGGCCGGCGTGTGGTTGACGATCTGCTGGATGATGGCGAAGTCGGTGTCGCCGTCGAAGGGGCGTTTTCCGGTCAGCAACTGGTACAGCACGATGCCCACGGCAAACAGGTCGGCGCGCGCGTCAATCGGCTGGCCCTGCACCTGCTCGGGCGACATGTATTTGAGCGTGCCGACCATGGAACCCTGGGTGCGCGTGACCTCGCCGGAATCCTGGATGCGGGCGACGCCGAAATCGGTCAACTTGACGCGCCCGTCGGCCTCGATCAGCAGGTTGGCCGGCTTGACGTCGCGGTGCACGATGGACTGGCGGTGCGCATACTCCAGCGCCGACAGCAGCTCGCGCATCATGGCCAGCGACTGCTCCAGCGAAAACCGCTGGCCGGCGTCGAGGTGGTGTTTCAGGTCCTCGCCCTGAATGAACTCCATCACCAGAAAGGCCATGTCGCCGTGGCGGTCGGAATCGTAGACGCTGACGATGTTGGGATGCTGCAGGCGCGCCGCCGAGTGGGCCTCGGTCTTGAAGCGGGCCTCGTACTCGGCCGCGGCTTCTTCCGACAGGTTCTCGACCTTGATGGTCTTGATCGCCACGCGCCGGTTCAGGTTGGGATCGCGCGCCTCATAGACCAGGCCCATCGCGCCCTTGCCCAGCACGCGGATGATGTCGTAACGGCCAAGCTTGTTCAGGCTCATGAAGGTGCGGTGCCCCGGGAAGTTCCGGAAACGTATGGAAACAAAAAAAGATTCTAGCCTGCTGTCCCGCAGCGGGCGCTTTAGCTGCTGATGGAAAAATTGACCAGCGGACTGCCTTCGCGGCGCTCGCAGCCGGCGCTGATCTGGCCACTGCCCACGAGGTAACACTCGGTGCGGCGCAGCACCACCGCCTCGCTCTGGTTGCCGAAATACACCCAGGTGCCGTAACTCGAGGCATCGCTGAGCACAAACTGGCCGCCGCGCCATTCCAGCGTGGCGTGCATGCGGGACACCCGCGGGTCGTTGAGCGCCAGCGAGGCGCCGGCGCCCCGCCCGATCGAAATCGCCAGGCTGCGCGCATCGATCTGCACCGTCTGCCCGCCGGCTTCCAGCAACAGCATTTGCGGCGAGACACTGGCCGCCATCGAGCGGCCCATCATGGTCGCGTCCTCGTCGCGGCCGGCTTGCCATTCGACGCGGTAGACATGGCTGGCTTCGGCGCGGCCGCGCAAATGCATGGGCCCGAGGCTGCGCAGGCTGGCCTGCTGCAGCGGCGCCAGCGCCGACCAGACGTTCTGGGTGGTGAGGATTTGCGCCGCGCCGGCCAGGTCGGCCAGGCGCGCCGCCGAGTTCACGGTGTCGCCGAAACAGTCGCCGTCGATTTCCACCACCTCGCCGGACTCGATGCCCATCTGCATCTGCACCGGCGCGCCGGTGCCGCCGGCGCGTATCGGTTTTTCAAGAAAACGTTTCTGGATGCTGATGCAGGCCGCCAGCGCGTCGCCTTCCTGCGGAAACACCACAAACAGGCCGTCGCCCAACAGCTTGACGACACGGCCGCTGTGCTGCTCGAACACCTGGCTCAGCGCGCCGACCAGTTGCGTGACAAAACGCGAGGCGGTTTCGTCCCCGAGCCGTTCAAACATGCTGGTGCTGCCCACCAGGTCGGCAAACACAACCGTGGTCATGCAGGCGCCAGCGCAAACAAAGGCATGAAGAAAGCGGCAGCGTCGGCGGTTTCAGGCCTCGACACGTAAGCATTTGTTCTCATGCGGGGATTTTCACCCAAAAGCCGGCGCGACCTCTGTGCGGTTTTTACCGGTTTGCCTCTAAAGCTGGCCCGTGCCGGCGCTAGCGCAAGCCGTCCCACAACAGCTTGACGCCTGTGAGGAACATGCCGCCATACAGGATGCGGTAAAACACCAGCGGGCTGAGGCGCCGTGCGAGCCGCACGCCTATCCACACGCCGATCGGCGCGATCGGCAGCAGCAGCAGCGAGGTCGCCATGTTGCGCAGGTCCAGCAGGCCCAGCCAGGCATAAGGGATCCACTTGGACAGGTTGATGATGAAAAAGAAAAAAGCCAGCGATGCCGTGAACACCACCGGCGGCAGCCGCATCGGAATCAGGTAGGCATTGACCGGCGGACTGCCGGCATGGGCGATGAAGCTGGTGAAGCCGGACGTCACGGTCAGCAGGGCGCCAACCCAGCGCGGCGGCGGCGGGCTGTCGGGCCGCGGCGGGAACAGCAGGCGCTGCGCCAGGAACAGCAGCGTGAACGCGCCGACGATGCCGGCCACGGTGTTGGCCGGCAAAACGCTGAACAGCAGCGCACCGACCACCACGCCCAGCAGTCCCCAGGGCAGCAGAAACCTCACCAGCCGCAGGTCGAAGTCCCGGCGGAATGCCGCCATGCCGAGCAGGTCGATCAGCAACAGCACCGGCATCAGGATGGCCGCCGCCTGCGGCACGGTCACCGCCAGCGCCATCATCGGCACCGCCAGCGAACCGAATCCGGCGCCGAAACCGCTTTTGCTGATGCCCATCAGCAGCACGGCCGGAATCGTTACCGCGTAGAAGAAGGGGTCGGTGATGAGGGGAAAGGTCACTGGCAGCCCGGAAAAGAACAGCCTGCCGCGAGGCGGGCTCAAAGAACAGCCTGCCGCGGGGCGGGCTTGCAACAACAGCCCATCGGCAGGCACGAGCCGCCGATTATCAGCCCTGGGAGGCGGCACCCCCGCCCGCCGTATCACCCGGCCGCCGGTCATGCATCAAAAGCGGCCCCGGCCCATACCGGACAAGGGCAAGCAGCTATACCTTTTATAGCATTTCAGGCGTCTGCCCGAGCTTTCAGACAGCTTGAAGGGCGGCACCAGGCCGGGCGCGCCCGACACCCTGCACGGCCCCCGTGGTCAGAGCAGCGAACAGGCTTGATCAAACGACAGCCGCGGGTTGCGGTCGAACAGCTTGCTGTCGTCGCCGTACCCGAGGTTGATCAGGAAGTTGGCCTGCAGCCGGCCATCGGGGAAAAATTCGGCATTGACCCTGGCCAGGTCCACGCCGCTCATCGGTCCGCAGTCCAGCCCCAGCGCGCGCGCCGCCATGATGAACCAGGCGCCACCGAGGGTGCCGTTGCGCGTTGCCGTGCCCTGCGCGAGCGCCGGGTTGCTTTCGAAGTTTTCCCTGGCGCCGGGCTTGTGCCAGACCTGCGGCATGTGTTCGTAGAACTTCGTGTCGTTGGCAACAATCACCGTGACCGGCGCCTCCCGCGTCTTGTCGAGGTTGCCCGGGCTCAAGGCCGGCAGCAGGCGCGCGCGCGACTCCGGCGTGACCAGGAACACAAAACGTGCGGGCTGGGTGTTCATCGAGGTCGGGCCCATGCAGGCCAGTTCGTACACCTGCCGCAACAAGGCGGTGGGCACCGGCTGGCCGTCAAAGCCATTGGCGGTGCGCGCCTTGAGAAACAACTGGTCGAGACAGGGAGCGGGAATTTGCATGATGGTTTTTTTTGATGAAGTGAAGGGGAGTGAAATCAGGGCCTGTCGGCCTAGTCTGGCGTGATGCCCAGGTCGCGAACCAGTTTGGACCAGCGTTCGATATCGCGCTTGACCAGGGCCCGCGTCTCCGCCATCGACAGACTCAGCGAGCGGCCGCCGGCCTTGCGGAAGATGTCGCTGACTTCGCGCGAGGCGATCACGGTTTCGAGGTCGGCGCGCAACCGGTCCAGCACCCGGGGTGGCGTTTTGGCGGGTGCAAACAGGCCGAACCAGGATTCGAGGTCGAGTTTCGCCACGCCGGTCTCGGTGATGGTCGGCACATCGGGCAGGGTTGGCTGGCGCGTCAGGCCGGACACCACCAGCGCGCGCGCGTTGCCGGCCTCGATCTGCGGCCGTGCCGTGGGCGACAGGTCAAAGAAAAAGTCCACCCGCCCGCCCAGCAGGTCCTGGTAGGCCGCCTGCGCGCCGCGGTAGGGAATATGCGTGATCTCGACACCGGCCTGTTGCCAGAGTGCGGCGGCGATCACGTGTTGTCCCGATCCGTTGCCGGCCGATGCATAGGTGAGTCGCCCCGGATTGGCTTTGGCAAAGGTGATCACTTCCTGCAGCGATTTGTAAGGCAGGTCCTTGCGCCCCATCAGGGTGTAGGCATAAGCCACCGCCAGGCCCAGCGGCTCGAAGTCACGCAGGCTGTTGTAGGGCGGCTTGCGGTACAGGCCCATGTTGATCGCGAGGTTGGACACCGAACCGACCAGCAGCGTGTAGCCATCGGGCTCGGCCTTGGCGGCCAGGTCCGTGCCAATCAGCGTGCCCGAGCCGGTGCGGTTTTCCACCACCACCGGCTGGCCCAGCGACTTGCCCAGCCGCTCGGCCAGCACGCGGCCGACAAAGTCGAAGCCGCCGCCCGGCGGTTGCGGCACGATGATACGCAGCGGCTTGCTGGGAAAGCCGCCTTGCGCAAAGCCAGGGGAGCTGCCGCACACGGCAATGGCCGCGAGCGCCGTCCGGCGGGTGACTGTCGAATTCATGCTTGTCTCCTCTTTTGTTATTGCGTAAAACGATGGCCGGACCTGTGCCCGGATCTCCCGGCCCGGGGGCAGCCTCCTCAGCGCTGCAGCGGACCGCCGGCCAGCCAGCGCGCACCGCGCCTGTAAAGCTCCTCGACCACCGGCCCCTTGAGCATGGGCATGTCGAGCTTGACGGTGTAGCCAATGCGCGTCTGGATATAGGCCAGGTGCCGGTAACCTTCGGGAAACGCCTGCAGCGCCTGTGCATCGAGGGCCACGCTGGCGGTCGAATCCACCGGGTCGATGCGGTCCTTCTCGTAGATCGGCTGGCGGTGCAGCAGCTTCCACTGGCCTTCGTGCTTTTGCACAAAGTCGTAGAAGCGGCCGGTGCAGACCACGTCGCAGAGCACCGGGCCATGCGCGCCCTCGACCATGCCGCGCTGGGAAATCGTCATCTTGGTCTGCGCGATCGCGCGCTCGCCGGCCACCTCGACGGCGGAGCCGCCGAGAAAATGCAGGATGCTCACACCCTTGGCCCAGCCTTCCTGGGTCACGCGGATGAACTCGGCAAACGGCCCCTGGAACCAGGTCGCCATCATCACGCCGTCCGGATGCCAGACGGTGGCAAACCGCTCCCAGTCGCCGGCGTCGCGCCAGACCGCCCAGCGTTCGATCATCTGGCGGATCTGCAATTCATTGTTCATGTCATCGTTCATTCGCTGGTTTCCTTGAGGTGATGGGCAGGCGGCGCGCGGTCCACCCGCAGGATTTCGTAATCCACCTGGTGACGCGCCACACGCAGGCCGGCCAGTTCGTGTTTGACGCGCAGGTGTTCGGGGTGGCTGCCGTAGGCGTCCAGCGCGGCCTGGCTGTCGAATTCGGTGTACAGCACCACATCGCAGGCGTAGTCGATACCGCTGGAATCCACACCGATCTCCAGGTGCAGCAGGCCGGGGATGCAGCCGCGCAGCGATTCGAAACTCGTCTTGAGCTGTCCGATGCCACGCGCCTTTTCTGCAGCCGTCTCGCCGCGCAGGTTCCACATGACGATGTGTTTGATCATGCAGGGAATCCGGCTTTCTGCGGCCACAGGTTCACAAAGGCATGAACCGTGGTGCTCGCATACAGGCCGGCGCGCGTGAACGGCTCATCGGCCAGCCAGGCATGGGCAGCATCGCGTGATGCGAAATCGATGGCCAGCAGGCTGCCGATCATGGTCTGCCCGTCGTCGGTGGTCAGCGGTCCGGCAAAAGCGATGCGGCCTGCCACGGCTGCCAAATAGGCCTTGTGCTCGGGGCGCACGCGCAGTCGCAGCTCGGCCGCACCGGGCTTGTCGATCAGGATGAAGGTGTAAATCATGAGCAGGCTTTTTCTAAAGACGCGCCAGCCAGGTGGACAGGCCGGGAAAAACAATCAGAACCACCAACACCAGCACCATCACGAGAACAAAGGGAAAGGCGCCGGCAAAAATGTCCTTGATGCTGATGCTCGAATCGTTGAGGGCCGATTTCACGGTGTAGACCGAGACGCCGAAGGGCGGCGTCAGCAGGCCAATCTCCACCGCCACCACGGTCAGCACGCCGAACCAGATCAGGTCCATCTGGAAGGCCGTGGCGATCGGCAGCACGATCGGCAACATGATCAGCATGATCGACACCGAGTCAATGATGCAGCCCAGCGCAAGCACGATGGCCAGGTAGGCGATCAGGAAGCCCGACGGGCCAAGACCCATCTCGGTGATGCCGGTGGTGATGCCTGCGGGCATGCCCGAGAGCGCGAGCATGCGGCTGTAGAGTGAGGCCGCGATGATGAGAAACAGGACCGAGACCGACACATAACCGGTCTCGGTGAGCACGTTCCACAGCTTGCGCCAGGTCAGGCGGCGGCGCACCAGGGCGATCACGAAGGCGCCGGCTGCGCCCACGGCGCCCGCTTCGGTGGGCGTGAAGAAGCCGCCGTAGAGGCCGCCCAGCACCAGTGCCACCAGCACCATGATGGGGAAGAACTTCACTGCGGCGCTGGCCCAGGTCTCGGTATCGGCCTGTTCCGCCGTCGGGGGCACGCCACTGGCGTAGATCTTGTGGGGCCAGATGTAGGCCATCGCCAGGATCAGGGCGGCAAAGGCGCCGGCCAACACCAGGCCGGGCAGGATGCCGGCCAGGAACATGCGACCAATCGATTCCTCGGCCAGCACGCCATAGATGATCATCAGCAGCGAAGGCGGGATCAGCATGCCCAATACCGACGAACCGGCCACCACGCCGACCGCAAAGCGCGGCGCGTAGCCGTGGCGGATCATCTCGGGCGTGGCCACCTTGGTGAACACCGAGGCCGAGGCAATGGAGATGCCGGTGATCGCCGCGAACACCGCATTGGCCCCCACGGTGGCCAGGCCCAGGCCACCGCGCAGGCGCCGCAGCAGCCACTGGAACACGTCAAAGGTGTCTCGCCCCACGCCGGAAATGCTGACGAACATGCCCATGAGCACGAACAGCGGCACCACGCCGAACAGGTAGTCGCGGATCGAATCATTGGCCGCCGCCCCGACGAAGCGCGCTGCGATCTCGGGCGACTTGAGCAACCACACGCTCAGGAAGGACGTGACGATCAGAGCCACGCCGATGTGCATGCCCACCACGATGGCCACCAGCATGAGGCCAATGGCCAGGAACCCGATCATCAGCTCACTCATGGCCGCCTCCAAGGCCCGGGGACTTGCCGCTGTCGCGCAGATCCTGCCAGGCCATCAGGGCGTACTGCACGGCGGCGAGAACGCCACCAAGCGTCACCACCAGGACCATGGGCCAGGTCGGGAAGGTGAACACGCCCTCGATGCCGCTGAACTCCTTGTTCGTCCAGGCCTTGACCAGCAGCGGCCGCGTCGCATAGGCAATCACGCCACAGGCAAAGATGCCGAAGATCGATAACAACGCCCGCAGCCGCAGGCCAGCGCGCGGCCGTTTGAGCAGGAACGGGTCGATGAACAGGTCGGCCCGGCTCATGCGCCCATGGCGCAAGGTGCCGGGCAACTGCAGGAACACAATGACGATGATGGAAGCAGCCACGAGCTCGGCCACGCCGTCGATGGGCTTGTTGAACGCGTTGCGCAGGAACACGTCGGCGCACATCAACACCATGACCAGTCCGATCACGATCGAGCCCAGGCCATTGAGCCCGTCGACCAGGAGGCCGAACGGGCTGCTGGGCACCAGGGACACCGGCGCCTCTTCAAGGCTGGTATTGGCTTCGTAGCTCATGGCGTCTCAAAGACCCTTGTCCCAGTCGCGCAGCGGCTTGGCTCCGCGCTTGCGCAGTTCTTCCATGTAGGTCTTCACGATCAGGGCCGACGGGCCACGCGCGGCGTTGGCTTTCGTCCAGTCAGCGGCGATGTTGGGCATGGTGCGGGCCCACTTCTCGCGCTCGCCAGGCGCCAGCGGCGACACCTTCACCGGCACGCTCTGATTGGCACCCTGCGTCTGGATGGACTTGAGCGCGGCCTCGTAACGCTCCATCAGCGTCTTGCCGAGGGTGCGCGAGTACTCCAGGCCCACGTCCTTGATGATCTTCTGCACCTCGGGCGGCATTTTGTTGAAGCTGTCCTTGTTCATGGCCATGCCGCCGTTGTAGAGCGCGCCGATGTCCACCGTGGTCACGTAGGGCGCGACCTCGTAGATCTTGTTGGGCAGGATGCCGGTGGAGATCGAGATCGTGCCCTCACTCACGCCGG
>PNNC01000024.1 GCA_013824015.1 Polaromonas sp.
GCTGGCACGCAGCGAGACGATTTACAGGGCGCAGCGTTTTTCGGACCATGCGCCCATCACGGTGGACTACGCCCTCACACTTTGACGCCTGCGGCGGCTTCAGGCGCCAGGGCCGCTGGCAGGCGCAAGCTGGCACGCAACCCGCCGCCTGCGGCTGGCTGCAAACTGAGCTCACCGCCATACAAGCCGACCAGGTCCTGCACAATCGCCAGGCCCAGCCCCGTGCCGGGGACCGATTCGTCCAGACGCACGCCGCGGGCGCCCACGGAAGCGAGCGCTCCGGCGCCTATCCCCGGGCCATCGTCCTCGACATGAACCTGCAACTCAGGCGGCAGGACGCCGGCCACAGCCTCGACGGCAACCGTCACGGTTGAACGCGCCCATTTGCAGGCGTTGTCCAGCAGATTGCCCAGCATCTCCTGCAGGTCCTGTTCCTCGCCGGCGAAAAACAGCGGCGCACCGGCGGCCTGCACGGTGATGGAAATTCCTCGTTCGGCATACACCCGCTCCATCACCCGCACCAGGCCGGCCAGCACCGGTCCGAGCGCGGTGCGCTGGCCAGGCAGGCGCTGGGTGGCGGCCACGCGGGCGCGGGCCAGGTGCCAGTCGATGTGACGGCGCGCCAGCTCCACCTGCTCCTTCACCAGACGGGCCAGCTCGCCGCCCTGCGCCGCCAGTGTCGAGGCCGCGGCCTGGTCCAACACCGACAACGGCGTCTTGAGCGCATGGGCCAGGTTGCCCGCCTGGGTGCGTGCACGCGTGACCACCTCGGTATTGCGGTCCAGCACGTCGTTGAAATCGTCAATCAGCGGCTGGACCTCGGTGGGAAAACGCCCCTGCAATCGTTGCGTCCGCCCCTCATGCAAATCGGCCAGCGCGCGCTGCATGGCGTGCAGCGGCGACAGCCCCACCGCCACCTGCGCCAGCGCCGCCAGCACCAGCAGCACCAGCAGCACCGCCAGCGAGGCCGCCATCACACCATTGAAGCTGTCGACGGCCCCGGTAATTTCCCGCATGTCGGCCGCGACCACGATACGCCAGCGGGCATCGGGCTGCTCGGCGATACGCACCTTGCGCTCCAGCAGCAGCAGCGGGACGTCCAGCGGGCCCCGCCCCCGGTGCACATGCACTGCGCCATCGGCCAGTTCGTCGGCAAGCAGCGACAGACTGGTGTCCCACAGCGAGCGCGAGCGCAACACGTCCGCGCGCGACGAACCATCGGCGGAAAGGCGGTCCAGCTGCCAGTACAGCCCCGAATAGGGTTTCTGCCAGCGCGGGTCGGACAGGGACCGGGGATCGATCAGCGGCTGGCCGGTGGCATCGAGTTCGAGCCGGGCGGTGAGCTGGTCGAGCTGCTGCGTCAGGGTCGCCTCGAACTGCCGCATCACGTGGTCGCGAAACAGGCCGCTGAGCAATACGCCGGCGAGCAGCAGCGCCAGCGCCAGCGCCACCAGCGTCACGGCCAGCAGCCGAAAACGCAGCGAGGTGGCCCGGCGCCAGATGCTCATGGCGGTGGCACCAGCCGGTAACCCAGCCCGCGCACGGTGGCTATCAGTTCGGGCGGCAGCTTGCGGCGCAGGCGGCCCACAAACACCTCGATGGTGTTGGAGTCACGCTCGAAATCCTGCGCGTAAATGTGCTCGGTCAGTTCGGTGCGCGACACCACCGCGCCCGGGCGGTGCATCAGGTAATCGAGCACCTTGTACTCATGGCTGGTCAGGCTCACCGGCTGGCCGGCCAGCGTGACGCGGCCGCTGCGTGTGTCCAGCGCCAGCGCGCCGCACTGCAGCACCGCCGAGGCCAGACCGCTGGCGCGGCGGATCAGCGCGCGTACCCGGGCCAGCAGCTCTTCCATGTGAAACGGCTTGGCAAGGTAGTCATCGGCCCCGGCGTCGATGCCGGCCACCTTGTCGTGCCAGTTGTCGCGCGCGGTCAGGATCAGCACCGGCATGGTTCGCCCGCCGTCGCGCCAGCGCTTGAGCACGGTCAGGCCGTCGAGCACCGGCAGCCCCAGGTCAAGCACCACGGCGTCGAAGGCTTCGGTGTCTCCCAGGAAATGGGCATCACGGCCGTTGTCGGCCTCGTCCACCGCGTAGCCGGCCTCAACCAGCCCGGCACGCAGCTGGGCACGCAGCGTGGGTTCGTCTTCAACCAGGAGGATGCGCATGGGCTGGCAACGCGGTGTCAGGGATGCGTATCACGGCCGCTGCGACGCTCGTCGCTTGTGCTGCCGCCCTTGGCGGACAAGAGGGCGGCGGTCCGGGCATCGAGCTTGAGCTTGACCAGCTGGCCCTGCGGCTGCAACAGCTTGACTTCGTAGATCCAGCGGCCCTCTTCCTGCTCCAGTTCGACTTCCATGACCTGGCCCGGGTGATCGCGCTCCAGCCGCTCCAGCACCTTGCCCAGCGGCAGCACCTGACCGGCCTGAAGCGCCTGGCGCGCCCGGTTGTGGTCGTCCTTGCTGTCGGACCAGGCGGGCAGCAGCGCCAGGCCGCCGACCAGCAGTGCCAGCAGCCGCAGCCCCACCGGCCGCGAGAGGCGGCTCTGGCGGGCAAGGCGCAATGGCTGGACGGGGGTCATCGGTGGGATTGTCCTGCAGCCATTGTGAACCGCAGATGAACAGCGCCTTCAGCAAAGGTTCAAGCACCCTTGCGAAAAATCATCCCGTCACCTGCGAGACCGCCACCACCCAACGCACATGCAGAAAGCCCAGCCATGATCCGCACCCCTGCCCAGACCCAGCCCGCAGCGGCCACGCCGCGCCGCCGGGTGACCGACGCGCCCACGCGCATGTTCCACGGGCTGTTTGCGCTGAGCTTTCTGGGCGCCTACCTGACCGCTGACGCCGAAAGCTGGCGGCTGATCCATGTCACGCTCGGCTACACCCTGGCCGGCCTGCTGGTGTTTCGTGTGTTGTATGGCTTGTTCGGTCCGCGCCAGGCGGGCCTGGGCCTGCTGTGGCGCAAGCTGGCCGGCGCGCCGGCCTGGCTGCGCTCGCTCACGCCAGGCCGATCGCCAGCCGGCATCAACTGGCGGCAGGGTCAGAACCTGCTGATGGCGCTGGTCGTGGTGGCCCTGCTGCTGATGGTGCTGCCGCTGACGCTCAGCGGTTACGCCAGCTACCAGGACGGGGGCCACCTCCTCGGCGGTGACTGGCTGGAAGAGGTTCACGAATTTTTGGGTGAAACATTCCTGCTGGTCGTTGTGGCGCATCTGACGCTGATCGCGGGCCTGAGCCTGTTGCGGCGCAAAAACCAGGCCCTGTCCATGCTGACCGGGCATATCGACGGCAAGGGGCCGGACCTGGTGCAGAAGAACCGCGCCTGGCTGGCCGCGTTGCTGCTGCTCGCGGTCCTGGCCTTTGCGACCTGGCAAGGGGCGCAGGCACCGGATGGCCTGAGTGCCGGCATCGCCCGGAGCAAGCCGGCGGCCGGGCAGGGTCACGATGACGACTGACACGCTCCCTGCCCCCACCCCATCGTCCGCGGCGGGGAATACCTGAACGTTGACATCTGTGCCATCTGCGGCTTCATCGATGACGAAGCGGCCGGTCGGCCCGAAGACGGCATCGCCCCGGGAACCCTTGGGGCGCGGCGCCCGTCGGCGGGATCTGTCCGGAATGCAATGGCGGCAAGGCCGTGGTCAGCATGGTGCGGATCCGGGCTGCGTTGCACATCCGCTGGACAGCGGCGACCTCTACACTTGCGCCAATGACACCCGCAAGACGCAGGTCGACAGCGACGGGCAACGCCGCATGAACCCCGAAACACCCACGGGCCTGGACCCTGGCGCGGCTGCGCAGCGCCTGCGTGACGACGGGCCCAATGAACTCGGTGTCAGCCAGCGGCGCAGCCTGCGCGACATCGCCTGGGAGGTGGTGCGCGAGCCGATGTTCCTGCTGCTGCTGGGTGCCGGCGCGATTTACCTCGCCATGGGAGATGCGCATGACGCGCTGATCCTGCTCGGTTTTGTGATCATCATCATGACCCTGACGGTGTTGCAGGAGCGCCGCACCGACAATGCCCTGGAGGCCCTGCGCGACCTGTCCAGCCCGCGGGCCCTGGTGCTGCGCGGCGGCCAGACCCTGCGCATCCCGGGACGCGATGTGGTGCGTGAAGACCTGCTTTTGCTGGCTGAAGGCGACCGCGTGCCTGCCGATGGCGAGCTGCTGCAGGCGCACGAGCTGGCCACCGACGAATCCATGCTCACGGGCGAGTCGGAAGCGGTGGCCAAACAGCGCCCCGGGGAGCGCGTGTTTGCCGGCACGCTGGTGGTCAGGGGCCAGGGCATGATGCGCGTGACAGCCACCGGGCGCCGGACCGAACTGGGTCGCATCGGGCAATCGCTGCAGACCATCGAATTGCAGGCATCGCCGTTGCGGGAGGAAGTGGCACGCCTGACCCGCCGGCTGGTGGTGGTCGGCCTGGCGCTGAGCCTGGCGCTGAGCCTGCTGTTCTGGGCGCTGCGCGGCGGCTGGCTCGACGCCATCCTGGCCGGCGTCACGCTGGCCATGGGCATTCTGCCGCAGGAACTGCCGGTCATCATGATCGTGTTTCTGGCACTTGGCGCGCGCCGCCTGGCCGGCCACCAGGTGCTGACGCGGCGGCTGGACGCCATCGAGACCCTGGGACAGACCACCGTGCTGTGTGTCGACAAGACCGGCACACTCACCGAGAACCGGATGGCTGTGGCCGTCCTGTCCGTCGGCGAGCAGACACTGGACCTGCGGGGGCTGCTGCCCGCAAGCCTGCCCGAACCCTTTCATGAACTGCTTGAATACGCCGTGCTGGCCAGCGAGACCGATCCGCACGACCCGATGGAGCGCGCCTTCCACGCGCTGGCCGCCGCGCAGCTGGCGGGCACCGGCCACCTGCATCCGCAGTGGACGCTGGCACGCGAGTACGAACTGTCGCCCCAGCTCCTGGCCATGAGCCACCTGTGGCGCAGCAGCACGCTGGCCCGCGAGGTCGTCGCCACCAAGGGCGCGCCGGAAGCGGTGGCCGCGCTGTGCCACCTGCCCGACGCGCGCCGTGACCAGCTCGCGGCGCAGGCCGGCCGCATGGCCGACAGCGGCCTGCGTGTGCTGGGCGTGGCGCGGGCCCGGCACCACAGCGGCAGCGAGTGGCCGGACAACCAGCACGATTTCGATTTCGAGTGGATAGGACTGGTCGGCCTGGCCGACCCCCTGCGGGCCGAGGTGCCTGCGGCGGTGGCGCAGTGCCGGCGTGCCGGCATCCGGGTGGTGATGATCACCGGCGACCACCCGCGCACCGCTGCAGCCATCTCGGCCCAGGCCGGCATCGAAAGTACCGCGGTACTTACCGGCGATGACATCGCCGCCATGGATGCAACGGCGCTGGCACAGCGGGTGGCGTCGGTCAACATCTTTGCCCGCGTCAGGCCCCGGCAGAAGCTGGCGCTGGTGCAAGCCCTGAAGGCTCAAGGCGAGGTGGTGGCCATGACCGGGGATGGGGTCAACGACGCGCCTGCGCTGAAGGCGGCGCACATCGGCATGGCCATGGGCCAGCGCGGCACCGACGTCGCGCGCGAAGCTTCCGCGCTGGTGCTGCTGCAGGATGATTTTTCCGCCATCGTGCAGGCGATTGCCCGGGGACGCCGCACCTTTGCCAACCTGCGCCAGGCCATGGTCTACACGCTCGCCGTCCATGTGCCTATCGTGGGCCTGGCGCTGCTGCCGGTGCTGTTCGGCTGGCCGCTGGTGCTGGCGCCGCTGCACATTGCCTTTCTTGAACTCGTCATCGATCCGGCCTGCTCACTGGTGTTCGAAGCTGAACAAGGCGACGCCGACTTGATGACGCAAGCGCCGCGCCGGACCACCGAGCCGCTGCTGTCAGGATGGCACGTCAGCTTGAGCCTGGCCCAGGGCGGGCTGGTCATGGCCGTGGTCGTCGGCCTGTATGCCTGGGTGCTTGGGCAGGGCATCCCCGCCGCCATGGCCAGCACGGCGGCCTTTGTGGTGCTGGTGACGGCCAACGCCGCGCTGATCCTGCCCAGCCGGTCCAGCCAGACCAGCTGGCACAGCCTGTGGTCCGGTTTCACGCCGGTCAGCCTCTGGGTGCTTGCTGGCACGCTGGCCGCGCTGGGCGCGATCACCACGGTGCCGCTGCTGGCGCGGGCGTTCGGTTTTGCACCGCTGGCCGCTGCGCACTGGCTGGCGGCCGCGGCCATCGGCCTGAGCCTGCTGCTGCCATTCCATCTGCACAAAATCATGCTGCACAACTTTCGCCAGCAGCGCAGCCGGCGCGGCAAGCGGACATCTCCGCCCTGAGCACCGGTCCTGCACATTCCGCTGCGGTGGCACAAGGCCCCGGCGACCGGTGAGCACCGGCCGGGGCTGAACACAGCCCTTGTGGGGGCTGCCCCAAGGCCTGTAGGGCGCGCCCTACAGAGGGAAAACCGCTGCTTGTGAAACCCTTCCGTGGCACGCTGTTTGCATGCTAACCCTTGGCGCGACCATCCCGTTTGCGCAGCAGGCTCTGTCTCATCAGCCTCTCTACTTCAAGGACCACTGCATGACTTCCACACGTCGCTCCCTGTTGACCCGGGCCTCCGTCGCTGCCGCTGCCGGCACCGCGCTCGGCTTTCCGATGATTGCCCGTGCCCAGCAAAATTTCAGCTGGAAGATGACCAGCGCCTACGGCAAGGGATCGCCGTTTTACATGGAAGGCCCGGGCAGCGCGACCGACCTGGCCAGACGCATTGACCTCATGTCGGGCGGCCGGCTGAAGATCCAGGTTTTCGGCGCCGGTGAGCTGATCCCTGCCCTCGAGGGTTTCGACGCCGTGCGCGCCGGCACGGTCGAGATGAACCACGCCAACAGTTACTTCTGGACCGGCAAGACCTTTGCGGCCCAGTATTTCACCGCCGTGCCTTTTGGCCTGAACTTCCAGGGCATCAACGGCTGGCTCTATGACGGCGGCGGCCAGCAGCTGTGGAACGAGGTGTATGCCCCCTTCGGCATGGTCGCCATGCCCTGCGGCAACACCGGCGTGCAGATGACCGGCTGGTTCAAGAAGGAAATCAGGTCCAGCGCCGATCTCAAGGGCCTGAAGATGCGCATTCCGGGCCTGGCCGGACGGGTGTATGCGGCACTTGGGGTCGATGTGAAACTGCTGCCCGGCGGCGAGATTTTCCCGGCGCTGGAGCGTGGCGTGATCGACGCGGCCGAGTTTGTCGGCCCCTTCCAGGACCGCAAGCTGGGCCTGCACAAGGCCGCCAAATACCTCTACACCACCGGCTGGCACGAATCAGCCACGGTGTCGGAGCTGCTGATCAACAAGGCCGCCTGGGACAAGTTGCCCAAGGACCTGCAGGCCGTGGTC
Source organism: Polaromonas sp. (assembly GCA_013824015.1). Classification (GTDB taxonomy): domain Bacteria; phylum Pseudomonadota; class Gammaproteobacteria; order Burkholderiales; family Burkholderiaceae_C; genus Polaromonas. Next base: position 7,344 of record PNNC01000024.1, read on the forward strand.
GAAAACGCCTCGGCCGCCTGCAATGTCATCAGCGAAGCCTGGTGCCAGCGCAACAATGCCGAGGCCATGGACGACCTGGTGAAGAACCAGGGCGTGATTGCCAAGCCGCTGCCCGACGAGGTGCTCAAAAAGCTGCGCGAGGTCACCAATCAGGTGCTGGCCGAGGCGGTGGCCAAGGATGCGATGACCAAAAAAGTGCACGACTCCTACATGGCGTACAAGAAAAAGTACGACGCCTGGGCCGGCTACAGCGAAGGGCCGTACCACAACAAGATCCTGACCGCCTGAGCAGACCATGACAGCTTCAAAAACTGCCGGCGCCCCAGCGGGCGCTGCCGGGCCGGCCCGCGCCATTGTCACGTGGGTCGAGCGCACGGTGGACCTGATCGGCCGCGCGGCCTCCTGGCTCACGCTGGCCATCGTGGTGCTGATGGCCATCGATGTATTGATGCGTTATGCCTTCAGCATCGGTTCGGTCTGGGCCCAGGAGCTTGAGTGGCACCTGCTGGCGCCGCTGGTGCTGTTCGGCATGACCTACGCGCTGCTCAAGGGTGAACATGTGCGCGTCGATGTGTTCTATGCGCGGTATTCGCCGCGCACCCAGGCGGCGGTCGATCTGCTGTCGGCGCTGCTGGCCATCGCGATGGCCGCGCTGGTGATTCGTTACTCGATCCAGTTTGTCACGCAGTCGTATGTGATCAACGAAATCTCGTCGGACCCGGGCGGCCTGACGCACCGCTGGGTGCTCAAGGCCCTGATTCCGGTGGGCTTTGCGGTGTTCGGCCTGATGGCAGCCGCACAGGGTGTCAGCGCCGCGCTGCGCCTGTTTGGCCCGCAGCCGTCCGCGGCACCGGAGGCCCGGCCATGAGTTTGAACGAATGGCTGGCGATCGGCCTGTTGATCGGTTTTTTCCTGATGCTGATGGGCGGCATCCCGGTCGGCATCACGCTGGCCGCCAGCGGCTTCATTTTCGGCTTCATGGGTTTCGGCGAATCGCTGTTCAACCTGCTGCCAGCGCGCATTTACGGCGTGGTCGCCAACTACCAGTGGCTGGCGATCCCGTTGTTTGTCTTCATGGGCGTCATGCTGGAAAAATCGCGCCTGGCCGAAGACCTGCTCGACGTGATCGGCCACCTGGCCGGCGGGCTGCGCGGCGGCATGGCGCTGGGCATCATCGGTGTCGGTGTGCTGATGGGCGCGACCACCGGCATCGTCGGCGCCACCGTGATCACGCTGGGCCTGCTGACGCTGCCGACGCTGCTGCGGCGCGGCTACGACCCGGCGATCTCCTGCGGCGCCATCTGCGCCTCCGGCACGCTGGGCCAGATCATCCCGCCCAGCCTGGTGCTGATCCTGCTGTCCGACATCATGCAGCTGTCGGTCGGCACGCTGTTCGCCGCGGCGGTGTTTCCGGGCCTGATGCTGGCCGGGCTGTATGTGGCCTGGATCGTGGTCTACGGCATGATCCGGCCCGATTCGATGCCGCCGGTGCCGCAGGCCGAGCGCGACGCGGTGTCGCGCTCGCAGCTGTGGCTGCGCGTCGTCAAGGTGGCGCTGCCGCCGGTGGCGCTGGTGTTGTCGGTGCTGGGCTCCATCATCGGCGGCATTGCCGCGCCGACCGAGGCGGCGTCGATGGGCGCGCTGGGCTCCATCCTGGTCGTGGCGCTGGCGCGCCGTCTCTCGCTGGCGGTGCTGCGCGACGTGATGCAGACCACCACACGCATCTCGGCCATGGTGCTGTTCATCCTGATCTGCTCGCAGGTCTTCAGTCTGGCATTCCGCGGGCTGCAGGGAGAAAAGCTGATCGAGGACCTGTTCGCGTTTCTGCCGGGCGGCATCAACACCGCGATCTGGTTCCTGATGGGCCTGATATTCGTGCTCGGCTTTTTCATCGAGTGGATTGAAATCAGCTACATCGCAGTGCCGCTGTTTCTGCCGATCTTCGCGGCCGCCGGCGTCGACATGGTCTGGCTGGCGATGATGATCACCGTGAACCTGCAGACCTCGTTTCTCACGCCGCCATTCGGCTGGGCGCTGTTCTTCCTGCGCGGCGTGGCGCCACCGGGCGTGACCACGCGCCACATCTATCTCGGCGTGATTCCGTTCGTGGCGCTGCAGATCCTGGGCATCGTGCTGGTGTTCTTCTTTCCGGCGATCGCCACCTGGCTGCCCACGGCCATTGGCTGGTAAGGCAAGCCTGTCCGACCGCTACAAAAACAATAGCTGCCGAAGCCCTGAAATCATGGGCTGGCGGCCTGCTGGATGGCCCATTTCAGCGCGCCTGCGCACCGAGCTGGCGCGCCAGATGCACCTGGTGCAGCGTGATCTTGCGCACCTCGGCCTGGCTGGTCTGGATGTGTGATCGCAGCAGCAGCGCGGCCTGATCGCCGCGTTTGCGCTGGATCGCCTTGAGGATCTTGGCGTGTTCGTCGTAGGTGGCGTCGATGCGCGGTTGCTTGGTGAAGTCGAGCCGGCGGATCACACGTATGCGTTCGGTCACATCGCGGTGCACGCGGGCCATTTCAGGGTTGCCCGCTGCCGCGACCAGCGCGCAGTGAAAGGCCTCGTCCCATTGCGCCACCTGCACGGTGTCGCTGCTGCGCTGATCCGGGCTGACCAGCCAGATCGCCGCCAGCGCCTCCAGCAGGCTGTTGTCGACCTTGAGCGCGTCGTCGCACAAGCGGTGCGCGGCCGTGGTCTCCAGCACCATGCGCAGGTCGTACAGCGCCTCGAACTGGTTGAAATCGAAGGGCAAGACACGCCAGCCGCTGCGAAACAACACCTCGACAAAACCCTCCTGCTGCAGCTTGAACAGGGCCTGACGCACCGGCGTACGCGACACACCCAGGCGTTCGCTGATTTCGGTTTCGGTGAAACGGTCGCCCGGCACCAGCTTGAACTCCGAGACGTTGCGCTTGAGCTCTTCGTAGACCTCGTCGGCGCGCGAGCGGTGGGGCACTTTGTCGGCGCCGCGAAACGGCGCATCGACAGGAGGAGCAAGGCGGGTCATGGCAGCGCCATCATAGGCCGTGCATCACCCCGCCTCACGCCAGCAGGCTCACATGCGCCGCGACCACACGCCAGCCCTCGGGCGTGCGCATCCAGGTCTGGCTCTGCCGGCCGGTTTTGGCGCTGCCGGCGCGCTGGAACTCGACGTTGGCGGTCGCCATGTCGGTGCCGTAGCTTGTGATCACGGTTTTGAGCAGGCTGCGCGCCAGCCCCTGCGATGGTCGCCCGGCGCGAAAGTCCTGGATGGCGGCGTAACCGTAGAGGTTTTCCGTGGCACCGTAACGCAGGGTGTGCGGGCTGTTCCAGAACAGCTCGTCGAGCACCTCGACCTTGTTGTGGACCAGCGCATCTTCATAACGCGCAAACGCAGCCGAAACTTCGGCGAGGACTTCAGGAAGGTTGATGGCAAGGGTGGGGTTCATGGTGTCACAGGGTGGCGGGTTGGATGTGGGCGACGCCGGCATCCAGCAGCACCTGCGCGGCGCGGAAAGCCAGGTCCTCGCGCCAGGGCGCGGCGATGATCTGCACACCGAGCGGCAGGCTGCCGGTCGCGGGCCACATCGGCGCCGTGAGTACCGGGCAACCGGCGAAAGAAATCGGCTGGGTCAGCAGCCCCATCGCGGCGCGGCAGGGCTGGCGCACGCCATTGAGTTCCAGCCACTCGGTGCCTATCGGTGTGGCGCTGACCGGTGTGGCCGGTGTCAGCAGCACGTCCCAGTCCTGGAACAGGGCATTGACCTTGTCGCGGTAGGCGCGGCGAAAACGCTGCGCGCGCAGATACCAGTCCACCGGCTGCAGCGCACCGGCGATAAAACGGTCCACCGACAGCGGCTCGAAATCGTCGGCGCGCGTGCGCAAGTCGCCCAGGTGCAGGCTGCCGCCTTCGCTGGCGGTGATGATGAAGGCCGCCGCACGCGCCAGCGCCGCATCGGGCCACATCACGTCGGACTGCGCGCCCAGGGTGCGGGCGGCCAGCGCCACCACCTCGCGCGCTTCGGGCCCGGCGTTGTCGTGAAAGTAGCCGCCGAGCACACCGACCCGCAGGCCGTTGATCCCTGTACCCAATCCATGCGACACCGGCTGCACACGCAGCGCACGACTGCCCGGGTCCAGCGGGTCGGGCTGCTGCAGCGCGTCGTAGGCCAGGCCCAGTCCGGCCAGGCTGCTGGCCAGCGGCCCAAGGTGGTCGATGCTGTGCACAAAGGGATAACTGCCACGGCGCGACAGCCGGCCGAAGGTCGGCTTGAGGCCCCAGACGCCGCACAGCGAGGACGGCACACGGATGGAGCCATTGGTGTCCGAACCCAATGTCACCGGCACCTGGCCGGCCGCGACCGCCGCGCCGGAGCCGCCCGAGGAGCCGCCTGCGATGCGGGTCAGGTCGTGCGGGTTGTGGCAGGGCCCGTAATGCGTGTTCTCGGTGGTGAAGCCGTAGGCGTATTCGTCCATGTTGAGGGCGCCGACCAGCACCGCGCCGGCGGCTTTCATCTGCGAGACCAGCACCGCATCGGCTGTCGCCGCCGGCAGGCCCTGGTTGACTTTCGAGCCGGCCAGCGTGGTCAGGCCCTCGATGTCAAACAGGTTCTTCACCGCATAAGGTACACCGGCCAGCGGCCCCAGGCTGTCGCCGCGGGCCCGCTGCGCGTCCACCGCGTCAGCCTCGGCGCGCGCGCGCTCCCGCGTGGTTTCGGTGAAGGCATTGACCCTGTCGTCGGTCGCCGCGATGCGCAGCAGGCTGGCATCCACCAGCTCGCGCGCACTGACCTGCCCCGAGGCCACCGCCACGGCCATGGCAGAAGCGTCAAACGCTATGGTTTTCATAGCTGCCGGCCCTTGTCGCCCATGGGCGGGAAGGCTGCGGGGCTGTAAATTTCGGCGGGTTCATCGTGCGGCGCCAGCGGCGCGGTCTCGAGCAGCGCGGCCATGGCGGCGGTGCGCTGCAGGTGGGCCACAACCCGCGCCGCACGCTCCGGCGCCAGCGGCAGCCCCAGCACGGCGGCCGTGCTGCCGACATAGGCCGCAATTGTTTTCTCGTCCATGGTTTCTCCAGAGGGCTCAGCGCCGCACTTCACGCTGGAAGATTTCCAGGCTCAGCTTCTTGGTGCTGATAAAGCCCGGCTCGGACAGCGTTTCCACCGTGCGCGGCCGGGCGTCGTTGTAAGGCAGTATCTCCGCAACCCGGGTCGGCCGCTTGGTCAGCAGCAACACCTGATCGGCCAGGTAGACCGCTTCTTCCAGGTCGTGCGACACCAGCAGCATGGTGGTGCCGGTCTGCATGAAGACCTCCTGCAGCTTCTCGCGGATGAACAGCGTCATCTCGAAATCGAGCGCCGAGAACGGCTCGTCCAGGAACAGCACCTCCGGGTTGTTGGCCAGCGCCCGCATGATGGAAGCGGTCTGCTGCTGGCCACCCGAGAGTTCATAGGGGTAGCGGTTGAGGTCGAACTTCACGTCAAAGGAAGCGACCAGCTCGGCCATGCGCCGGTCCACCTCGGCCTTGGACCGGCCTTCGAGCTTGAGCGGGTAGGCGATGTTGTCGATGGTGCGCATCCACGGGAACATCGCTTCGCGGTAGTTCTGGAACACGTAGCCG
>PNNC01000112.1 GCA_013824015.1 Polaromonas sp.
ACGGCCGTAGTAGTCGGTGACGATGTCGTAGGTTTCGCTGTTGTTGCTCATCGCGGGTTTTCCAGACGTAAGTTTGCTATGAAATCAGGAGCTGCGGGCCCTTGTTCCGCAAGGGCTGGAGGCCGATTCAGCTTGACAACCCGGGACCCCAAAAGCGGCCGGCAAATGGACCAGGTCGGCCGCGTTGTCGATGTCGTGCAGCACCGGCCCGCGCCAGACGCGCAGGCCCAGCGCGGCCAGCCGCTGCAGCGTTTCAGTGGCGACGGTGGAGGTGCTCCACGCCATGTACCTGAAGATGGCGGGGCAGGGTGCGCGCAGGCCGATCAGCACATAACCGCCGTCAGCCACCGGCAGCAGCACGGCGTCGTGCTGCGCCAGCTGCTGCGCCGCTTCGCGCAGGTGCGCGCTGCTGAGAGCCGGGCAGTCGGTGCCGATCAGCAGCACCGGGCCGGTGGGCAGGGCCAGCGCGCGCCGCATCGCGCGGTCCATGCGTTCGCCGAGGTCGCCGTCGCCCTGGGCGGTGCAGGCCACACCGGCGGGCCATGCCACGCCATGCCAGGCCGGGTCAGCGGGCGCCGGGCTCATACACAGCTCGACCGCGTCCAGGCCCGCCGCGAGGCCCTGCTGCAGCGTGTGGTCCAGCATGGCGCCTGCCAGCGCCGCTGCGCCGTCCGCGCCCAGCGCGGGAATCAGCCGGGTCTTGACGGCGCCGGGCTGCGGCGCCTTGGCTAAAATCACCAGGCGGGTCATCGATATAACTCGGCCAGCCGCTCGGGCGCTGCACCGCGCCAGTAGGCAAAACGCAGACGCCACATCAGCAACACGGTGCGCCAGACGCCGCGGCTTTCCCAGCGCCGGCCCGAAGTCTGCACTTTGGCCCGCAGGCAGGCCGGACGCGACAGTGTGAGCAGCCGCCGTGACATCTCGATGTCTTCCATCAGCGGCTGGGCCGGGAAACCACCGACGGCCTCGAAGGCCGCGCGGCTCATGAACATCGCCTGGTCGCCGGTGGCGATGCCGGTCAGGCGCGAGCGCAGGTTCATCAAGGCGGCGATCAGCCTGAGCATGCGGGGCCGCCCGGTGATGGCCACATCAAAACGGCCCCAGACGCGCGAGCCGCCGGCCAGCGCTTCGCTGATCAGCGCGTCGGCGTCTGCGGGCAAGCGGGTGTCCGCATGCAGGAACAGCAGCACCTCAGCGCAGGCCTGCACCGCGCCCGCGTTCATCTGCAGCGCGCGGCCGCGCGGCGCGTGGACCAGCAGCGCGCCGCCGGCCTGCGCCAGCGCGGCGCTGTGATCGCTGCTGCCGCCGTCGGCCACGATGATTTCGGCGCCGCGTGCCCGCAGTGCTGCCAGTGCCTGCAGGGCCGCGCCCAGGCCGGCGGCTTCGTTGAGCACCGGCAAAACCACGGACAGGTGCAGCGGCGCCATCGTCTGCTCAGTGCTCCAGCGCGCCGCCGCAGCTGCTGCCCTGGCCGGCGGTGCAGCCATAACAGTGGCCTGCCACGCGGATGGGCTGCGCATCGATCCCGCTGCCGAGCAGCTCACGCAAATGACGCTGCAGGCCGGAGGTGCCCAGCGGCAGACCGAGCTGCTGGTTGAAGTCGCAGTCCGACAGCCAGCCCTGCCAGTCCACGCTGACCGTGTCGCGACACATCACGCCGGCCAGGTTCTGTTCCTGAAAGCTGCCCTTGAGCAGGTCCACATAGCTGTCAAACGTGCCTTTGGACACCAGGGTCGAGCCAAAGCGCTGGATCGGCATGTTGGTCAGGGCGTACAGCTCGTTGAAGACGATGCCGAAATGCGCCAGCAGCTCGCGCTTGTAGTCGGCCTGCAGCGCCTGCTGGTCGGGCGGCAGCGACGGGCCCTGCGGGTTGTAGACCAGGTTCAGCGACAGGCCGGAGCCGCTCTGGCCGTAACCGAGCTGGTTGAGCTTTTGCAGCGCCGCGATGCTCAGGTCGAACACGCCCTCGCCACGCTGCTTGTCGACATTGGCGGCCGAGTAGCAGGGCATGGACGCCACGATGTCCACGCCTTGTGCTGCCAGGAATTCGGCCAGTCCCTCCTGGCCCGGCTCGAACAGGATGGTCAGGTTGCAGCGGTCGATCACACGCACGCCCTGCGCCCGGGCGGCGCGCACCAGCTCGCGAAAGCCCTCGTGCAGTTCAGGGGCGCCGCCGGTCAGGTCCAGCGTGCCCAGGCCGCGTGCGGCCAGCACCTGCGGGATCAGCGCCAGCGTGTCGGCATCCATCATTTCGGTGCGGTTCGGGCCGGCGTTGACATGGCAATGCAGGCAGCTCTGGTTGCACCTGTAGCCGAGGTTGACCTGCAGCGTGGCCAGCTGCGCGCGGCGGATGGCCGGAAAGGGTATTTTTTTCAGCAGGGGCAGGGTGTCATGCATGGTGTGTCCGTTCGGGTTCAGGTCAGCAGCGCGGCCAGGCGTGCGCGCACCTCGGGGGCCATCGCGTCGGGCTGGGTGACCAGCGCGTTGTGCAGCGCAGTGTGGGCCTCGCTGGCCGGTTGTTCGGCGCCCAGCAGGCGTATGACCTCGGCCACCACCTGCTGGGCGCGGCCGGCGTTTTTCAGCAGGTTGGCCAGCGCCATGTTGGCATTGACCTGGGCCTCGCGCGGATGCCAGCAGTCGAAGTCGGTCACCATCGCCAGCGTGGTGTAGGCAATCTGCGCCTCGCGCGCGAGTTTGGCCTCGGGCATGTTGGTCATGCCGATCACACCGGCGCCCATGCTGCGGTACCAGTGTGATTCGGCCAGGCTGGAAAACTGCGGGCCCTCGATACACACATAGGTGCCGCCTTCGTGCAGGCTGACGCCGTGGCCGGAGGCATCGGCGGCCAGCACGCTGCGCACCGCACGCGCCAGCAGACCGGCGGCGGCCGGGCAGACCGGCTGCGCCATCGAGACATGGGCCACCGCGCCCTGGCCAAAAAAGGTGCTGTCGCGGCGCTTGGTCAGGTCGATGAACTGGTCGGGCAGCACCATGTCCAGCGGCTTGAAGTCCTCGCGCAACGAGCCCACCGCCGACACCGAAACGATGTATCGCACGCCGAGCTGCTTCATCGCATGGACGTTGGCGCGGTAAGGCACTTCGAAGGGCAGCAAGCGGTGGCCACGCGCATGACGCGCCAGAAACACGGCCGGAACGCCGTGGACGCTGCCGGTGACCAGCACGTCGGAGGGCGCGCCGAAGGGGGTGTCCATCCGATGTTCCTGCGCGTTGTCGAGTGCGTCCATCTGGTAGAGGCCGCTGCCTCCGATGATGCCTACCAGTGCCTGGGTCATGCGCGGGTTCCTTTGGGGTGGGTGGATGTCAGCTCAGACAGGGATTTTGAGCGGATTTTGCAGCAAGCAGTGTTAGCCTCGCGTTAAACCCACTTTCATGCCTGGTCGCCGCAGGGCGGGATTTCTTGCACCGCCGGGCCTGGTGTTGTAAGAATCGGTGATTTCACCCGACCACATCCACAGAACAACCCCGGGGACGGACTTGAACTCACGCAAACTTTTCATCGCCGTGCTGCTGCTGGCGGGCATAGGCGTTTTTTTTGCGCTGGACCTGGGGCGTTATCTGAGCCTGGCCTTCCTCAAGGACAGCCAGACCTCGTTCCAGGCGGCTTTTGAGCAGCACCCGGTGCGGGTGACGCTGGCGTTTTTTGCGCTGTACGTGGCCGTCACCGGTTTGTCGCTGCCGGGCGCCGTGATCATGACCCTGGCGGCCGGCGCCGGCTTCGGCCTGGTGCTGGGAACCGTGGTGGTGTCGTTCGCCTCGACGCTGGGGGCGACGCTGGCCATGCTGGCGGCGCGTTACCTGCTGCGGGACAGCATCCAGGCCCGTTTCGGCAAACGGCTCGACGAGATCAACCGGGGCATCGCGAAGGAGGGCGCGTTTTACCTGTTCTCGCTGCGCCTGATCCCGGTCGTGCCGTTTTTTGCGCTGAACCTGCTGATGGGCCTGACCCACATCCGGACCTGGACCTATTTCTGGGTCAGCCAGCTCGGCATGCTGGCCGGCACCGTGGTTTATGTGAACGCCGGCACCCAGATCGCCAAAATCGATTCCTTGCAGTCGATTGCCTCGCCGGCGCTGATCGGCTCCTTTGTACTGCTTGGTCTGTTGCCGCTGGTCGTCAACAAGCTGCTGCAGTTTCTCAAGCGCCGCCAGGTGTATGCGCGCTGGGCCAGCGTGCGCCCCAGGTCGTTTGACCGCAACCTGATCGTGATCGGCGCCGGTGCCGGCGGTCTGGTCTCGGCCTACATCGCGGCGGTGGTCAAGGCCAAAGTCACGCTGGTGGAGGCCCACAAGATGGGCGGCGACTGCCTGAATTACGGCTGTGTGCCGTCCAAGGCGCTGATCCGCAGCGCCAAACTCGCGCACCAGATGCGTCATGGCGCCAGTTATGGCCTGAGCAACAGCGCGCCGCTGTTCAGTTTCAAGGCGGTGATGCAGCGGATTCAGGCGGTGATCCGCGCGATTGAACCGCATGACAGCGTGGCGCGTTACACCGGTCTGGGGGTGGAGGTGCTGCAGGGCCATGCGCGCATCGTCAATCCCTGGACCGTGGAGATCAGCCTCAACGACGGCGGAACGCAGACCCTGACGACACGCAGCATCGTGATCGCAGCGGGCGCGCGGCCGCTGGTGCCGCCGCTGCCGGGCCTGGACGACACCGGTTACGTCACCAGCGACACCCTGTGGGAGGCCTTCGCGCAACTCGACGCGGTGCCCGGTCGCCTGGTGATCCTCGGCGGCGGGCCGATCGGCTGTGAGCTGGCGCAGGCCTTCGCCCGGCTCGGTTCGCAGGTCACACAGGTCGAGATGGCGCCGCGCCTGATGCTGCGTGAAGACGAAGAGGTGTCGGAGCTGGCGCGCCAGGCGCTGGCCGCCGATGGTGTGTCGGTGCTGACCGGCCACAAGGCGTTGCGCTGTGAGGCATCCGGCGGCGTGAAAACCCTGGTCGTCGAACACGCCGGCAGCGAGCTGCGCCTGGACTTTGACCAGTTGATCTGCGCTGTCGGGCGGGTCGCCAGGCTGGAGGGTTACGGGCTGGAAGAACTCGGCATCCCGGTGCAGCGCACGGTGGACACCAACGAGTACCTGCAGACCATCTACCCCAACATCTACGCGGCCGGCGACGTGGCCGGCCCCTACCAGCTCACCCATGTGGCGGCGCACCAGGCCTGGTATGCCGCGGTGAATGCGCTGTTTGGCGAGTTCAGGCTGTTCAAGGCCGACTATTCGGTGATTCCCTGGACCACCTTCATCGACCCGGAGGTGGCCCGTGTCGGGCTGAACGAACAGGAAGCGAAAGAAAAAGGGATTGCCTTTGAAGTGACTCGTTACGGCATCGACGACCTGGACCGCGCGATTGCCGATGGCGAGGCGCGCGGTTTCGTCAAGGTGCTGACGGTGCCGGGCAAGGACACGATTCTGGGTGTCACCATCGTCGGCACCCATGCCGGTGACCTGCTGGCCGAGTATGTGCTGGCCATGCGGCACGGCCTGGGCCTGAACAAGATTCTCTCCACCATCCACACCTACCCGACACTGGCCGAGGCCAACAAATATGCGGCCGGCGAATGGAAACGCGCGCACCAGCCGCATCGCCTGCTCGCATGGGTGCGCCGCTACCATGACTGGAAGCGGGGTTGACATGAAGTCCTGGCTGACTGTGTTGCTCGCCGGGCTGCTGCTGCCGCTGGCGCAGGCGCAGATGGCAGGCCCGGCCCTCACTGCGTTTTCATCGGCGACCGGCGGGCAGCCGCCGCCGCCCTGGCGGGTGGTCGGTGTGCCGGGCGGCAAGATCCCGCTGACCCGTTACGCCCTGGTCGAGCTGGACGGGCGCAAGGTGTTGCGCGTCGAGGCGCTCAAGTCTTATGGCAACCTGGTGCATGACCTCGCACCGGCGGTGCCCGAGGCCGGGTTGCGCCTGCGCTGGCGCTGGCGGCTGGACGAGCCGCTGCGCGGCGCCGACCTGCGCCGCCGCGAGGGCGACGACAGCCCGCTCAAGGTGTGTGCGCTGTTTGACATGCCGCTGGCCGGCCTTGGCCTGATCGAGCGCAACCTGCTGCGCCTGGCGCGCGCGGCCAGCGGCGAGCAGCTGCCGTCGGCCACGCTGTGTTACGTCTGGGACGGCACGCTGGCGCCAGGCACCCTGCTGCCCAATGCCTACAGCGCGCGCGTGCGCTTCATCGTGCTGGACAGCGGCGAGCAGGGCCTGGGCCAGTGGGTGGCCCATTCGCGCGACCTGGGCGCCGATTTCCGCCGCGCCTTTGGCGAGGAAAGCGACACCGTGCCGCCGCTGCAGGCGGTGCTGGTGGGCGCCGATGCCGACAACACCGCCGGCCGCAGCCTGGGCCATGTTGGCGATGTCACACTGTCCCCATGACAGGTACTTCGACGCTGGCTTCGGGCCTGAAACACCTGGTGTTGCTGGGCGCCGGCCATGCCCATGTCCATGTGCTGCGCGGTCTGGCGCAACACCGGCCGGCGGACCTGGCCATCACCGTGATTGCCCCGTATCCGCGCCAGCTGTATTCCGGCATGGTGCCGGGTTTTGTGGCCGGGCACTACGCGCTCGACCAGTGTGTCATTCCGCTGGCCGGCCTGCTGGCGGGCTGCGGTGCACGTTACATCGAGGGCAGCAGCATCGCCCTCGATGCAGCGGCGAAAACCGTGACCCTGAGCAGCGGTAAAACCGTGGCCTGGGACTGGCTGAGCCTGAACACCGGCCCGGTGATGGACCGCGAACGGATCGAGGCGGACATGCCGGGCGCGCGCGAACACGCGCTGTTTGTGCGGCCCATCGAAGCTTTCGGCCAGTTGTGGCCCCAGGTGGCGGCGCTGGGTCGCAGCCGGCCGATCCATCTGGCGGTGGTGGGGGCGGGCGCGGCAGGGCTGGAGCTGGCCATGGCCGCGGCCCATGCGCTGGGCGGCGCCGGCTACCCGGCGGGCGGCCGCGTGAGTCTGGTCACGGGTGGCCCGCCACCGGCCTGGAACTACCCGGCCGGGGTGCAGCGCCGGGTGGTGCAGGCCCTGCGGCGCCTGCAGATCACGGTGCTGCCGGATGCCTGTGTCGGCATGTCTGCCGGGGAAATCCGGCTGGCCAGCGGCGCGCGCCTGGCCTGCGACGCTCCCGTGCTGGCCATTGGCGCGCAGGCGCCGGCCTGGCTGGCCGGCAGCGGGCTGGCACTGGACTCGGCTGGATTCGTGGCGGTCAACCGCTTTCAGCAAAGCACCAGCCATGCCCGGGTGTTTGCAGCGGGCGACGTCGCCAGCCGTGTTGATGCGCCGCACCCGCGCAGCGGCGTGTATGCGGTGCGGGCCGGCCCGCCCTTGCTGGCCAACCTGCGCGCTGCCTGCCAGGGCCAGGCCTTGCGGCCTTCCCAGCCGGCGGCACGCACGCTGAACCTGATTTCCTGTGGCGGACGTCACGCGATTGCCACCTGGGGCGGTCTGCACATCGAGGGGCGATGGGTGTGGCAGTTGAAAGACCGCATTGATCGCGGTTTCGTGGCCCGGTACACCAGGCCGTCATAAGCGGGAAGGGCTCCCGAGCTGCTCTGTTTTTGATAGCTGTCCGCCCTTTTGGAACAAGGGCTGGTGGCCAAAAAGGCATGAAAAAACCCGCGCAAGGCGGGTTGATGCGCAAGCGCAGGCGGCTTACTTCTTGGCGGGCTCGGTCTTGGCGCCGGCCTTGACCTCGGCCTTCACTTCTGCCTTGGTCTCTGCCTTGGGTGTCACAGCGGCCTTGACGTCCCTGGCGGTTTCCTTGGCCGCGTCCTTGGTGGCAACGGCCGCACCCTTGACGGCATCTTTGGTGGCGACGGCGGCATCCTTGGCTTTTTCCGTGACAGGTTTGTCGGCCTTGGCGCCGGCTTTGCCAGCGGCCCGGTAGCTGGCGCCGTTGACGGTCAGGCCTTCGGCCGAGAACTTGACGGCGCTGTCGGTGCCGACGCCCTTGACGCGGGTCACAAAATCATTCCAGTCCTTGAACGGCGCTTTTTTGCGCTCGGCCAGGATCAGGGCGGACTTGACCGGGCCGATGCCCTTGATGGCGTCGAGTTCGGCAGAGGTGGCGGTGTTGACGTCGACGGCGGCAAAGGCCATGGCGACATACATGGTGGCGACAAAGGCCAGCAGTTTCTTGAACATCGGGAAGCTCCTCATGGTTGTGGAAGGCAGGTGAGCCGTCCTGCGCAGCAGGACGTGCAGATCTAACGGCTGTGACAGACGCCAGGTTGACCAGGCCTGCTGTTTGCGCTGGATCAAGGCTGCAGGTGCAGGCAAAGGCCTAAGCTGCAGTATCGCCATAAAGACGCCTCCAGACGGCGACCAGGAGCTGAAAATGCCCACTCGTTTGAAAGACTTTGCAACCGCCGTGGTGGCCGTGGTCGAGCCCGAGACCCCGGCGCTGGTGGCCGCGCAACTGATGCGCAAGCACCATGTCGGCGCGCTGGTTGTTGTGGATGCCGCAGAAAAAAGCCGACCGGTCGGCATCCTGACCGACCGTGACCTGGTGCTGGCCCTGATGGCCGAGGGGCTGGACCCCGAGGTATTCACGGCCGGAGACATCATGTCCGTCGACTTGGTCCAGGCGACGCCCGGGATGGACGCGATGGACGCAGTGGCGCTGATGCGCAGGCACCGGCTGCGCCGGCTGGTCATCGTGGATGAGGCGGGCCGGCTCACAGGTGTTGTCACGATGGAGGACATCCTGGCCTTGCTGACAAGGGAACTGGCCGACCTGGCCGCCGGGGTGGTCGGCGCCAGGGACAGGGAATTCGAGCAGCGCGCTTGAGGTGGGGCCGATGATCCGCAGACAGTGGCTGGTTGTTGCAGTGATGGTGCTGGTGAGCCTTGCCGCGCCCGGGATGGCACAGACCAAAGCCGCGGCCCCGCGCGGCGAACTGCTGTATTCGACACATTGCATCGGCTGCCACAACGCCCAGCTTCACTGGCGCGACCAGAAGGCGGCGAACAACTGGGACAGCCTGATGACCGAAGTCGACCGCTGGCAGAAAAACGCGGGGCTGGGCTGGCGCGAGGAGGACGTGACCGAGGTGGCGCGTTACCTCAACGTCCGGTATTACCGGTTTCCCGAGCCACGGGCCGCTGGCGGCGTGGCGGCGCAGGCCGGCGCAGCGGCAGCACCCCGCTGACGGCCGGCTGGCGCGGGCCGCTCTAGGCTGTTGTGGCTTCGCCCAGGGTCAGGGCCTGCATATAGGCCGCCACGCCAGTTTGCACATCGGCAAACACATGCTGGCAACCGGCCGCGCGCAGCGCTGTCAGGTCCGCCTGGGTGTAACTCTGGTACTTGCCGACCAGCGCCGCGGGGAAATCGATGTAGTCGATCAGGCCGCCGTGCGCCGCTTCTTCCAGGCTCAGGGGTGTTTCGCCCTGCTGGTGGCGCAAGGTGTTGACCACGGCAAGCGCCACATCGTTGAAAGGCTGGGCCTTGCCGGTGCCCAGGTTGAAAATGCCGCGGGCTTGCGGATGGTCGAGGAACCACAGGTTGACGGCAACCACATCGTCGATGAAAACGAAGTCGCGCATCTGCCCGCCGCGGCCGTAGCCGCCGTATTCGCCAAACAGCTTGACCTTGCCTTCGGCGCGGAACTGGCTGAACTGGTGGAAGGCGACACTGGCCATGCGGCCCTTGTGCTGCTCGCGCGGACCATAGACGTTGAAGTAGCGAAAGCCGGCGACCTGGGTCCCGGCCTTCTCGAAATGCGGGCCGACTTCGCGCCGCAATTTCTGGTCAAACAGCAGCTTGGAGTAGCCGTAGACATTGAGCGGTTTTTCGAATTCGCGCGACTCGCGGAAGGTGTCCGATCCGCCGTAGGTGGCCGCCGACGAAGCGTAGATCAGGCGCGTGTCCTGGGCCTGGCAGGCGTCGAACAGGTCGCAGGACAAGCTGTAGTTGTTGTCCATCATGTACTTGCCATTGGTTTCCATGGTGTCGCTGCACGCGCCTTCATGAAATACCGCCTCGACATCGCCGAAGGCCGCCTCGGCAAACAGCTCGTAGAAATCGTCGGCGTCGATGTACTCGGCGATCTGCAGGTCCGCCAGGTTGCGGAACTTGTCGCCCTGGGTCAGGTCATCCACCGCGATGATGTCGTCGATGCCGCGCGCATTGAGGCCCTTGATGATATTGCTGCCGATAAAACCCGCAGCGCCGGTCACAACTATTTTCACGATTTGCTCCTGCGGGTTTCAGAGAAGACCAACTTTCCTTGGCAACTCATGTCGGAACCAAACCCGGCTGCGCCGGTGACCACGGTCTTCATTGGAAAAGTTCCTCGTAAGTGACGCTGGCCGTGCCGAACTTGCCGACCACGATGCCGCCGGCGCGGTTGGCCACCGGCACCGCTTCGCGCAGGCCCAGGCCAGCCGCCAGCATCGCCGCCAGGGCGCCGATCACCGTGTCGCCGGCGCCGGTGACGTCAAACACCTCGCGGGCCAGCGCCGGCACATGCAGCTGGCCCTGGGCGTCGAACAGCGTCATGCCTTCCTCGCTGCGGGTCAGCAAGACGGCCTGCAACTGCAGGTCCGCACGCAGCTTCTGGGCACGCGACTGCAGGTCGGCCTCGTCGTGCCAGTGGCCAATGACCTGCTCGAGTTCGGCGCGATTCGGCGTGATGGCCGTGGCGTTTTTATACCGCGAATAGTCCGAGCCCTTGGGGTCGACCAGCACCACCTTGCCGGCGGCGCGGGCCTGGCCGATCATCAGCGCGATGTGCGCCAGGCCGCCTTTGCCGTAGTCGGAAAACAGCACGGTGTCGTGTTGCGGCAGCAGCTTGTCGAACGCCGCCGACTGCGAGGCCAGCACCTCGGTTTCCGGCGTGTTTTCAAAATCCAGCCGCAGCAGCTGCTGCTGGCGGCCGATCACGCGCAGCTTGACCGTGGTCTTGAGCTGCGGATCGCGTCCGAAACAGGGCGTGATGCCGGATGCGGCGACCAGCGCCTCGAGCTGGTGGCTTGCCTCGTCATCACCGACCACGCTCAGCAGCGAAGCGCGCGCGCCGACGCTCACGATGTTGCAGGCCACATTGGCCGCACCACCCATGCGTTCTTCCTGGCGCGTGACCCGCACCACAGGCACCGGCGCCTCGGGCGAGATCCGGTCCACCGCGCCGTACCAGTAGCGGTCCAGCATGGCATCGCCGACGACCAGCACGCGGGCCGCGGCGAGCTGTTCGCGGGACAGAGTTAAAGATGTTGTCATACGAGTATTTTCTTATTCCAGCAGACACCGCGGAGCTGGCTCTGCGAGGCCGCAGGTGCCGCCCCCTGCAAGGGGGGAAGGTGCTACACGCAGTGAGCATCCGACGGGGGTGTTCATAACTCTTCGATTCGGCGGGCAGGATAGCTGTCCCAGGCCTGGCAGCCCGGGCAGTGCCAGAAATGCTGGGTCGCCTCGAAGCCGCAGGCCGCGCAGCGGTAGCGCATCAGCGGCTTGGTGGCCTTGTCGAGCGCGCGCTGCACCAGGCCATGCTGGTGCTCGTCGCCGAGCTTTTCCCCGGCAATCCATTTGGCGGCCGCCACCAGCGAGGCCTCGCGCTCGAGGTGCTGCACGTACCGGTCGCGCGGCTCGCCCGGGCCGGTATCGAGCTTGATGATGGCCTCGATCACATCGATGGAGGGCATCGCGGCATAACTGGCCAGCAGCAACTCGCGCGCCGGCTGCTGCTGGCCGCTTTGCTGCGCGATGTTTCCCAACAGGCCGGCAGCCAGCGGCAGCGCCTGCGGCGCGGTTTGCTCGAGCTGGAGCAGGGTGGCGAACGCATCAGCGTGCCGGCCCAGCTGGCTTTGCAGTTTGGCCAGGTCGATCAGCGGGCGTGGTGAAGCGGGCGCGAGCACGGCTGCTTTTTGCAGCGTGTCCAGCGCCTGCGCCGTGTCACCCGACGCGGACGCCGCCTGGGCCTGCTCGCACAGGTAGTGCGCCTGGCGGCCGCTGAAGCTGCCGTGGCTGGCGCTGTCGAGCTTGCCGGCGATGTCGGTGGCGTGGCTCCAGTCGCGCGAACGTTCGTAAATCGACAGCAGCGCCAGCCGGGCCTCTTCCTCGTAGCTGGTGCCCTCGAGTTTGCGCAGCGCGACTTCGGCGCGGTCCAGCAGGCCGGCCTTCAGGAAGTCCAGCGCCAGCGCGTGCTGCGCGCGATCCCGTTCCGGCTGGGTCAGGTCGCCGCGCGACATCAGGTGTTCGTGCACGCGTACCGCGCGTTCGTATTCACCGCGGCGGCGAAACAGGTTGCCGAGTGCGAAGTGCAACTCGGATGTGTCAGGGTCGTTCTGCACCGCCTCGATGAAGGCATCGATGGCCTGGTCCTGCTGTTCGTTGAGCAGGAAGTTCAGGCCCCGGAAGTAGGCCTTGGGCGCCTGCCGGTTCTCGATACGCATCTGCCTCAGGTCGAGGCGGGAGGCCAGCCAGCCGAGGGTGAAGGCGATGGGAAAGCCGAGCAGGACCCAGGTGAAGTCAAAGTCCATGGTGCATGGTGGAGGGGTTCTCGCTGAGCTGGCTTTGCTGGCTCAGGCGTGTGTTCCGGCGTTTTTTCCACCAGCGCGGCATCATCATCAGGATGCCGGCCGCCAGGCCGAACGCAAACACGACCAGCACCACCAGCACCAGTGGCGCCTGCCACTGCGTCCCGAAAAAGAAATTCACGGAAACGACTTGCTGGTTGTTCAGCGCGAACGCAAAAAGCGTAAAAAAAATGGCTGCCTT
>PNNC01000034.1 GCA_013824015.1 Polaromonas sp.
GTTGTGCTTCCGGGACTCCATCGCTTTTGTCATTGTGTTTTAGAGGAGTCCCTTCATGGGCAACAAACTTTACGTCGGCAATCTGCCGTACTCGGTTCGCGACGAAGACTTGCAACAATCTTTTGGCCAGTTTGGCGCTGTCACCAGCGCTAAAGTCATGATGGAACGCGACACTGGCCGCTCCAAAGGCTTTGGCTTTGTCGAGATGGGCAGCGATGCCGAAGCACAAGCCGCGATTGCCGGCATGAACGGCCAGCCTCTGGGCGGCCGTAGCGTGGTTGTCAACGAAGCACGTCCGATGGAAGCCCGTCCGCCACGCAGCGGCGGCTTCGGCGGTGGTGGTGGTGGCGGCGGCTACGGTGGTGGCGGCGGCGGCGGCGGTGGATATGGCGGCGGCGGCGGTGGTGGTCGTTCCGGCGGTGGCGGCGGCGACGGCGGTTTCCGCAGTCCTTACGGCGGTGGTGGCGGTGGCCGCTCCGGCGGCGGCGGCGGTGGTGGACGCGGCGGCTACTAAGCAGCCGGCACACCGACCCTTCAGCCTTCGGCTGAAACAGGTTCCAAAGGCTTCAGGACTCCGGTTCTGAAGCCTTTTTGCTTTCCAGCCCCTGTCTGGCGGGCGCCAGCTGCTCTTTTTTTTTATAGCGAAGTCTAGGCCGCGCCCTGCCGGTGCTTGCGCGGCCGGCCGGCCAGCGCGCGGTCGAACAGCGCGTTGGGCAGCAGGCGCAGGAGCTTGGCCACCACCCCCATCTGCCAGGGAATCACCCGGTAACTGGCGCCGGCCTCGATGACACTGAAAGCCTTGTCGGCAAAAGCGTCGGGCTGCATCAGGAAAGGCATGGCGTAGCGGTTCTTCTGCGTCAGCGGTGTGTCGATGTACCCGGGGCAGATCGTCACCACCTTCACGCCTGAGCGACGCAACTCCCCGCGCAGGCTTTCGCAGTAGGCAATCACCGCGGCCTTGCTCGCACAGTAGGCGCCGTGCCCGGGCAGGCCGCGGATGCCGGCCACGCTGCCGATGCCCACCAGTGCGCCCGAGCCGCGTTGCACCATCGCCTCAACGAAGGGGTGGAAGGTCGCGGCCAGGCCGATGTTGTTGGTGGCAAAGGTCTGCGCCATCACACCCAGATCTTCACGAACGGCCGTGTCCATGCCTATGCTGATGCCGGCATTGGCGATCACCACATCGGGCACGCCCTGCGCAGCGATGCAGGCCTGGCCCGCGGCCACGATGCTGTCCGGCAGGGACACGTCGGCGCTGTAAATCTGGTAGTTGTGCGCGGCCAGCCGATGCGTCCGGGCCCAGGCCTCGACCTCGGCGGTGCGCCGCGCCACCAGCGCCAACCGGTAACCGGCCTGGTAAAAGCGCAGGCCCATCGCCTGGCCGATGCCGCTGGATGCGCCGGTGATGAAAACAAGAGGGGACATGGGATGCTCCGTGGTTACCGGGGGCGCGATCGCGCAACCCGCGTCAGGTCAGGGCCTTGCACCGGCCGCAGCGTTGCGCGGCACCAGCACGCCTTTGACACGCCCTTTCAGGTCGGCCACCCGGTCCAGGTTGTCATAGGCAAAGGTGTCGCCCTCGAACTCGTCGCTGCCGCGCCGGATGACCACCGGCAGGTGCGACTTGACGCGTTCCTCATTGACAAACACATGCAGGAATTCACCGCGAAACTCAAGCCGCTGGGTCTCTTTGCCATCCGGACCCACCGACGCGTCCCGCACCACGCGGGCATTGCCGATCAACTGGACTTCGGAGCCGTCGCCGTTGGTCAGGGCGCGGTCGCCGGTCGAGGTCGTCAGGCGGCCCTCGATGCTGTAGCTGCGGATCAACGCCTTGTCGATTTCCAGCGTGTCAGTCTCGGGGTAGTGACGCACCTCGATGCCGGTGACATCACTCTTGAGCTGGCCGGCTTCGTCAAAGGTCTTGATGCCGAACTTGCGCATGTAGTAGTCCGGCTCGCTGCTGACCGCCCGCTGGCCCTCGGCGGGCAAGGCTTCCGGCGTATTCCTGACCAGCCAGTAGGTGCCCAGGGCGAGCAGCCCCATCAGCAGCACCGGGATGTAGATCGCCGTGCGTTCCCAGACGCGTGACAGCCGATCAAGCGTGCGGCGCCAGCCGGGTGCGGCACCGGTCACGGGCCAGCGTCGGCTGGCAGCCATCAGCGGGTGTACTCCTGCAGCAGCGCGGCATAACGGCCGCTGGCCACCATCAGCAGATCACACAGCTCGCGCACCGCCCCATCACCGCCACGCGCCTGGGTGACATGGTGGGCCGCTGCCCGCGCCTCCAGGTGCGCGTTGACCGGCGCACAGGCGAAGGCGACGCGACGCATCACTGGCAGGTCGGGCCAGTCGTCGCCCATGCAGGCGGCCTGGGACCAGTCCAGGCCCAGCGCCTGGAGGGTGATCAGGGCCGCGGGGAGTTTGTCTTCCGTGGCGAAATGGGTGTGTGTCACGCCCAGCGCCTGCAGCCGCGAGCGCAGCACCACGCTGTCGCGGCCGCTGATCACGGCCGGCGTGATGCCCGCCTTTTGCAGCAGCTTCAGGCCGTGACCGTCCAGCGTATTGAAACGCTTGAGGGTCTCGCCGCCGGTGGTCAGGCCCTCATGTTGCGTCGCCCGCGCGTCGCCGGCCGGGTATTCGCCGAAATACAGGCCGCCGTCGGTCAGCACACCGTCGACATCGAAGAACGCCACCTTGACGCCCTGCGCGCGCAGCAGCAGTTCGGGCGCAAAGTTCAGGGCAGGAACATGGGGGCTCATCAGATCACCTTGGCACGCAACAGGTCGTTGCTGTTGAGCGCGCCACACAGCACCCCGTTGTCGTCCACCACCAGCACGCTGGTGATGCGGTATTGCTCCATCAGCGTCACCGCCTCCACCGCCAGGGCCCCGCTGTTCAAGGTCCGGGGGCCGGGGTGCATCACCTCGCCGGCGGTGCGGGCCCGCAGGTCCACGCCCTTTTCCACCAGACGCCGCAAATCCCCGTCGGTGAAAATGCCGATCACCCGGCGCGCCTCGTCGACCACCGCCGAGGCGCCCAGCCCCTTGTTGCTCATTTCACGCATTAAGTCCGTGAAGCTGGTCTGGCGCCCCACCGCGGGCACGGCGTCGCCGGTACGCATCACATCGCTGACATGGGTCAGCAGCTTGCGGCCCAGCGCACCGCCGGGATGGGAGCGTGCAAAGTCTTCTTCCTTGAAGCCGCGCGCGTCCAGCAGGGCCACCGCCAGCGCGTCGCCCATGGCCAGTTGCGCGGTGGTGCTGGCGGTGGGCGCCAGGTTCAGCGGGCAGGCTTCCTTTTCCACGCTGGTATCGAGCACAACGTCGGCATGGCGGGCCAGCGTGGACTGGCTGCGCCCGGTCATGGCCAGCAGCGGCACGCCCTGGCGCTTGATCACCGGCAGGATGCCGGTGAGTTCTTCCACCTCGCCGCTATTGGAAACGGCCAGCAGCACATCGGCGGCGGTGATCATGCCCAGATCGCCGTGGCTGGCCTCGGCGGGATGTACAAACATCGCCGGGGTACCGGTGGACGCCAGCGTCGCGGCGATCTTGCGGCCGATGTGGCCGCTTTTGCCCATGCCCATGACCACGACCCGGCCCCGGCAGTTGAGCACCAGTTGCACGGCACGGGCAAATTCCGGCCCGACCCGGCTTTTCAGGCCCAGCACGGCGGCGGCTTCTATTTCAAAGGTGGTGTGGGCCAGTGCCAGCGCCTGCGCGGGGTCGAAATTCACGGGATCAAAGCTCATGCCCGCATTCTATAGAGCGCCCTGCAAACGCAGGCTGGCCGGGGATGTGGCCCTGCGCGGCGCGCCGGCCATCAGCTACCATCAAAGCATGAGCGCGCTTGAACTGACCCTGCTGTATTTGCTGGCTGCCGTGCTCGGCGTGGTCGCATGCCGCTCGCTCAAATTGCCGCCCATGCTCGGTTACCTTGCCGTCGGCGTGGTGATCGGCCCGAACGCACTGGCGCTGTCGGAGAACGCTGACGGTGTGCGGCATCTCGGCGAGTTCGGCGTGGTGTTCCTGATGTTTGTGATCGGGCTGGAGTTCAACCTGCCCAAGCTGCGCTCGATGCGCCGCCATGTGTTTGGCCTCGGACTGCTGCAGGTCATGGTGACGATGGTGCTGGCCACCTTGGGCTCCCTGTTCCTCGCCACCCTGGCGCCCACGCTCTGGAACATGTCGTGGCAAACCGCGCTGGCGCTGTCAGGCGCCATCGCCATGAGCAGCACGGCGGTGGTGGTCAAGCTGCTGTCCGAGCGGCTGGAGATGGAGTCCGAACACGGCAAACGCGTGATGGGCGTGTTGCTGTTCCAGGATCTGGCCGTGGTGCCGCTGCTGGTGCTGATTCCCGCACTGGGCGCC
Source organism: Polaromonas sp. (assembly GCA_013824015.1). GTDB lineage: Bacteria > Pseudomonadota > Gammaproteobacteria > Burkholderiales > Burkholderiaceae_C > Polaromonas. Next base: position 4,374 of record PNNC01000034.1, read on the forward strand.
TCGCCCGACAAGCTGCTGATGGCACTGGCTGTCGCCGGCCTGAAGGCCACCGTGCTGGTCGGCCTGCTGCTGACCGGTGGCCAGCGCGTCATGCGCTGGTGGCTGACACTGGTCGCCAGGCGCAAGAGCGAAGAGCTGTTTGTGCTGAACCTGCTGCTGGTCACGCTGGCCCTGGCCTGGCTGACCGAGCTGGCCGGCCTGAGCCTGGCGCTGGGCGCCTTCATCGCCGGCATGCTGATCTCGGAAACCGAATTCAAACACCAGGTGGAAACCGATATTCGGCCCTTCCACGACGTGCTGCTGGGCCTGTTTTTCATCAGCATCGGCATGATGCTGGACTGGCGGCTGGTGCTGGAGCGCTGGCCACTGGTGCTGTTGCTGCTCACGGTGCCTGTGCTGGCGAAGCTGGCGCTGATCACGGCGCTGGCGCGCGGCCTGGGTGCCACCACCGGGGTATCGCTGCGCACCGGCTTGTACCTGGCGCAGGCCGGCGAGTTCGGTTTTGTGCTGCTGTCGCTGGCCGACGACAACAGCCTGGTTCCGCCGGAGTTGCTCAATCCCATCCTCGCGAGCATGGTGCTGTCGATGCTGGCGACACCTTTCATCATCATGTACAGCAACCGCATCGTGATGCGCCTGGTCAGCAGCGAATGGCTGCAGCAGTCGCTGCAAATGACGTCCATCGCGCGCAAGTCCATCAACGTCGACAAACACGTGATCATCTGCGGCTACGGACGCTGTGGCCAGAACCTGGGCCGCATGCTCGACGGCGAAGGCATCCCCTACATGGCACTGGATCTGGACCCGGACCGGGTGCGCCAGGCCGCGGCCGCCGGCGATTCGGTGGTGTTCGGCGACGCCGTGCGGCTGCAGGCCCTGATGGCAGCGGGCCTGGCACGCGCCAGCGCGGTGGTCGTCACCTACCTGGACACCGCCAGCGCCATGAAGGTGCTGGCCAACATCCGGGCGCATGCGCCCACGGTCCCGGTGATCGTGCGCACCGTGGATGACCACGATCTGGAGAAGCTCCAGGCCGCCGGCGCCGCCGAGGTGGTGCCGGAAGCGATTGAAGGCAGCCTGATGCTGGCCAGCCACGCGCTGGCGCTGGTGGGCGTGCCGATGCGGCGCGTGATCCGGGTGGTGCAAGAGCAGCGTGACGCGCGCTACAACCTGCTGCGCGGCTACTTTCACGGCGCTGATGACAACAGCGTCAACGAACTCGACCAGGAGCGGCTGGCCACCCTCACCCTGCCGCTGGGCACGCGTGTTGCCGGACAGAAGCTGGGCGCCATGGCCCTGCCGGCGGTGGGCGTGCGGGTGGTCAGCCTGCGGCGCAGCAATGGCAAGCCCCTGAGCCATGACGACGAGACCCTGCTGGAAGGCGGTGATGCGCTGGTGCTGTCCGGCAAACCCGAGGCCCTGGCGCTCGCGGAAGAAAAGCTGCTCAGCGGCCGCACCTGAGCCGGTGCGGCGGGCCGGACCATTGCCGCGCTTCGCAAGGCAAAATGAAGGCCCGCATTTTTTCCGGATTTTCATGAAACCCCAGCCGTCCGATGATCTCAGCCACCAGTCGGTCAACCAGTACCTGAAGAGTCACATCCGCACCGTGCCTGACTGGCCGGCGCCGGGCGTGCAGTTCCGCGACATCACCCCCTTGCTGCAGGACCCCAAGGTGTTCCGCGTGCTGATTGACGCCTTTGTGCACCGCTACATGGACAAAAACCTGCGGCCGGACGTGGTGGCTGGTCTGGATGCACGCGGCTTCATTCTCGGCGCCGTGGTGGCCTATGAGCTCAACGTCGGGTTTGTGCCTATCCGCAAGAAGGGCAAGTTGCCCTTCACCACCGTGCAGGAAACCTATGAGCTGGAATACGGCAGCGCCACGGTGGAGCTGCACACCGATGCAGTCAAGCCGGGCGACCGGGTGCTGCTGATCGACGACCTGATCGCCACCGGCGGCACCATGATGGCCGGCAAGAAGCTGCTGGAAAAGCTGGGCGCCACCGTCACGGAAGGCGCGGCGATTGTCGATTTGCCCGAACTGGGCGGCTCGGCGCGCTTGAGGGAGTCGGGCCTGCCGCTGTTCACCCTGCTCGACTTCGCAGGCCATTAAGCCGCGCGAGCCGCTATCATATCAATAGCAAATGACGCTTGTTCAGCAAGGGCTGACGGCCCGTCTGATGCCTAATGGAGGTCGCCGTACTGGGTCGCGCTCAGAGCCGGCACCAGCGCCGGCGACTCCGGCATTTCGGTATCCTCAAACCCTGTCAACAGGGTGTAGGAGCGCGGCGCGCTGCGGCTCAGCGGAACCGCCTCGGCGGGAACGCCGTGGGCCGATGCGGCGGCCAGCGCCTGCTTGAAGGCAGCAACCTCATCGGCCTGGATCGGTTCATAACGCTTGGCCACCGGCTTGTCCACGACGAGCGCCGGCTCGGGCAGGGGGGCAACAACTTGCGCCGGCGCCACGGTGACAGCGACGGCAGGTGCTGCTTCAGCGTGGTACAGCGGCGCGGGGCGGCTGTTGACCTGCGGGGCGCCCGCAGGCCGGGCCACCGACACCAGCTCGTTCAGGCGCCAGTAAACGGCCGTGACGCGGATGTTGTAGCGCGACTTGGCGCTGTGGGCGATCATCACTTCCATCTCGGCCAGACGTTCGGCCTGCGCGCCAAACTCCTGCGCCAGGTCCATCATGACCATGAACTGCTCGCCGCGTGGATCCAGCGACAACACCTTGAATTTGTAGCTGCCCGACAGCACACCTGCGCGGATCATGGCTTCGCGCACCGCGGCGTAGAGCAGTTCGCGCCTGGCGTGGCGATGCGACTTTTGCGCACCGTTGCGCAGCTCGCCGGCCGCCGGTTTTGACGACACCGGTGTCGACGGCTTGCCGCGTGTCAGTCCCGCACTGTCACTGTCTGCCTGCACCTTGCCCGGCGCCTCGTGCGCTGCGGATTTGCCGGAAAACCAATTGAGAATCGACATGGGCTCCCGCCTGAAGAACGATGGCCGACCAGACGGCGATCAGGGTTGCTGGTGATGAGACCCGAAGGTCCCGATGATGAAGTTTACTGGTCCTTCGCCGCCTGTCGTTCGTGTCGAAGAAGCAAGTTGGCACCGGCCGCACACGAGCAAAGCAGATGCCTGCAATAAGTCACGCTTTTTCCGTTAGCACACCACCAAAGCATCGCGCCGCGGTTCAGGTCACGGCCACACGTTTGGGCCGGTTGTACAAACGCTTGGCGAGTACGCCGCCCATGGCCAGTGTCAGTTCAAGGGCAATCGGGCTGTTCCGGTTGGACAGTTCCTTGAAGCGCAGGGCGGTCAGGCACCAGACCTTGCTGGCGTTGGACGCCTGCACCGTGGCGTTGCGCGGCATGCGCGAGAAAAAGGCACCTTCACCGACCACCGTTCCGGCCGCGACCAGTGCAAGCCGCACACGGCCCTTGTCGTCCTCGTAATGAACACTCAGCGTGCCGCTTTCAATGAAGTAGAGCGTCTGGTCGTTCGAACCCTGCTCAATCAGCACCTGGCCCTGCTGCATGGCAAACGGCTGCATGTAGCCGGCCAGGATCTCCCACTGCTGCGGCGTGAACTGGCAGCGCAGCGCATCGCTGGCATGGCTGTGTGCAATTGCATTGGCCAGGCCCTGGATGTCAAACCGGAGTGTGGTGGGTAAGGGTGCATTCATGATGCACGGAAGATACGATGCCGACGCCCGGCGCGGCAAGGGACATTAACGCAAGCTTACAGCTGATACATCGGGGGGAAAGCTGTAACCGGCCCGCCGCGCGCCAACCAGAGGGTGAACAAGCACGGCGCTTGTTCGGAACAGGCCGCGGCCTGTTCGCCTATTTGCCAATGCAGAACTTCGAAAATATCTCGCCCAGCAGATCGTCGGGGGTGAACTCGCCGGTGATGCCGCCCAGCGCGTTTTGCGCCTGGCGAAGGTCTTCTGCCAGCAGGTCCAGCGCGGGCACCTTCGCACGCAGCTGGGTGGCCGCGCGTGTGAGCTGGGCGTCCACCTCGCGCAACGCGCGCACATGGCGCTCTCGCGCCATGAACACACCCTCTGGCGCGGCCTGCCAGCCCACCAGCTGCAGCAATTGTTCGCGAAGCTGCTGCAGTCCTTCACCGGTTTTGGCCGAGATCACCACACCTGTCGTGATGCTGGCTAGCGCGGGCGTGTTCGCGGCGTCCGATTTGTTCCACACGTCGATCACCGGAATATGGGCCGGCAACCTGGCCGCGAGGACCTGTGCAATCGCCGCGTCGTCGGCCCGGTAGCCCAGCGCGATTCGCTCGTCCGCAGGTGTGTGCTGACGCGTCAGGTCATGCAGGAACAGCACCGCATCCGCGCTCTCGATTTCACTCCAGGCGCGCGCGATGCCGATTTTTTCAACCTCGTCGACTTCCGGCAACAGGCTGTCACGCAAGCCCGCCGTGTCCACCACATGCAGGGGCACACCCTCGATCTGGATCAGTTGCGACACCTTGTCACGGGTGGTGCCGGCCACCGGAGTGACGATCGCCAGTTCAGCGCCAGCCAGCGCATTGAGCAGCGAGCTTTTTCCGGCGTTCGGCTGACCGGCGATCACGACCTTGATGCCCTCGCGCAGGATGGCACCCTGCTGCGCACGCTGCATCACGCCGCCCAGCGTCTGTTGCAGCCGGTCCAGCTGGCCCTGGGCATCGGCTTTTTGCAGGAAGTCGATGTCTTCTTCCGGAAAGTCCAGCGTCGCCTCGACCAGCATGCGCAGATGCACCAGGTGATCCAGCAACACATGCACCTCGTTCGAAAACTCCCCCGACAGCGAACGCGCGGCCGAGCGTGCCGCCGTTTCGGTGCTGGCGTCGATCAGGTCGGCAATCGCCTCGGCCTGCGCCAGATCGATCTTGTCGTTCAGGAAGGCCCGCTCGGTGAACTCCCCGGGCTGGGCCAGCCGCAAGCCGGCCAGCCGGGGCTGGCCGGTGGCGGTGTCGAGGGCTTCAGCAGCGTCGAGGCAACGTGCCAGCAGCAATTGCAGCACCACCGGCCCGCCATGGGCCTGCAGTTCGAGCACGTCTTCGCCGGTGTAGGAATGCGGTGCCGGGAAATAAAGCGCCAGCCCCTGATCGATCACCTGCCCATGTGCGTCGAGGAAAGGCAGGTAGGTCGCGTGGCGCGCTTGCAGCGGCTTGCCACAGATCGCCGCGACCACGCCAGCCAGGCTTTTGCCGGACAGCCGCACAATGCCGACGGCGCCCCGCCCGGGAGCGGTGGCAATGGCGGCGATGGGATCGTGATGTCGGGCCAGCATGGGAGGCGCCATGGTAAAGGGCCGCGAAGCGGCCCTTTTTTTCTGCTTATTTGAACTTGGGCAGGTTGAACTGCGGCGGCACGCCCATGCGGGTGTTGATGACCCACTGTTGCGCGATCGACAGGATGTTGTTGGTGATCCAGTACAACACCAGGCCGGCCGGGAAGAAAAAGAACATCACGCTGAAGATCAGCGGCATGAACCACATCAGCTTGGCCTGCATCGGATCCGGCGGGGTCGGGTTCAACGCGGTCTGCAGCATGGTGGTGGCCGTCATCAGCAAGGGCAGGATATAAAAAGGATCAGGCGACGACAGATCCTTGATCCACAAAATCCATGGCGCATTGCGCATCTCCACCGAGCTCAGCAGCACCCAGTACAGCGCGATGAACACCGGAATCTGGATCATGATCGGGAAGCAGCCACCCATGGGGTTGACCTTTTCTTCCTTGTAGATCTTCATCATGGCGACCTGCATTTCCTGCGGCTTGTCCTTCAGGCGCTCGCGCATTTCCATGATCTTGGGGTTGACCGCCTTCATCTTGGCCATGCTGGCATAGGCCTTCGCATTGAGCCAGTAAAACGCGATTTTCAGCAGCACCACGAGCGCCACAATCGACCAGCCCCAGTTGTGGATGAAGCTGTACAGCTTGTCGAGCAGCCAGTACAGCGGCTTGGCGAGAATCGTCAGCCAGCCGTAGTCCTTGACCAGTTCCAGGCCAGGCGTGATCGCTTCGAGCCGCTTTTCTTCCTGCGGGCCGACAAACAGCGTTGCCGTGGTGGACTGGGTCGCACCGGGCGCGATCGCCGGCAGCGGCGTGATCATGCCCACGGCGTACAGGTTGGTGTCGACCTTGCGCAGGAAAATGTCGCGCTGCAGGCCGTCCGGCAGGATCCAGGCGGACGCGAAATAGTGCTGGACCATGGCCACAAAACCATTGCTGGCCTGTTTCTCGACGTCCACCTTGTTTTTCTCGATGTCGCTGAATTCGATCTTCTGGTACTTCTTGGCTTCCGTGTAGATGGCCGGACCGGTGAAGGTGGAATAAAACGCGGACTCGCCCGGCAGCTTGTTGCCGTCGCGCACCAGTTGCGCGTACAGCTGCGGCGAGACGGCGCTGGCGCCGTTGTTGATCACGTCGTGGCGCACCGCGATGTCGTAGGCGCCGCGCTTGAGGGTATAGGTCTTGACCAGCTTGACGCCACCGACCTCGGCCGATTCGAAGCGGACGTCCAGGCTGTCCTGCCCGTCCTTGAGCTGGCGCTCGCCCGGAACCGCCGTCATCGGGGTCTTGTGGGTTGGGAAGCTGCCGCCACCGGCACCGGCTATCAGGCCTGACTGGGCCACATACACACGTGCCGCGCTTTCATCGAGCAGCACAAAGCCGTCGGTCTTGCCATCCACATCCTTCAGGCGCGGAAAAGCCGAACCCACCAGCGTGCCACCCTCGGTGTCGAAGGTCAGGGTCAGCAGATCGGTCGTGACGACCAGCCGCTGCTTGCTCGCCGAAGGTGTGCTCGCAGGCACGGCTCCGGGCACCACCGCGGCGCCGGGCGTGGCTGCCGGGGCAGGCACGGCGCCGCTGCCGACCGGGCCGGCCGGCACGCTGGCCGTCGACGCTGGCTTGACGGCCGGTGCCGTACTGGCGGCAGGCGTTGGCGAAGGGAAAAACGTCGCCTTGTTGCCGTTGAAAAGCTGCCACTGGTCCCACAACAGGACCATGGAAAAACCAAAAATCACCCACAGGATGGTGCGGCGTATGTCGTTCATGACGGCTTCTTTTTAGAGGAGATCGAAGTCACGGGCGTGACCAGGCGGGTGAAAAGGGAAAATCGGCGGGCCCCCGGCTGCGACGAAGGCACAGGGTCATAGCCGCCGTGGCACCAGGGATGGCAACGCACCAGGCGGTACAGCGTCAGGTAGCTGCCTTTGGTGGCGCCATGCTGCTGCAGCGCCTGCAGCGAATACGCCGAACAGGTGGGCTCGAAACGGCAGGACGAGCCGAGCCAGGGGCTGAGCAGCAGGCGGTAGCCCTTGACCAGGCCCACCAGGAGTTTTTGCGGCAAGCGGTAAAGCACAACGGCCGCACGGCGCAGCGTGCTCATGGAGCGCTCGCCCCGGCCCGCATCAGGGCCAGCACCTCGGTGCGCACCGCCTGGGTGAGTGCCTCGGAGCTGGCGCTGACAAATTCCTTGCGCGAAAAATCACGCCGCAAGCGCACCACCCAGGCAGCCTGGGGAGAAGAGGGCAAAAAATCAGCGCTCACGGTGTAGATCTGTCTTTTGATGGCGTTGCGCGTCACCGCGCGTTTGGCCCAGCGTTTAGGCACCATCGCCCCGACCCAGGTGTCCTGCACCGGAAACAGGTCCGGCGTGGCGTGGGTTTTGGCAGCGACGGTTTGCGCGTTCATGGCATCGAGCGCATTGCGATGCAATGCGAAATGCGTTGTTCGTGCAACGATGGCGCCGGCAAGGACTGCCTGGAACTGGGGTCGGGTTTGAAGCCGCTGCACTGGCGCCTGGGGTCCGCGCTAAAGCAAGCGGCAGCCGGAAACAGGCTTATACGGCCAGGCGCTTGCGGCCTTTGGCGCGACGGGCAGCAATCACTGCGCGGCCGCCGCGGGTTTTCATGCGGGTCAGGAAGCCGTGCGTGCGTGCGCGTTTGACTTTGGAAGGTTGGTATGTGCGTTTCATGATGGTCCTACAGGCTACAAAGCTCCCTTTGCAAAATCCGCAATGCGTGGTCGGCGGCTAAAAACCGGCTTGCAAACCCGCGGTGTGTCAGGGAAACCCATGATTATCGCAGATTTCCCAACGCTGGCAACAAGTTAGGCCCCGCAGTGGCGGTAAAGGCTGAGATGACACGCTGCCGCGGCAGGTCGCTGGCTAGGTTAAAACCCGCAGGAAAATTTTTGTGGATAACTAGGCCGCGCGACTACAATAACGGGTGCCAAAAATTAATAATATCCACAAGCACAAGCCTGCCGGCAATTGTGTCTGTCCAGACCAAACACCCCATGCGTGAGGGAT
>PNNC01000121.1 GCA_013824015.1 Polaromonas sp.
GGACGAGGCCTACCAGCCCTTCGCCAGCAAAAGCTACATCGACCGGATCGGCCGCCACAGCCATGTGCTGCTGATGCGCACCATGAGCAAGTTCGGGCTGGCCGGCGTGCGGCTCGGCTACATGATGGGCCCGAAAGCGCTGATTGCCGAGATCGACAAGGTGCGCCCGCCCTACAACATCAGTGTGCTCAATTACGAATGTGCGCTGTTTGCGCTGGAGCACGCCGAGGTGTTTGCCGGCCAGGCCGAAGACATCCGCGCCCAGCGGACCGTGCTGGTGCAGGCGCTGCAGGCGCTGCCGGGTGTGAAAACCTGGAAAAGTGACGCCAACATGGTGCTGGTGCGGGTTGCTGATGCCGCAAAAACCTTTGAAGGCATGCGGTCCCGCGGCGTACTGGTCAAAAACGTTTCTAAAATGCACCCATTGCTGGTCAATTGTTTGCGCCTGACCGTTGGCACCGCCGACGAAAATGCCCAGATGCTGGCAGCACTCAAAGACTCCCTATGACCACCCCCACCGCAGCGCCTGCCCTGGCCCCCCGAACCGCCCAGATCTCGCGCAACACTGCCGAGACCCAGATCACCGTCAAGCTCAACCTCGACGGCACCGGCCAGGCCAGCCTGTCCACCGGCATCGGTTTTTTTGACCACATGCTGGACCAGATCGCCCGGCACGGCCTGATTGATCTGGACATCCAGGCCAAGGGTGACCTGCACATCGACGGCCACCACACGGTGGAAGACGTGGGCATCACCTTCGGCCAGGCGGTGGCCCAGGCGGTGGGCGACAAAAAAGGCCTGCGCCGCTACGGCCACGCCTATGTGCCGCTGGACGAAGCGTTGTCGCGCGTGGTCATCGATTTTTCCGGCCGGCCGGGCCTGGAGATGCATGTGCCGTTCAAGAGCGGCATGATCGGCAGCTTTGACAGCCAGCTCGCCTACGAGTTTTTCCAGGGCTTTGCCAACCACGCCTTTGTCACCCTGCACATCGACAACCTGCGCGGCGACAACGCCCATCACCAGGCCGAAACCGTGTTCAAGGCCTTTGCGCGCGCACTGCGCATGGCGCTGGAAATCGATCCGCGCTCTGCCGGCATGATTCCCTCGACCAAGGGCTCGCTGTAAGGCCATCAACCATGTTTTCGAGCATTGTTTTGGCCTCCAGCCCATGGCCCGTCTGCTTGAGCAGCTATTAATTTTGTAGCGTACCCTTCCTGATGGCACAACCCAACACAGTCGCCGTGGTCGATTACGGCATGGGCAACCTGCGCTCGGTGTCGCAGGCGGTCCAGCATGTGGCGCAGGGCAGCGGCGTCCAGGTGATCGTCACCTCGCGCGCCGAAGACGTCATGAACGCCGACCGTGTGGTGCTGCCGGGCCAGGGGGCGATCGCCGACTGCATGCGCGAGCTGGCCGAGTCCGGCATGCTGCCGGCGGTGCTGCATGCCGCGGCGAACAAGCCGCTGTTCGGCGTCTGCGTCGGCATGCAGATGCTGCTGACCCACAGCCAGGAAGGCCAGCCCGGCGACGGCGGCGCCGGCACCCGGGGCCTGGACCTGATTCCCGGCGAAGTCCTGAAGTTCGAGCTGGCCGGCCGCACCCAGCCCGACGGCAGCCGCTTCAAGGTGCCGCAGATGGGCTGGAACCAGGTCTACCAGGCGGCCGCGCCAGGCGCGGCGCCGCACCCGGTGTGGGACGGCGTGCCCGATGGCGCCTACTTTTATTTCGTCCACAGCTTTTACGCCAGGCCGTCGGATGCGCGCCACACCGCGGGTTTTGCCGACTATGGCGCCCGCTTTACGGCGGCGCTGGCACGCGATAATATTTTTGCGACCCAATTTCATCCTGAAAAAAGCGCTGACCACGGCCTGGCCTTGTACCGCAACTTCCTGCACTGGAACCCCTGACGTCCCCACGCCTGGCGCTGCACGCTTGTTTGTCCACGCTTTTCCCATCCCATTCCATCCACCGCCAGCCTCATTGCCCCATGCTACTCATCCCCGCGATTGACTTGAAAGACGGCCATTGTGTGCGCCTCAAACAGGGCGACATGGACCAGTCCACCATCTTCAGCGAAGACCCGGCAGCCATGGCGCGCAGCTGGGTCGACAAGGGCGCGCGCCGCCTGCACCTGGTGGACCTGAACGGTGCTTTTGCCGGCAAGCCGAAAAACGAGGCGGCGATCCGCAAGATCCTGGCCGAAGTCGGCAGCGAAATCGACGTGCAGCTCGGCGGCGGCATCCGCGACCTGGACACCATCGAGCGTTACCTCGATTCGGGCCTGCGCTACGTGATCATCGGAACGGCCGCCGTGAAAAACCCGGGTTTCCTGCAGGACGCCTGCACCGCTTTCGGCGGTCACATCATCGTCGGCCTGGACGCCAAGGACGGCAAGGTCGCCACCGACGGCTGGAGCAAGATGACCGGCCACGAGGTGATCGACCTCGGCAAGAAGTTCCAGGACTACGGTGTCGAAGGCATCATTTACACCGACATCGGCCGCGACGGCATGCTGACCGGCATCAACATCGAGGCCACTGTCAAGCTGGCCCAGGCACTGACGATTCCGGTGATCGCCTCGGGTGGCCTGTCGAACATGGCCGACATCGACGCCTTGTGCGCGGTGGAGGACGAGGGCGTCGAAGGCGTGATTTGCGGCCGTTCGATTTACAGCGGTGATCTCGATTTCGCTGCCGCACAGGCACGCGCTGATGAGCTCAATGGTTGAGCGGGCGTCAGGTGCTCGCTAAACGGATCATTCCCTGCCTTGACGTTACCGGCGGCCGCGTCGTCAAGGGCGTCAACTTTGTCGAGCTGCGTGACGCCGGCGATCCGGTCGAGATAGCCGCGCGTTACAACGACCAGGGCGCCGACGAGCTGACCTTTCTGGACATCACCGCGACCAGCGACGGCCGCGACCTGATCCTGCACATCATCGAGGCGGTGGCGTCCCAGGTCTTCATCCCGCTGACGGTGGGCGGCGGTGTGCGCACGGTGGACGACGTGCGGCGCCTGCTCAATGCCGGCGCCGACAAGACCAGTTTCAACTCGGCTGCGCTGGCCAATCCGCAGGTGATCGCGGACGCGTCAGCCAAATACGGCGCCCAGTGCATTGTGGTGGCCATCGACGCCAAGCGCCGCTCCGACGAGGAAGCCCTGACGCGCGGGCCCGGCTGGGACGTCTACAGCCACGGCGGGCGCAAGAACACCGGCCTGGACGCGGTGGCCTGGGCCAGCGAGATGGCGCGCCGCGGCGCCGGCGAAATTTTGCTGACCAGCATGGATCGCGACGGCACCAAGGCCGGGTTTGACCTGGCGCTGACCCGTGCCGTCAGCGACGCGGTCAGCGTGCCGGTGATCGCCTCGGGCGGTGTCGGCAACCTGGACCACCTGGCCGACGGCATCCAGATCGGCGGCGCCGATGCGGTGCTGGCCGCCAGCATCTTTCATTACGGCGAATACACGGTGCAGCAGGCCAAGGCGCACATGGCGACGCGCGGCATACCGGTAAGGTTGTAACCCCCGTCGGGCGCTCACTGCGTGTAGCGCCTTCCCCCCTGCTGGGGCGATATCTGCGGTCCGGCGGAGCCGGTCCCGCGATATCCTGGCCTGGGAAATCGAGGAGACCTGCAAATCCATGACAATTGGCGCATGACTCAAAATTGGTTAGACGACATCCAGTGGGACGACAAGGGTCTGATCCCGGTGATCGCGCAGGAAGCATCCAGCGGCGACGTGCTGATGTTCGCCTGGATGAACCGGGAGGCCCTGCAGAAAACCGCCGAACTCGGCCAGGCGGTGTATTACAGCCGCTCGCGCGGCCGGCTCTGGCACAAGGGCGAGGAGTCCGGCCACCTGCAGACGGTGCACGAGATCCGGATGGACTGCGACAACGACGTGATCCTGCTCAAGGTCACCCAGCTTGGCCACGCGCCGGGCATTGCCTGCCACACCGGCCGGCACAGCTGCTTTTTCAGCCTGTACCGGGACGGCCAGTGGGTGGTGACCGAGCCGGTCTTGAAAGACCCGGCCAGCATCTATAAATAGAACAAAGAAACAACCATGACCTCCAGTGACTCCCTGTTGCGCCTGGCGCGCATCATTGAAAGCCGCAAGCCCGGGCAGGGCGGCGACCCGGCCACCAGTTACGTCGCGCGCCTGCTGCACCAGGGGCCGGACGCCTTCCTGAAAAAAATTGGTGAGGAAGCCACCGAAACCGTGATGGCGGCCAAGGACATGGATCACGGCGGCCGGACCCCCGCGCTTGGCGCCAAACTGGTCGGCGAGGTTGCCGACCTGTGGTTCCACAGCCTGATTGCGCTGGCCCACTACGGCCTGTCGCCGGCCGATGTGATTGCCGAGCTCGAGCGCCGCGAGGGCACCAGTGGCATCGAGGAAAAAGCGCTGCGCAAGGCGCAGGACCGCGAAGCCGCGGAAAAACAAGAGCATCCCGCACGCAACACAGAGGAGCGACCATGAGCGAAACCAACCTGGCCGAGTTCGACACCAAAAGCCCGAATGACCGCCTGGTCATGCATGTGCTGTATGGCCTGCACACGCTGGCCTGGTTCAGCGGCGGCATTTTTGCGGTGGTCGCGCTGATCGTCAACTATGTGCGCCGCGGCGAGGAGTCCGATGTGCTCTACATCGACCACCACAACTACATGATCCAGACCTTCTGGTGGACCCTGATGTGGCTGGTGCTGCTGTCGCCGCTGTGGCTGCTGTTGGTCGTGCCCGGCATGATTGCCTACGGCGTCGTCTGGCTCTGGTATTTGTACCGCTGCATCCGCGGCTGGATGCGTTTCACCAGCCAGCGCCCGGCCACCCGCCACCCTGAACTTTGAGCCGCCCTTCCCGCCGACCATGAGCCAGCCCCGCCACGCCCACGACGACAACTGCATTTTCTGCAAGATCGCTGCCGGAAAAATCCCCAGCCGCCAGGTCTACGACGACGACGAGATCTTCGTTTTTGACGACATCAACCCGTGGGCGCCTGTTCACTTCCTGATGATCCCGAAATCGCACATCCCGTCGATGGCACAGGTCGGGCCGGAACATGCGGCCCTGCTGGGTCGCATGATGGCGCTGGCCCCGAAACTGGCGCTCGACAAGGGTTGCCGGCCCTACCCGGAGGGCGGATTTCGCATCGTCACCAACACCGGCGCCGAGGGTGGCCAGGAAGTGCACCACCTTCACATTCATGTGATGGGTGGTCCGCGGCCCTGGGCTAAAGGCTAGCCGCCACGCTCCGCTGCTGCGCGGCCCCTGCTGAACTGGCGAGGACCGCGGTCTTCGCAGGGTAAATCCCCACTTGCAGCCCGGGCATCGCCCACCAGATGCAAGCCTGCGGTTTATGCAGGGCTTCGGGCGCAGCCGGGCGCAAGGCCTTTAGAATGGTCATAACCTTGTGCAACATTGCAATTAAAGCTTAGGAGAGAAACATGGGCTCGTTTTCCATTTGGCACTGGCTGATCGTGCTGCTGATCGTCGTGATGGTGTTCGGCACCAAAAAGCTCAAGAACATGGGCAGCGATCTGGGCGGCGCCGTCAAGGGCTTCAAGGACGGCATGAAAGAAGGCGGGCAGACCGCCGATGACAAGGCTGCTGAAACCGGCCAGGTCACGCACGCGCAGACCGCCGACAAGACCACGATCGACGTGGAAGCCAAGCAAAAGTCTTGAATGGCCCCCACGCTTGCCGGGCGCTGGTTTTGCCTGCTGATTTCGCATGATTGACATCGGCCTGTCCAAGATCGCGCTGATCGGCGCGGTGGCGCTGATCGTGATCGGCCCGGAAAAACTGCCGCGCGTCGCCCGCATTGTCGGCACCCTGCTGGGCAAGGCCCAGCGTTATGTGGCTGACGTCAAGCAGGAGGTCAGCCGCTCGATGGAGCTGGACGAACTCAAGAAGATGAAGGAGTCGATGGAGGGCGCAGCGCGTGACGTCGAAAACTCCATCCAGACCAATGCCAGCGATTTCGAGAAATCCTGGGCGGAAACCACCGGCACAGCCTCCAGTGAGGAGTTGCCCGGCATGATCAGTTTCCCCGAATACAAACACCCGAAAAAGAACTGGCGCCTGAAGACCGGTGCCACGCCGCAGTGGTACAAGGCGCGCTCCGGTGTGCGCACCAAGGCATTGTCGGGTGCCGCCCGTGTGGCCCGTTACCGTCCCCGTCCCAGCGCGTCCTCCGGCCGAAACGGCTGATTCCCCCAACCGCCACCCCGCGCAGCCCTCGCGCCCACCTTACAGCGCACACTGTCCCCATGAGCGATCCCCAGACCGACAAACCCGACGAACTCGCGGGCACCGAGCAGCCTTTTGTGCAGCACCTGATGGAGCTGCGCGACCGGATGATCCGCGTGGTGATCGCCATCGGCATCGCCGCCGGCATCCTGGCGATCTGGCCCGGCCCCGCGGTGTTGTTCGACCTGCTGGCCGCGCCGCTGGTGGACACGCTGCCCAAGGGCGCGTCGCTGATCGCCACCTCGGTGATCTCGCCGTTCCTGGTGCCGCTGAAGATCCTGCTGATGGCCGCTTTCATGCTGGCGCTGCCGGTGGTGCTCTACCAGGTCTGGGCTTTTGTCGCGCCCGGCCTTTACACCCATGAGAAAAAGCTGGTGATGCCACTCGTGGTGTCCAGCACGCTGCTGTTTTTTGTCGGTGTGGCGTTTTGTTATTTCTTCGTGTTCGGCCAGGTGTTCAAGTTCATCCAGGGTTTTGCGCCCAAGTCCATCGTGGCGGCGCCCGACATCGAGGCCTACCTCGGTTTTGTGCTGAGCATGTTCCTGGCGTTCGGCATGGCCTTCGAGGTGCCGATCGCGGTGGTGGTGCTGGCGCGCATGAACATCGTCAGCATCGAAAAACTCAAAAGCTTCCGCGGTTATTTCATCGTGCTGGCCTTTGTGATCGCCGCCATCGTGACGCCGCCGGACGTGGTGTCGCAGCTCGCGCTGGCGATCCCGATGTGTATCCTGTACGAAGTCGGCATCTGGGCGGCCCAGCTCTTCATCAGGCACACCCAGGCGCCGGACGACGCCGAAGCCGCCAAGTCCTGAGTCAAAAAGGCCGCCGACCCCTGTCGGTCGGACCTGGGCAGCTATGGAATTTGTAGCAAGCGTGGCTACTGACGGCGCGCCTGCGGGCGCTGCCGGGTGCCGGGCACCACGGCAATGTCGGTCTTTTTGTCCTTGCGCCACACCACCAGTGGCGCTGACACGCCGGGCTTGAGCGCCGCCACGGCGGTCAGCAGTTCGGACACCGTGCCCACCGCCTTGCCGTTCACCTCCAGGATCACGTCGCCCGGCACAATGCCGGCCTGCGCCGCCGGGCCGTTCTGCAACACGCCGGTGATGACCACGCCGCCGCCGCCGAGCGCGCCCGGCTTGATGCCGAAGGTCTCGGCCAGTTCCGGGCTCAGGTCCTGCGGCTCCACGCCAATCCAGCCGCGCGTGACCTGGCCGTCCTTGATGATGCTTTCGAGGACCTGCTTGCCGGTGGACACCGGAATGGCGAAACCGATGCCCATCGATCCGCCCGAGCGCGAATAAATCGCGGTGTTGATGCCCAGCAGCCGGCCCTGGGTGTCGACCAGCGCGCCGCCCGAGTTGCCGGGGTTGATCGCCGCGTCGGTCTGGATGAAGTTCTCGAAGGTGTTGATGCCGAGCTGGTTGCGGCCCAGGGCGCTGACGATGCCGCTGGTGACGGTCTGGCCGACGCCGAAGGGGTTGCCGATGGCCAGCACCGGATCGCCGACCTGTGCCGTGTCCGAGCTGCCCAGCACGATGACCGGCAGCTTGTCGAGTTCGATCTTCAGGATGGCCAGGTCGGTTTCGGGGTCGGTGCCTATGACCTTGGCCTTGGCCTTGCGCGTGTCGTTGAGGATGACCTCGATGTCGTCCGCACCGTCGACCACGTGGTTGTTGGTCAGGATGTAGCCGTTGGGACTGACGATGACGCCGCTGCCCAGGCCGACCTGCGGTTCGGTCTGGCCCCCCTGGTCGCCGAAGAAGAAACGGAACCAGGGGTCGTCCATGTTCGGGTTGCGCGCGGCCGCCTTGCTGGTGTTGATGCTGACCACGGCGGCCGAGGCCGCCTTCGCCGCCGCCGCAAAACTGCCCGCCGGTGCGGCGCTGCCGGCCGGACCGGCGGGCGCTTCAATCACGGCCACCGCATTGCCCAGCGCCTGCCGGTTCACCCATTGCGGCTGCAGCGTTGCGACCACAAAATAGGCGGCCAGCAGCACCGTGACGGTTTGTGAAAAAAGAAGCCAGGATTTGCGCATGGTGGGTCCAGGAGGAAGGGGCGGCTGCCGGCCGGAACAGGGCGGAGCAGCGATTGCAACAAACGCAATTTTCCTCCAGTTTGCGGACCTTGCGCCGGCTGCGGCAGGCCGGAAGGGCCATAATTTGCGGACAGTCCGGCCACGACCGCACGCGGCCCGCACCCCCGCCCGGCCGGCGCCACTTACTCCAAGGATTCGTCATGACAGCTTCCAGCGTTCTCGCCACCATTGGCAACACCCCGCACATCCGCATCAACCGCCTGTTCGGGCCGGCCTGCCAGACGCACCAGCTGTATGTGAAGTCCGAGCGCAGCAACCCGGGCGGCTCGATCAAGGACCGCATCGCCCTCGCCATGGTCGAGGCCGCCGAGCAGTCCGGCGCGCTGCAGCCCGGCGGCACCATCATCGAGCCAACATCCGGCAACACCGGTGTCGGCCTGGCCATGGTGGCCGCCGTCAAGGGCTACAAGCTGGTGCTGGTGATGCCGGACAGCATGAGCATCGAACGTCGCCGCCTGATGCTGGCCTACGGCGCCAGCTTCGAGCTGACGCCGCGCGAAAAGGGCATGAACGGCGCGATCGCCCACGCCAGGGAGCTGGTCGCCAAAACGCCCGGCGCCTGGATGCCGCAGCAGTTCGACAACCCGGCCAACATCGCCATCCATGTCCGCACCACGGCGCAGGAGATTCTTGCCGACTTTCCGCAGGGGGTGGACTACCTGATCACCGGCGTCGGCACCGGCGGCCACCTGAGTGGCGTGGCGCAGGTGCTGAAGGCAAAATTCCCGGCCACGAAAGTGTTTGCGGTGGAGCCTGCGGCCTCGCCGGTCATCAGCGGCGGCAAACCCTCGCCGCACCCGATCCAGGGCATAGGCGCCGGCTTCATCCCGGCCAACCTGCAAACGGCCCTGCTCGACGGCGTGATCCAGGTCGAGGGCGATGCCGCCAAGGACTATGCGCGCCGCTGCGCCTCCCAGGAAGGCTTGCTGGTGGGCATCTCTTCGGGCGCCACGCTGGCGGCGATGGCGCAGAAGCTGCCGGAGATTCCTGCCGGTAGCACCGTGCTGGGCTTCAACTACGACACCGGCGAGCGTTACCTGTCTGTCGAAGGTTTTTTGCCGTGACCGTTCAGGATGCGGTGGTAGCGCCCCGCGCGCTGTTGCTGGGTGCTTTCGACCAGTTGCTGCAACCCGGGCTGTTCAAGGACTACGGGCCCAACGGCCTGCAGGTCGAGGGCAAGGCCGAGGTGCGCAAGATCGTCTCGGGCGTCACTGCCAGCCTGGCGCTGATCGAGGCGGCCGTCGCCGCGCAGGCCGACGCGATTTTTGTGCACCACGGCCTGTTCTGGCGCGGCCAGGACGGGCGCGTGACCGGCTGGATGAAGCAGCGGCTGGCGCTGCTGCTGGCCCACGACATCAACCTCTACGCCTACCACCTGCCGCTGGACGCGCACCCTGAACTCGGCAACAACGCGCAACTGGGCCTGCAGCTCGGCCTGAAGGCGGAGCGTTTTTTCGGTGACAACAAGCTCGGTTTCCTCGGCCGGCGCAGCAACGCCGAAGACGGTTTCGACAGCGCCGAGAGCCTTGCCGCACATGTCAAAAATGCATTAAATCGGCCCGTGACCCTTGTCGGACAAGGGCAAGGAGCTATTAAAAACATAGCGTGGTGCACCGGTGGTGCGCAGGGCTATTTCGAGGACGCGATTGCCGCCGGCGCCGACGCCTTCATCACCGGCGAGATTTCGGAGCCGCAGGCCCACTACGCGCGCGAGATGGGCGTGGCTTTCATCGCCTGCGGCCACCACGCGTCCGAGCGTTACGGCGCGCCGGCGGTGGCAGCGCATGTGGCGGCCCAGTTCGGCCTGGCCCACGTGTTCATCGACATCGACAATCCGGCCTAGTCCGCGCCGGTCCGGCCTGGTCCGCTCAGGCGGTGGTGCGGCGCTGGCGCGCCGGCTGCAGCCGCGCCGGGTGCGAGCGGGCGGTGCGCATCGCGTGCCAGCTCGCACCCAGTTCGGCGTTTTCGACCGGCACCGCCTGGCGGCTGATTTCATCGAGCAGGGCGGCACGCGAGCGCATCGCACGCGCCGCCACCGCCATGTCCTGCACCTCATGCAGCAGGTCGTCCACGTCCCTGGCCACGCCCGACAGGTGCACCATGCCAACCCCGATGTCGGCGCTGAGCTTGATGCGTTCGCCGTTGAGCGAGGTCACTTCCAGCGGCTTGCGCAGGCTGGAGGCCACCCGTAGGCCCAGGGTGCGTATCCAGCGTGGCGAATGCAGGGTTTCGATCAGCACCACGAAGCAGCGGTCGTAATAACGCCCGGCCGGATTCACCACGCCGGTATGGCGCTGCATGCGGCGCGCGAGCTGGCTGTAGATGTCGTTGAGACCGTAGTGGCCGACCTGGGCCAGCAGGCGCTCGGGATCGAAAATCTGCACCGCCATCAGCGCGCCGTCGCGGCGGGTGCGCAGCAGCCGGCGCTGCGCACGGATGATTTTCTGCACCATCACCGTGCTGCTGTAGAGATGGGTCACCGGGTCGCGCCGCGAATGGGTCTGGTGGCGGATTTGCAGGTCCTGGTGGTTGCGCAGCCACAGCGTCACCGCAATCGCCCCGACGCTGAGCAGGCCCAGCAGCGCCACCACCGCCTGGATGAGCAGCGACGGGCGCGTGGTGTTGAGCGCCAGCCAGTAGAGACCCCATTGCAGCGGCAGTGTCAGCAGGCAGCCGGCGGCCAGGCCCCAGGCCAGCCGGTCGCCCTGCTGGGTGGCGCGCACCGCCAGCCACAGGGCCACCGACAGGGTCACCACCGTCAGCAGGGCCGATGCCGCCAGTTGCAGTCCCGCCGGCAGCAGCAGGCACAGCGGCCCGACCACCAGGCACAGCAGCGTGGTTCCGCGAAAACTGAGGTCGGTCACACGGTCCCGCCGCGACGCGGACAGCCAGTGGCTGGCGCCGTAAGCGCCCAGGCCGGCGCACAGCGGACCGATCAGCACCTGGGCGGTATGCACCCAGGGCGCGTCGGTCTGGCTCAGCAAGGCTTCAGCCAGGCCGCTCATCAGTAAAAAAAACAGCCAGCAGGCGCTCAGGTAGATCAGGCTTTGCACACTGGCCTGGCTGCGGCTGTAGACCGCGTCCACCAGCGCCAGCAGCACCACCAGCGCGATGGCGCCGGCAACGGCGCTCCAGATGACGGTTTCGGCGCTGCTCATGGGCTGGGGCACAGGCGTTGCCAGGTCGTCGCGACGGTTTGCGCGAAAATACCGACAGAATGCATAGCGCTGCTCCCTTCCATCCGGCTGCCCGTGCCCTGCCTTTGCCCGGGTATGCGGACGGAGGGCAGGGTGGCCTTCAAACCATTATGGGCCGATCGTGTGGCCGGGGGAAGTCATGACATACACCAAGGCCGGACCGGTCCGTGCGGAGGCACTTCGATGGCGCTGACCCGGCCGCTGCTCATCTCGATGGGCGATCCAGCCGGCATCGGCCCGGAAATCATTGCCAGGGCCTTTCGCGATGCGCCTGCCGAACTGGCAGGCTGCGTGGTTGCGGGCGACGTGGCGACCCTGCGCCGGGCATCGCGGCTGGTGTCGGGCGCGCCGGCTTCGGCGCTGCCGGTGGTGCAGCTGGCCGGCCTCGGCGATTGGACCGGCGCACCGCCGCGCAGCATCGCGGTGCTGCAGAGCTGTGACTTGCCCGAACTGGTGGCTTTCGGCCAGGTCAGCGCGGCGGCCGGCAAGGCGGCGGCAGACTGCATCGTCCGTGCCACGCGCGCCACGCTGGCGGGTGAGGCCGCAGCCCTGGTCACGGCGCCCATCCACAAGGAGGCGCTGGCCCTGGCCGGCGCAGAGTTTGCGCGTTTTCCGGGCCATACCGAGCTGTTGCAGGCCGAAGCCGCGGCCTTTGCCGGCAAGACACTCGACCAGATGCCGGTGCGCATGATGCTGGCCAACAACGAACTGCGCACCGTGCTGGTCAGCATTCACCTGTCGCTGCGCGCTGCGCTGGATGCGGTGACCTTCGACAACGTGCTGCAGACCCTGCAGATCGCGCACCAGTCGGTGCGCAGCGCCGCCGGTGGCGCGCCGCGTATCGCCGTGGCCGGCCTGAACCCGCATGCCGGCGAAGGCGGGCTGTTCGGCCGGGAGGAAATCGACATCATCGCGCCGGCGATTGCCGCGGCCCGCGCCCAGGGCCTGGACGTGAGCGGCCCCTTCGCGCCCGACACCGTGTTCATGCGCGCGCGCGACACGCCCGAGAAACCCGGCGAGTTCGATGTGGTGGTGGCCATGTACCACGACCAGGGCCTGATCCCGGTCAAGTACCTGGGCGTGGAGCAGGGCGTCAATGTCACGCTGGGTTTGCCGCTGGTGCGCACCAGCCCGGACCACGGCACGGC
>PNNC01000056.1 GCA_013824015.1 Polaromonas sp.
CAGCGCGTACACCGTGAGTGCCACCACGCCCAGCACCGTGATCTCGCCAAAGGTGTCAAAGCCGCGGAAGTCCACCAGCATCACATTGACCACATTGGTGCCGCCGCCCTCGGTGAGCGCCCGATCAAGGAAGAACGGGGAAATGCTTTCCGGAAAACGCCGCGTCATCACGGTCCATGACAGGGCGGCCATGCCGGCGCCGGCCAGCACCGCAATGGCCAGGTCGCGCCCGCGCCGGCCCCACAGGCGCAGGCGCGCGCGCATCGGCTGCATCACCACCTTGCGCATCGGCAGCCAGCGCAGGCCCAGCAGCAGCAGCACCGTGGTGACGGCCTCCACCACCAGTTGGGTCAGCGCCAGATCAGGCGCGGAAAACCAGATGTAGGTGATGCAGCACACCAGGCCCGCGCCCGACACCAGCATCAGCGAGGCCAGGCGGTGGAACTTGGCCTGCCAGGCCGCAGCGACGGCGCAGACCGCGCCTATGACCCAGGTCATGGCGAACATCGGCGAAAAGGCCAGCAGCTCACGCTTGCCACGTTCGGCGGGTGTCAGCCACAGCGCCGCCGAGGCGCCAGCGAGCGCGATGACCAGCAGGATCAGCAACTGCGATTGAAGGCGCCGCGTGCCCAGCAGGTAACGGCTGCGTCGGCCGGCCTCGCTGACACGCGCCAGCACGTTCTCGAAAATCCGCTGGCCGTCCAGATGATGCAGCAGCGGGGTGTGCGCCAGATGGCCGAGTGCGCGGCCGCGGCGTTGCAGCAGGTAGAGCGCCGCGCCGCCTGCCATCGCGACAAAACTCATGACCAGCGGCAGGTTCAGGCCGTGCCAGACCGCCAGGCTGTAAGCCGGCAAGGTGCCGCCGACCACCGGCCGGGCGGCTTCGGCCAGCAGCGGACCCACCGACCAGTGCGGCGCGACGCCGACCACCAGGCAGACCAGCACCAGCAGTTCGACCGGCACCCGCATCCAGTGTGGCGGCTCGTGCGGCGTTTTCGGCACCGCGTTGCCACATGGCGGGCCGAAAAACACGTCAAACACAAAACGCGCCGAATAGGCCACGCTGAACATGCCGGCGACCGTCGCGATGACGGGCAGCCCCCAGTTGATCCACAGCGTGGACTGGATGTAAACGGTTTCCGCAAAAAACATTTCCTTGGAGAGGAAGCCGTTGAGCAGCGGCACACCGGCCATCGAGGCACTGGCAATCACCGCCAGCGTGCCGGTGATGGGCATCAGCCGCATCAGGCCGCTGAGCTTGCGGATGTCGCGTGTGCCGGTTTCATGGTCGATGATGCCGGCAGCCATGAACAGCGAGGCCTTGAAGGTCGCGTGATTCATGATGTGAAAGACGGCGGCCACCGCGGCCAGCGGGCTGTTCAGCCCGAGCAGCAGCGTGATCAGCCCGAGGTGGGAAATGGTCGAGTAGGCCAGCAGGGCCTTGAGGTCGCGCTGGAACATGGCGATGAAGCCGCCCAGCAGCAGGGTGATGGCGCCGGCGCCGCCGACCAGCCAGAACCATTCGCTGGTGCCCGACAGCACCGGCCACAGCCGCGCCATCAGGAACACGCCCAGCTTGACCATGGTGGCCGAATGCAGGTAGGCCGACACCGGTGTCGGCGCGGCCATGGCGCGTGGCAGCCAGAAGTGGAAGGGGAACTGCGCGCTTTTGGTGAAGGCGCCGAGCAGCACCAGCACCAGCACCGTGGTGTACAGCGGGTGCGCGCGGATCTCATCGCCCGAGGCCAGCACCAGGTCCAGGTCGTAGGTGCCGGTGATGCGCCCCAGCACCAGCACGCCGGCCAGCAGGCACAGGCCGCCGGCGCCCGTCACCGTCAGCGCCATGCGGGCGCCGCGCCGCGCGTCACGCCGGTGGTGCCAGTAGCCGATCAGCAGGAAGGAGAACAGGCTGGTCAGTTCCCAGAACATCACCATCTGCACCAGGTTGCCCGACAGCACGACACCGATCATGGAACCCATGAAGGCCAGGAAGAAGGAGAAAAAGCGCGGCACCGGGTCCGACGCGGACATGTAATAACGTGCATACAGCACCACCAGCGCGCCTATGCCAAGCACCAGCATGCAGAACAGCCAGGCAAAGCCATCCATGCGCAGCACCAGGTTCAGGCCCAGCTCCGGCACCCAGGCGATCTCTTCCCGGATCACATTGCCGCCCGCCAGTTGCGGGAACAGCCAGGCCGTCTGCAGCGCACAAGCGAGTGCGACCAGCCCTGCCAGTGTCGATTCCCGGTTGCGCGCATTGGACGGCAGCAGCGCTGCCAGCACGCTGGCTGCAAAGGGAAGGGCGAGCAAAAGAAGGAGCATGACCTCTGATTCTATAGAGGGGGCTCCGCCGGGCGCCGCGCAAAACCGCAGGCGCGCGGGGGTATCGCTGCGTGACTGCTAGCGGCTCATCTGCTGCGGCAGCCAGGTGACGATGCCGGGGAAGGCATAGATCAGCGCGATCGCCAGGCACATCAGGAAAAACATCGGCAGCGTGACCTTGGCGATCCAGGTCAGCTCCTTGCCCGTCATGCCCTGCAGCACAAACAGGTTGAAGCCGACCGGTGGCGTGATTTGCGCCATCTCAACCACCAACACGATGAAGATGCCGAACCAGATCGGGTCGATGCCGGCTTTCTGGATGGTTGGCATCAGCACGCCCATGGTCAGCACCACCATGGAAATGCCATCCAGGAAACACCCCAGGATGATGAAGAACACCGCCAGCGCGAGGATCAGCTGGCCCTGGCTCAGGCCCAGCGAACCTATCCATTCCGCCAGGTGGCGCGGCAGTCCGATATAACCCATGGACAGCGTCAGAAAGGCGGCGCCTGCCAGGATCAGCGCGATCATGCAGTACAGGCGCGTGGCTCCCATCAGTGCATCGCGAAAGGTGGCCCAGTTCATCGAGCCCTGCAACGCCGAGATGATCAGCGAACCCACCACGCCGACGGCCGCCGCTTCGGTGGCCGTGGCAATGCCGGTGTAGATGGAGCCGAGCACCGCAGCAATCAGCAGCACCACCGGGATCAGGGCGCGCGAGGCAGACAGTTTTTGCAGCAGCGTGGTTTTTGCGTCCCTGGGCGGAATCTGGTCCGGGTTGCGCAGCGCCCAGACCATGATGTAGCCCGAAAACAGCATCGCCAGCAGGATGCCTGGAAGCACACCGGCGATAAACAGCCTGGCGATCGACACCTCGGCGGCCACCCCGTACACAATCATGATGATGGACGGCGGGATCAACAGGCCCAGTGTGCTGGCGCCGGCCAGCGTGCCGATGACCATGGGTTCCGGATAACCCCGGCGTGTGAGTTCGGGCAAGGTCATCTTGCCGATGGTTGCGCAGGTCGCGGCGCTGGAACCGGAGACCGCCGCAAAAATCGTGCAGCCCACCACGTTGGTGTGCAACAGGCGCCCGGGCAGGGCCTGCATCCAGGGCGCGAGGCCCTTGAACATGTCCTGCGAGAGCCGGGTGCGAAACAGGATTTCACCCATCCAGACAAACAGCGGCAGGGCGGTCAGTGTCCAGCTCGAGGCTGATCCCCAGATGGTGACGGCCATGGCATCGCCGGCGACACGCGTGGTGAACAGCTGCATGCCTATCCATGCCACGCCCGACAATGTCAGGCCGATCCAGACGCCGGTGCCGAGGATGAAAAACAGCGACAGCACCAGCAGCGCCATGATGCTCAGATCGTTCATGGGCGGAAGTCCGTGGAAAAAGTGGAATCAGAAAACATGACATTCATTCGTTGCGCAGCGCTTCGCCGCTGACCGCCGTGATGCGCCGGCCCTGGATTTCCAGCACCAGCTCGTCGATGAAGGCGATCACCAGGATGATCGCGCCCAGGGCCATGGCAATTTGCGGGATCCACAGCGGCGTGGCGTCACTGCCGGTGGAGATGTCGTTGAAGGCACGCGATTGCCAGGCGAGCTTGCAGCTGTAGACCGCAAACAGCAGTGCCAGCAAGGTGGCCACGGCCAGCGACCAGATCTCCATGGCCTTTTTGGCAGGCCCCTTGAGGACGTTGATCAGCAGCGTCACGCGGATGTGTTCACCCCGCTTGAGCGTGTGGGCCAGCGCCAGAAAGCCGCTGGCGGCCATCAGGTAACCGGCGTAGGCATCGGTGCCCGGCACATGGAAGTGCAACTGGCGGCTCACGATGGACAGAAGCACCATGATGAGCAGGCCCACCATGAAAAGCGCCGCCAGGGCGGCGGCGCTGTTGTAAAGGCCGTCTAGCAGCTTGCGCATGCCGGGGACTTACTTGCGGAAGTTGTCAACAATCGTCTGGCCTTCAGGGCCGGCCTTGTCGACCCATTCCTTGAGCATGGTGTCGCCGACCTTTTTCAGGTCGGCCTTGAGCGCGGCCGAAGGCGGCAGCACCTGCATGCCATTGGCCTTGAGGGTCTCCAGCGTTTTGGTGTTGACGCCCCGGCTGGCCGTCCAGCCGCGCACTTCGGCGTCGGCCGCCGCCTTGAGCACGGCCTGTCTGGTTGGTGCATCCAGCGCGTCAAATGCCGCCTTGTTGACGATGACGGCGTTTTTGGGCAACCAGGCCTGGGTGTCGTAGTAATACTTGAGGTGCTCGTACAGCTTGCTGTCCACGCCGGTGGCGCCGGAGGTCATGGTGGACTCCACCACGCCGGTTGCCAGCGCCTGCGAGAACTCGGCGGCCTGTACCGTGACCGGCTGTGCGCCGACCAGCTCGGCGATGCGTGAGGTGGACGGGCTGTAGGCGCGCCATTTGATGCCCTTGAGGTCGGCCGCGGAGTTGATCGGCTTCTTGGAGTAGATGCCCTGCGGAGGCCAGGCCACCGCGTACAGCAATTGCATGCCCTGTTCGCCCAGTTTCTTTTCGAGGGCAGGTTTTTGCGCCTGATAGAGCTTCATGGAACTGTCGTAGCTGTCCGCCAGGAAGGGCAGGCCGTCGGTGCCGAAGATTTGCCATTCGTTCTGGAAATTGGCCAGCAGGATCTCGCCGGCTTGTGCCTGGCCACCCTGCACGGCGCGCTTGATTTCCGGCGCCTTGAACAGCGACGCGTTGGCGTGCACCGTGATCTTGAGCTTGCCGCCGCTGGCCTTATCGACGTCGTTGGCGAACTGCACCAGGTTTTCGCTGTGGAAGTTGGTGGCGGGGTAGGCTGCGGGCAGGTCCCACTTGGTCTGGGCAAAGGCTGCGGTGCCGACGCTCAAAACGGCGGCGATCAGGGCAAGTTTGAATTTCATGGAAAGCTCCTGGGCAAATAGGATGGTTGAGGATGCTAAGTATGGATAGGATAGACGCAAATCCCGCGCCAGTTCCCCGGGCATACCCCAAAAAAACCTGACCCCACTTCCGGGCTCCACTGCATGAACCTCCGTTTTGTTGAAGCTTTTTACTGGGTGGCCTCGCTCAAAAGCATCTCGCGGGCGGCCGAAAAACTCTATCTGACGCAGTCGGCCATGTCCAGCCGCATCAGCACGCTGGAAGAAGAACTGGGCGTGTTGCTGCTGGACCGCCGCGACAAGCAGTTCAAGCTCACTGGCGCTGGCGCGCGGTTTCTGGTGTACGCCGAGAAGCTGCTGGAGCTGCAGCGCGAGGTCAAGCAGGAGATGGGATCGGGCCAGCCGATGGCGGTGTCCATGCGCATCGGCGCGATCGAGTCGGTGCTGCATTCCTGGCTGATCCCCTGGCTCGAGAAGCTGCGGGCCGACCATCCGGGGCTGGAGCTGGAACTGACGGTGGAAACCACACCCATCCTGGTGGACCTGATCCAGCGCGGCACGCTGGACCTGGTGTTTGCGGTCTTGCCGGCGGCCAGCGAAGGGGTGCGCAACCAGGCCTTGCCGCCGATGGAGATGGCTTTTGTCGGCCACCCGGACCTGCATAAAAAAAGAAATTACCGGCTGGAAGACCTCGCGGAGATGGAATTGCTGACCTTCCAGAAGGGCTCACAACCGCATGTGACGCTGCTCGACCTGTTCCGCGTGCGCCGGCTCGAGCCCAAAAAGGTGCATGCAATTTCCTCGATTTCAGCCATGGTGCAACTGGTGCAGGGCGGCTTCGGCGTGGCCCTGCTGCCGCGTGCGGCGGTGGACCGGCTGGCCGGTTTTGCACGTTTGCGCCCACTGGCCTGCGACGCCAAACTGCAGTCGCTGCCGATTCATGCGAGTTATCGCACCGACCCCAGTTCCAAGACCGTGGAAACGGTGGTGCAGTCGGCGATGAGTTTTGCGCGCGCACCCAAAAATGCACCAAAACGACGAATCAGGGCAAACCCTTGAGTTGGATAAAGCATCGAAAAAATCGATGACGTAAGCAAAATATTTTGAATTTGCTGAAGGTTAACGACACTCACACAATTCGCCCATCGTCATGAAAGTGACACATGCAACGGGGAATTTCTGGTGAGTACATCGTCTGGGTCAAGCACTGCATCGGCACTCTCGGTCTTCGGAGCCGAAGGCATCCGCAACGCGGCACACGTGCGCAGCATCATCCGCCGCGGCGGCTGGACGGCGCACACCAGTGGCCTGGCCAGTGAGCATGTGCAGGGCAATGTGGTCATCCTGCCGGCCGCCGAAGCCAATGACTTCCTGAGGTATTGCCAGCGCAATCCCAAGCCCTGCCCCTTGCTGGCGGTGTCCGAGCCGGGCCAGGCGCAGCTGCCGGCTCTGGGCGCCGACATCGACATCTGCACCGACGTGCCGCGTTACCGGGTCTGGCGTGACGGCGAACTGGTGGACATGCCGACCGACATCAGCGCGCTCTGGCACCAGGACCTGGTGACCTTTGTCATCGGCTGCTCCTTCTCTTTCGAGGAGGCCTTGCTGCAGGCCGGCCTGCCGCTGCGCCACATCGCGCAGCAGCGCAATGTCGCGATGTACCGCAGCAATATGGCCACCGAACGCGCCGGCATCTTCCACGGCCCCATGGTGGTGTCCATGCGCCCGTTCAAGGCCGCAGACGCGATCCGGGCGATCCAGATCACCTCGCGCTTCCCGAATGTGCACGGCGCGCCGGTGCACATCGGGGATCCGGCCCGGATCGGCATCGCGGACCTGGGCCAGCCTGACTACGGCGACGCCGTCGAGGTTTTGCCCGATGAAATCCCGGTGTTCTGGGCCTGCGGGGTCACGCCGCAGGCCGCCGTTGCCCAGGCACGTCCCGCGTTTTGCATCACCCACGCACCCGGGGCCATGCTGGTCACCGATCTCTTGAACCATCAACTCGCCAGTTTCTAACAAGGAGCCTTTCATGAAGACAGTTATTTTTGGTGTGACGCTGGCCTGCGCCAGCCTGTTCCAGGTAGCGGCGCAGGCCCAGACCAAATGGGATTTGCCTACTGGTTATTCGGCCAACAGCTTCCAGACGCAGAATGTGCAGCAGTTCGCCAACGAGGTGGACCAGCTCACTGGCGGCAAGCTCAAGATCACGCTGCATCCCGGCGGATCGCTGTACAAGGCCAACGAGATCAAGCGTGCGGTGCAGACCGGCCAGGTGCAGGCGGCAGAATTCATCCTGTCCGGCGCGGCCAACGAAAACCCGCTGTTCGGCGTGGACTCCATCCCCTTCCTGGCCACCAGCTACGGTGATGCCAGGCGCCTGTACCTGGCGGCCAAGCCGGCGCAGGACAAGCTGCTCGCGTCGCAAGGCGTCAAGGTGCTGTTCACCGTCCCCTGGCCGGGTCAGTCTCTGTACTCGCTCAAGCCGGTGGCGACACCTGCCGACTTTGCCGGCACCAAGATGCGCGCCTACAACCCGGCGACCACGCGTATCGCCCAGCTGCTCAAGGCGCAGCCTGTGACCATCCAGCTCGCCGAACTCGGCCAGGCGCTGGCGACCGGCGGCGTGCAGAACTTCCTGACCTCCAGCGCCAGCGGCGTGGAGAGCAAGCTGCATGAGCAGGTCAAGTATTTTTACCCGGTCAGCGCCTGGTTGCCGCGCAATGCCACCGTGGTCAGCCAGAAAGCCTTTGATGCGCTGGACAAGCCCACGCAGGACGCGCTGCTCAAGGCCGCGGCCGCCGCCGAGGAGCGCGGCTGGGCCACCAGCGAGAAGCTCGACGGCGAGTACATCCGGGAACTCGGTGCCAAGGGCATGACCATCGCCGCGCCGTCGGACAGCGTCAAGAAGGAACTCGCCGCGATTGGCGAAACCATGACCGCTGAATGGCTCAAGACCGCCGGCCCCGAAGGCCAGGCCGTGATCGACGCTTACCGCAAAAAATAAGCCGCTGCGCAGCGGCCCGGCGGGTTCGTCACCGGCAGACGTCCCGCCAGCTTTTTCCCCTTCCTTTTTTGAATCATGCAGGAGCCTGCCATGGGCAAACTCGTCCGGAATTTCTACAAACTGCTGATGGTGCTGTCCTGCCTGGCGATGCTCGCAGCCTTCGGCAGCGTGATGCTCGGTGTGCTGGCGCGCGAGGCCAACTGGGACATCGCCGGCCTCGATGCCTATGCCGGTTATGCGATCGCTGCAGCGCTGTTTCTGGCGCTGCCGGGCACGCTGCAGCATGGTGACCACATCCGCGTGACGCTGTTGCTGGACCGGGTGTCGCCCCGGGTGCGCAACCTCCTGGAATGGTGGTCACTGGGCGCGGGCCTGGCCCTGACGGCCTATATGGCCTGGTACGCCGGCCGGCTGGCCTGGGTGTCGTACACGACCCACGACATCTCGCCGGGGGCCGACGCGTCGCCGCTGTGGATTCCGCAGATCGCGATGGTGCTGGGCTGCTTCGGCTTCGCCCTGTCGTTTGCGCAGGCACTGCTTGAACGCGGACAGGGCCGGAGTTTTATTGCCGTGTCCAGCGAAGCTGCCCACATCGAATAGCCCTTACCCCGAAAGATCAACATGGATATCGTCATTGCCTGCGGGCTGATCGTGCTGCTGTTTGCGGCGCTGGGCTCCGGCCTGTGGATAGGCCTGTCGCTGCTCGCAGTGGCCCTGCTCGGCATGGAGTTGCTGACGGCGCGCCCGGCCGGCGACAGCATGATGCTGACCATCTGGGGCTCGACCTCGAGCTGGACGCTGACCGCCTTGCCGCTGTTTCTGTGGATGGGGGAGATCCTGTTCCGCAGCAAATTGTCCGACAGCATGTTCAAGGGCCTGGCGCCCTGGCTGGACCGCCTGCCGGGCCGGCTGCTGCACATCAACGTGGTCGGCTGCACCATCTTCGCGGCGATTTCCGGCTCGTCGGCCGCCACCTGCGCGACCATCGGCAAGATTACCTTGCCGGAACTCAAAAAACGCGGCTATCCCGAGGACATTTCCATCGGCACGCTGGCCGGCGCGGGCACGCTGGGTCTGCTGATCCCGCCATCCATCATCATGATTGTGTACGGCGTGGCGGCCAATGTATCGATTGCCAAGCTGTTCCTGGCCGGCGTGATCCCGGGCCTGATGCTGGCTGCGCTGTTCATGGGCTACATCATGGTCTGGGCGCTGCTGAACAAGGAGAAGGTTCCGGCGGCCGACGCGGCCATGAGCTTCGGCCAGAAGGTTTACGCGTCACGGCATCTGATTCCGGTGGTCTCGCTGATTGTGGTGGTGCTGGGGGGTATCTACAGTGGCATTGCCACCGCCACCGAAGCGGCTGCACTGGGCGTGGCCGGCTCGCTGGCACTGGCTGCCATCGAGCGATCCCTGACCTGGGAGAAGTTCCGCGAAGGGCTGGTGGCCGCCTGCCGCATCTACTGCATGATCGGCCTGATCCTGGCGGGCGCGGCTTTCCTGACCCTGTCCATGGGATTTATCGGCCTGCCGCGGCATCTGGCCGAATTCATCGGTGCGCTGCAGCTGTCGCCCTTCATGCTGATGCTGGGGCTGATCGCATTTTTCATCGTGCTGGGCTGTTTCCTCGACGGCATTTCGGTGGTGGTGCTGACGATCGCGGTGCTGCTGCCGACGGTGGAAGCCGCCGGCTTCGACCTGATCTGGTTCGGCATCTTCATCGTGCTGGTTGTCGAGATGGCGCAGATCACGCCGCCGGTGGGCTTCAACCTGTTTGTCATCCAGGGCCTGACGCGGCGGGAGGTGACTTACATCGCGCGCACAGCGATGCCGCTGTTCTTCCTGATGATCGTCGCAGTGCTGATCACCTGGTTTTTCCCCGACGTGGTGCTGTGGCTGCCGCGTCATATGTAGCTTCGCCCTCAGCCCTTCCACCAGGAGTTTGACCATGAAGAAGTTTTGGATGGCCGCCGTGTGTGCGGTTTCGCTGGGCCACGTCCCGGCTCTGCTGGCCCAGACCACCTGGAAGCTGGCGACCGGGTACCGCGCCGAGTCTTTCCACACGCAGAACATCGCCGAGTTCTCGCGCGAGGTGGAACAGGCCACCCGCGGGCAACTGCTGATCGAGGTGCATCCCAACAATGCGATTGCCAAACTGAACGACATCCCCCAGGCGGTGCAGCAGGGCAAGGCCGAAGCCGGTGAAACCATCATGACCAGCCTGGTCAAGGAGATCCCGATTGCCGGCGCCGACTCGATCCCGTTTGTGGTCGGCAGCTACAAGGACGCCGACCGGCTGTGGAAGCTGCAGCGCCCGGGTATCGAGAAACATTTTGCGCAGCGTGGCCTGAAGCTGCTGTACACCGTGCCCTGGCCACCGCAGGGCCTGCATTCGAACAAGCCGATCCGCGGCCTGGCCGACTTCAAGGGCACGCAGATGCGCACCTACAACGCCACCACCCTTCGCATCGCCGAGATGCTGGGCGCCAGGCCGGTGGATGTCGCGATGGTCGACGTCGGCAAGGCGCTGGCCGAGGGCCGCATGGACAACATGATCACCTCGGCGCTGACCGGCGTCGAGAACAAGGTCTGGGGACCGATCAGGTACTACTACGAGATCAACGCCTGGTTTCCGAAAAACGTGGTGTTCGTCAGCAGCAAGGCCTTCGACGCGCTGACGCCGCAGGCGCGCAGCCAGGTGCTCGCGGCAGCCGCGGCGGCTGAAACCCGTGGCTGGGCGGCCAGCCAGGCGCTGGCCGTCGGCGCCACCGATGAACTGCGCGCCAACGGCATCAGGATCGAGCGCATTCCGGCCGACCTCGACAACGAGATCAAGCGCATGGGCGAGCGCTTTTCGCGAGAATGGGTACGATCCGTTGGTAATGAAGCCAACGCCATTTTTGTTCCCTACTACATTCAGTAAAACCTCACGCACACCCGCCGGTACCGCCGCGGGCGGCCAGGCGCCTCCACCATGACCACAGACACCCGACCCATGAATCAGGAAACCCCCTCCAACACCGGCATTGGCCGCTGGCAGTTCTGGATAGACCGCGGCGGCACCTTCACCGACATCGTGGCCAAAAAGCCGGACGGCTCGCTGGTGACACACAAGCTGCTGTCGGAGAACCCCGAACAGTACCGCGACGCCGCCGTGGCCGGCATCCGGCACCTGCTGGGCCTGAAGGCCGGCGAGGCGGTCAGCGCGGACGTGGTGGACTGCGTGAAGATGGGCACCACGGTGGCCACCAACGCCCTGCTCGAACGCAAGGGGGAGCCGACGCTGCTGGTGACCACGCACGGCTTCCGCGACGCGCTGCGCATCGCCTACCAGAACCGGCCGCGCCTGTTCGATCGCCACATCGTGCTGCCCGAGCTGCTGTACAGCGCGGTGGTGGAAGCCCAGGAACGTGTCGGCGCCCAGGGCGAGGTGCTGCAGGCGCTGGACGAGGCGCTATTAAAACAGGAGCTGCAGGCCCAGTACCGGAAAGGGCTGCGCAGTGTTTCGATTGTGTTTATGCACGGCTACCGTTACACCGACCATGAAAAGGCGGCCAAGCGGATTGCGCAGCAGCTGGGCTTCACCCAGATCAGCACTTCGCATGAAACCAGCCCGATGATGAAGTTTGTCAGCCGCGGCGACACCACCGTGGTTGATGCCTACCTGTCACCCATCCTGCGTCGTTATGTCGAGCAGGTGGCCGGCGAGATGCCGGGCGTCAAGCTGTTTTTCATGCAGTCTTCCGGCGGCCTGACCGATGCCCATGTGTTCCAGGGCAAGGATGCCATCCTGAGCGGCCCGGCTGGCGGCATTGTCGGCATGGCGCGCACCGCGGCGATTGCCGGCATCGACAAGGTCATCGGTTTCGACATGGGCGGCACTTCGACCGATGTGTCGCATTACGCGGGCGAGTTCGAGCGCGAGTTCGAGACCCAGGTGGCCGGTGTGCGCATGCGCGCACCGATGATGAGCATCCACACGGTGGCGGCCGGCGGCGGTTCGCTGCTGAAGTTC
This sequence comes from Polaromonas sp., assembly GCA_013824015.1. GTDB lineage: Bacteria > Pseudomonadota > Gammaproteobacteria > Burkholderiales > Burkholderiaceae_C > Polaromonas. The sequence continues at coordinate 12,235 of PNNC01000056.1, forward strand.
GACGGCGAGCGTTTTCGCGTCGGCCCGCAGAGCGCCGGCGCCAATCCCGGCCCGGCCAGCTACCGCCGCGGCGGCCCGCTCGCGGTGACCGACGCCAACGTGATGGTCGGCAAGGTGCAGCCACGTTATTTCCCCAAGGTCTTCGGCCCGAAAGCCGACGAAGCGCTGAGCTACGAGGTGGTGCAGCAGAAGTTCAACGAACTGGCCGGCG
>PNNC01000079.1 GCA_013824015.1 Polaromonas sp.
CCGATGTGGCGCAGCCTGATCCGCTGGTTCACGCCCGAGGAAAAAGCCCGGGGCATCGAGGCCTTGCGCCGCGTCGGCATTGCCGAATGTTGTGCGCAGCGCGCCTCCACCCTGTCGGGCGGCCAGCAGCAGCGCGCCGCCATTGCCCGCGCCATGGTGCAGGGCGCGAAAGTGGTGCTGGCCGATGAGCCGATTGCCTCGCTGGACCCGGAGTCCTCGCGCAAGGTCATGGACATCCTGGCGCGCATCAACCGCGAAGACCGCTGCACCGTGGTGGTGTCGCTGCACCAGGTCAATGTGGCCATGAAGTACTGCGCCCGCACCATCGCCCTGCACCAGGGCAAGGTGGTGTACGACGGGCCCTCGGTCGGCCTGACGCCGGCCGTGCTGCGCGACCTGTACGGCGCCGAAGCCGACGACATCCTGTCCCTGGGCGATGCCATCTCCAGCCTGGAAGACAAGCTCAAACCCGTTCCCCACCTGGCCTGGCCGACGCCGATGGCACAGGCCGCCTGATCTCACCTTCGACCTCCATCTTTCAAGGAATCACCATGCTCAAGAAACTGTTGACAGGATTGGCCGCGGCCACGCTGCTCGCGCTGGCCCCGGCCCATGCGCAGGACCTCAAGGAAATCAACTTCGGCATCATCTCGACCGAGTCCTCGCAGAACCTGAAGTCCGACTGGCAGCCGCTGCTCGATGACATGGCGAAAAAGACCGGCTACAAGGTCAACGCCTTCTTCGCGCCCGACTATGCCGGCATCATCGAAGGCATGCGTTTTGGCAAGGTGCACCTGGCCTGGTACGGCAACAAGTCGGCGATGGAGGCGGTGGACCGGGCCGGTGGCGAAGTGTTCGCCCAGATGGTCAACGCCGACGGCACCCAGGGCTATTACTCGCACTTTGTGGTGCACAAGGACAGCCCGCTCAAAACCCTCGACGACGTGCTGAAAAATGCCAAGAGCCTGTCCTTCGGCAATGGTGACCCCAACTCCACCTCGGGCTTTCTGGTGCCCAGCTACTATGTTTTCGCGCAGAACAAGATTGATGCGCGGACCGCCTTCCGGGTGTCGCGCAGTGCCAACCATGAAACCAATGCGCTGGCCGCGGTCAACAAGCAGGTTGATGTGGCCGTGACCAACAGCGAGACCATGGACAAGATCAAGGACCGCATGCCCGAGAAGTACAAGGACATCCGGATTGTCTGGACTTCGCCGCTGATCCCGCTGGACCCGCTGGTCATGCGCAAGGACCTTCCGGCCACCACCCAGCAAAAGCTCAAGGACTTCTTCTACACCTACGGCCAGGGGGGGCAGCAGGAAAAGGACGTCATGATGAAGATTTCCAAGCTGTCGGCCTTCAAGCCTTCGACCAATGCGCAGCTGATCCCGATCCGCCAGCTTGAACTGTTCAAGGAACGCAACAAGTTCGAGGCCGACGCCAACCTGCCCGGCGCTGAAAAACAGGCCAGGGTCGCCGAGATCGACCGCAAGCTGGCCGAGCTGGCCAAGAACTGAGCCCGGCCGTGAGTACCACTGCGCGCCTGCCGGTGCCGACACCGCCTGCGCTGCCGGACATGCCGCGCACCAGCCTGCTGGGCCTGCTGGCCTGGGGCGTCTTGCTGGCCTTGCTGGCCCTGTCCTGGAAGGGCGCCGACATGCGCCCGCTGGACCTGCTGCGCGACTCCGGCAACATGGCCGAATACGCGGCCAGCTTTTTTCCGCCCAACTTCAGCCAGTGGCGCAATTACCTCGCCGAGATGGTGATCACCGTCCAGATTGCGCTGTGGGGCACGGCGCTGGCCGTGGTCTGCGCCATTCCGCTGGCGCTGCTGTCGTCCGCCAACATCGCGCCGGTCTGGGTGCGCCAGCCGGTGCGCCGCCTGATGGACGCGGCACGCGCCATCAACGAGATGGTGTTTGCCATGTTGTTCATCGTGGCCGTGGGGCTGGGGCCGTTTGCCGGCGTGCTGGCGCTGTGGATCCACACCACCGGCATCCTGGCCAAGCTGTTTTCGGAAGCGGTGGAGTCGATTGACCCGCAGCCGGTCGAGGGCATACGCGCCACCGGCGCCAATGCGCTGGAGGAAATCCTCTACGGCGTGATTCCCCAGGTGCTGCCGCTGTGGATCTCCTACACGCTGTACCGCTTCGAGTCGAATGTGCGCTCGGCCTCGGTGGTCGGCATGGTGGGGGCCGGCGGCATCGGCGTGGTGTTGTGGGAGATCATCCGCGGCTTCCAGTACGCCGAAACCTGCGCGGTGATGATCATCATCGTGGTCACCGTCAGCGTCATCGACCTGATCTCGGCGCGTATCCGCAAAGCCCTGGTCTAGGAGAAACATTGTGGCGCTGACCCTGGACGAGATCACCGGACTGTTCCATGCGAAAGGGGCGGTCCAGTACGGCGCTGAAGCCGTGACCCAGCAGCAGCATGCGCTGCAGTGCGCCTACCTGGCCGAGTGTGCCGGCGCCCCGCCGACCCTGGTTGCGGCGGCGCTGCTGCATGACCTGGGCCACCTGCTCGCACCACGGCATGAGCCCACATCCCCCAGTGCGGACGACCTGCATCAGTTCATCGCGCTGCCGTTTTTGCGCGGTGTGTTTCCAGAGGCGGTGCTGGCACCGATACGTCTGCATGTGGACGCCAAGCGTTATATGTGCCGGGTGGATCCCAGCTACTGGGCCGGACTGTCGCCGGCTTCCAGAAAAAGCCTTGTGTTGCAGGGAGGGCCTTTCTCTGAGGAGGAAGCGCATGACTTCATGGCCCAGGCATTTGCGGCCGATGCGGTGGCGCTGCGGCGCTGGGACGACGGCGCCAAGGATCCGCAGGCCAGCACGCCCGGCTGGACCCACTATGCCGCGGTGCTTCAGCGCGTCAGCTGTGGGGCGCCGGCGTTGGCCAGGTAGTCCACCAGTTGCCGGCCGGCGGCGGCCAGTTCGCCGTTGTTGGTGATCACACAGTCGGCGCGCAGGCGGTCGAAATCTGCATTGCGTTCCAGACGCTGTGTCACCGCCTCGGCGCTGTCACGGCCGCGCTGGAGCAGGCGCCGCGCCAGGGCCGCCGGGTCTGCAGTGATGTGAACCACATGGACAGCGGGCGAAGCCGGCAGGCCGTGGACATGCGCGCGCGATCCGTTGACCACCACGCGTTTGCCCGCCTCGACGGCCTCGCCGTAGCGGCTGGCGATGCCATAGGAAAAGCCATGGGCCTGCCAGTGCCAGCGCAGGCCGCCGGATTGATGCATCGCGGCAAAGGCCGCGGGTGTCAGCGTATCGTGGTCCGAACCGGCCTGCACCGGCCGGGTCACAAAGCGCCGCGCAAAAACGATGTCGGTCCGGGCGGCCAGCGCCTGCTGCGCATACGCCATCACGCTGTCCTTGCCGGATCCCGAGGGGCCGCAGACAAACACCCAGGCGCCGTTTCCGTCCATCGCGCTCATGCTGACAGCCGCAGGTCGATGACCCGCTGAAACGGCGCACCAGGCGCTTGTTCGACAAACAGGCAGAGCCGGTCCAGCGACAGCGGGGCCTGGGTGTTCAGCCTGGAGGTCTCTGCGGCCAGAGCCTGGCTCACGCGCTGCGCCGTGGCCGCGTCGACCGGGCCGGTCAGGGTCATGTGAAAGCGAAAACGCTCCAGCACATGCGGGTAACCATGCAACGCCAGCAGTTCGGCCTCACGGTCATCGAGGCCGGCGCTGCGGCGCCGCGCCAGATCGGCCTCGCCGAGCGGCGCGCGCAGGTCACCCAGTTCCGTGACGCAGGCCGCAGCGAGCTTTTGCAAGCCCGCAGGCGGCGCCTGCGGCACCAGCGCCACAAAATTACCCAGCGTGGCCAGCTGCAGCGGACCCAGGGCCACCGGTGTCAGCGTCTGCGCCAGACGCCCCAGGCGCGCGACCAGGTCGGCCCCGGTGTGACCGGCCGACAGGTGAAACGGGGCCTTGAGCGTGGCATGAAAACCATAACGGCGTGGCTCGGCCGTGATGGCCTGCAACTGCTCCGGGCTGATGCCAGCCGCTTCCGGCTGAGGCAGCGCCGTGTTGTCGTGTTCATCGCGGCCCAGCCAGTTCGCACCCAGGGTCCACCAGGCCGAGTGTTTGGCAGGCGAAAAATAGATCGCGTAACGCGTGCTCATGCACCTTCTCCCGCGTCCTGGCCGGCGCCGACCACCAGTTGCACCCGGTCGCCGCAGAACACCGTCTCGCCGTACTTGATGGGTCGCCCGTCCATGTCGACGTCCAGGCACTCGACGCAAAGCACCGGCCGGCTGCTGGCCTGTTTGAGCAGGCGCGCGGTTTCATCGGAGGGCATTTGTGTGGTGATGCGGCTTTGCGCACGCAGGTAATCGACCACCCCGAAATGGCGCAGGATGTCGGTGGTGCGGGTGCCGTCGTTCAGCATCTCCAGCAGCCCGGCAAAACGTGCGGCGGGGTAATACGCGGTGGCCAGTGCCATCGGCTGGTTGTTGGCTTCGTCGAGCATCTCCACCATCAGCACTTTTGCGTTTTTTTCCAGTTTCAGTTCATGGGCGGCGCGTTCGGGCGCAGCGACTTCACGGGCGGTCAGCAACTGCTTGCTCGGCAACAGGCCCTGGCGCTGCAGGTTTTCGCTGAAACGTGTGCGGCGCGACAAGCGGTAGTCGAGCAGTTCGTGCTGGACGAAGGTGCCGCGTCCCGGCTCGATGCGCACCAGCCCGTCGAGCTGCAGCGCCGCCACCGCCTGGCGCAGCGTGTGGCGGTTCACGCCGAAACGCTGCGACAGCTCGCTTTCACTGGGCAGGCGTCCACTGGCCGTGAATGCGCGGTTGCGGATCTCGGTGCCCAGCGTGTCGGCAATCTGCTTCCACACGGCCACGCCGCTGCGCCTGCCGGGTGCGCTGGAAAAAGTGCGTTCGCTTGTCATCATTTGGTCATGTTGTCCGGTTGAACTAGCTGTCTCTTGCATCCGCTGTGCAGTTCTTTTGCACTGCCTTCAACTCTAGTGACTGATTTAGACATCTGTATGACAAACCAGGCCATTTCTGAAAATCAGGCGACCCGCCAGCGCTGGCTGGGCGTGCTGTCGCGCGCCGGCCGTGCCGAGCTGGAGCAGGCGCTGGCGGCGCTCGCCGACCTGCCGCCCGTCGAACATGTCCGTTCGCCCGAGCCCGGCATGGTGATGCTGCGCGGCCGGGTCGGCGGCACCGGCGACGCCTTCAATCTCGGCGAGGCCACTGTCACGCGTTGTGCCCTGCGCGTGGGCGCCAGCGCGCTCGGTGTGGGCTACACGCTGGGGCGGGACCGCCGCAAGGCTGAACTGGTGGCGCTGTTCGATGCGTTGCTGCAGGACGAGGCGCGCCAGTCGCAGTTGCTGCGCGAACTGATCACGCCGATGTCCCAGCGGCAGGCGGCCGGGCGCGAGGCCACCAGCCGTTCGGTTGCAGCCTCCAAAGTCGAATTTTTTACCTTTGTCCGGGGCGAGGCATGAATCCACAAACACTGAGCGCGGGTTTTGGTGACCCGGTGCACGAGGCGCAGGCGGCCTTTCGTGCCGTGCTGGAAGCGCTCTCGCGGCCGGGGCAGCGCATGGCCATCGGCCGGCCGGTCAAGGCCCTGGCCCTGGGCCCGGCGATGGCCCATTTGCTGCTGGCCTTGACCGATGACGATACGCCGGTCTGGTGGCAGCAGCCGGGCACTGAGGCGGCCGACTGGCTGCGGTTTCATACCGGCGCGCCTGTGGCGGCGGCGCCAGCGCATGCGGCTTTTGCGGTGATTGTCGATGTGGGCGCGATGCCCGCACTTGAGGGTTTTGCGGCCGGTTCGGTGGAGTCGCCGGAACAGGCGGCCACCCTGCTGATCGAGGTTCCGTCGCTGAGCGAAGGCCCGGTCGTCGAGTGGCACGGGCCCGGCATCCGCGACAAACAGACGGTCCGGCTCGCCGGCCTGCCCGACAGCTTCTGGACCCAGTGGCAGGCCAACCATGCGGCTTTCCCGCAGGGGGTGGACATTGTGTTCACCTGCGCGGATGCCGTGCTGGGTTTGCCGCGCACGACGCGGGTTCGCCGTCTCGAAGGAGTTTGATATGTATGTAGCTGTGAAAGGCGGCACCGCCGCCATCGAAGCCTCCTGGCGCCTGCTGGCCGCGCAACGCCGCGGCGACACGTCGTTGCCGGTCCTGTCGGTGGCGCAGATCCGCGAGCAGTTGCCGCTGGCGGTGGACCGGGTGATGTCGGAGGGATCGTTGTATGACCCGGAACTCGCCGCCCTCGCGATCAAGCAGGCTGGCGGCGACCTGGTCGAGGCGATTTTCCTGCTGCGTGCCTACCGCACCACCTTGCCGCGTTTCGGCTACAGCCTGCCGCTGGACACCGCCCGCATGGCGCTGACACGGCGGGTGTCGGCGACCTTCAAGGATGTGCCCGGCGGCCAGGTGCTGGGCGCGACCTATGACTACACCCAGCGCCTGCTGGACTTTGCGCTGCTGGCCGATGGCGAGGATGACGGTGCACCGGCTGCGCCTGCGGAAGCGGCGCAGGCCTTGCCGGAAGCCATGCCGCGCATCAACGACCTGATGGCGCGTGAAGGCCTGATGGAAACAGCGCAGCCCACCTCAAAACAAGCGCCGGGCGACCTGACCCGTGATCCGCTGATGTTCCCGGCGGAGCGCACCCTGCGCCTGCAGGCGCTGGCGCGTGGCGACGAGGGCTGGCTGCTGGCGCTCGGTTATTCAACCCAGCGCGGTTATGCCAACAGCCATCCGTTTGCCGGCGAAATCCGGCGTGGCCGGGTGGCGGTTGAGATCCAGCCCGACGAGCTCGGGTTTGCGATTGACATTGGTGAGCTCGAACTGACCGAGTGCCAGATGATCAACCAGTTTGCCGGCAACCGCGAGCATCCGCCGCAGTTCACCCAAGGTTACGGCCTGGCGTTTGGCGGTGCCGAACGTAAAAGCATGGCGATGGCCCTGGTGGACCGGTCGCTGCGCGCGCGGGAACTGGGTGAACTGGTCACCTCACCCGCGCAGGACGAGGAGTTTGTGCTGTCGCATGCGGACAGTCTGGAGGCCTCCGGTTTTGTGCAGCACCTGAAGCTGCCGCACTACGTGGATTTCCAGTCCGAACTCGAGCTGGTGCGCAAGCTGCGTGCCGCCCATGCGCAGGACACCCAGGCCGGCCAGAGCCAGCAGGGCGCTGCACCAACCGCCCCCACGATACAGAAGGCCGCATGATGGACGCCAACTACAACTTCGGATTTCTCGACGAACGGACCAAGAAGATGATCCGGCGCGCCATGCTCAAGGCCGTGGCCATTCCCGGTTACCAGGTGCCCTTCGGCTCGCGCGAGATGCCGTTTGCCTACGGCTGGGGCACCGGCGGCGTGCAGGTCACCGCCAGCATCATCGGGCGTGCCGATGTGCTCAAGGTGATCGACCAGGGCGCCGACGACACCACCAATGCGGTCAACATCCGGCGCTTTTTTGCGCGCACCACCGGTGTGGAGACCACCGAAAAAACCGCGGCCGCCAGCATCATCCAGACCCGGCACCGTATTCCCGAGCGGGCGCTGACAGAAGGACAGATCATTGTGTACCAGGTGCCGATGCCGGAGCCGCTGTTTCGGCTCGAGCCGCGCCGCCGCGAAACCATCACCCTGCATGCGCTGGCCGAATACGGCCTGATGAATGTGAAGCTGTACGAAGACATTGCGCAGCTTGGTGCGATCTCGAAAACCTATGACTACCCGGTGCTGGTCAACGGGCGTTACCTGAGCTCGCCCTCGCCCATACCGAAATTCGACAACCCCAAGATGCACATGAACCCGGCCTTGCAGCTGTTTGGCGCAGGCCGCGAGAAACGCATTTACGCGATCCCGCCCTATACCGCGGTGCGCAGCCTGGATTTCGAGGACCACCCCTTCGAGGTGCAGCGCTGGGACCATGCCTGCGCGCTGTGCGGCGCGACCGACAGCTTTCTCGATGAAATGATTGTCGACGACGCGGGCAGCCGGCTGTTCGTTTGCTCGGACAGCGACTACTGCGGCGAACGCCGCGACACCGGCCATGCCGGCACGCAGCAGGCGGTGCAGATGCCCGATGTGCTGGCGCGGGCAAACGCGGGGGGCGTGTGATGAACAGCGATCTCCTTCTGTCGGTGCGCGGCGCCGGCAAACAGTTCATGCAGGCCGGACGCCTGCGCTGGGCTTGCCAGGACGTCAGTTTTGATCTTTATCCCGGCGAGGTGCTGGCGGTGGTCGGTGAGTCCGGTTCCGGCAAATCGACCCTGCTGCGCCTGCTGGCCGCGCGCCTGGCCTGCGATGCCGGATCGGTGTTCTACGACCTGCGGGACGAGGCCGGTGCCGCGACGGTCCGCAGCGAAGCCGGCCTGGTCAATCTGGCGGACCTGTCCGAAGCCCGCTTGCGCTGGCTGGCGCGCACCGACTGGGGCTTTGTCGAGCAGCACGCGCGCGACGGCTTGCGCATGAATGTGTCAGGCGGCGCCAATATCGGCGAACGCATGATGGCCCTCGGCAGCCGCCACTACGGCAAGCTGCGCGGGCAGGCGCTGGACTGGATGCAACGGGTCGAACTCGATGCGGACCGCATTGACGACCTGCCGGGCACCTACTCGGGCGGCATGCAGCAGCGACTGCAGATTGCCCGCAACCTGGTCACCCATCCGCGGCTGGTGTTCATGGATGAACCGACCACCGGGCTCGATGTGTCGGTGCAGGCGCGCCTGCTGGACCTGTTGCGCGAACTGGTGGACCAGTTGCAGCTGGCCGCCGTGATCGTGACCCACGACCTGGCCGTGGCCCGCCTGCTGGCGCACCGCATGCTGGTCATGAAGGACGGCCAGGTGGTCGAGCAGGGGCTGACCGACCGCGTGCTCGACGATCCGCAACATGCCTACACGCAGTTGCTGGTGTCTTCGGTGCTGACGCCCTGAACCGCCCATCAAACACCATCACCTGATTGCGCCCATGACCGTCCTGCTTGAAACCACCCAACTGTCCAAAACCTTCACCCTGCACGGCCGCGGCGGGCTAGCGCTGCCGGTGTTCTCCGGCATCGATCTCAGCGTTGCTGCCGGTGAGTGCCTGGCGCTGACCGGCCACTCCGGCAGCGGCAAAAGCTCGCTGCTGCGCTGCCTGTACGGCAACTACGGCGCCAGTGCCGGCGAGGTGCGCGTGCGCCACGATGCGGCCTGGGTCCGCCTGTCGCATGCCGAGCCGCGCGAGGTGCTGCAGGTGCGGCGTCGTACGCTGGGTTATGTGTCGCAGTTCCTGCGCGTGATTCCGCGCGTCTCGACGCTGGACATCGTGGCCGAGCCGCTGCGCCGGCTCGGTGTGGCGGCGGATGATGCACGCGCGGAAGCGGCCCGCTGGCTGGCGCGCCTGAACCTGCAGGAGCGCCTGTGGCATTTGCCGCCGGCGACTTTTTCCGGCGGTGAGCAGCAGCGCGTCAACATTGCCCACGGCCTGATTGCCGGCCAGCCGGTGCTGCTGCTGGACGAGCCGACTGCCTCGCTCGATGCCGACAACCGCGCTGTTGTGGTGGAGCTGATCCGGGCCGCGCGGGCCCGGGGTGCCGCCGTGGTTGGCATTTTTCATGACGACGAAGTCCGCGAGGCGGTGGCCAGCCGCTGCTTCGACGTCGAACACCATCGCCCCTCCCACTGAACCGGACATCACCCATGACACAACGCATCATCAAGAACGCCAGAATCATCACCGCCGACGAGGAATTCACCGGTTGTCTGGTGGTCGAGGGACAAACCATCCGCTCCATCGACCGCGGCGACACCGCGGTGGCGGCGGCCGAGGACTGGGCCGGCGACTGGTTGCTGCCCGGCCTGGTCGAGTTGCACACCGACAACCTCGAAAAACACCTGGTGCCGCGCCCCGGCGTGCTCTGGAATGCCCATTCGGCCACCGTCATGCATGACGCGCTGTGTGCCGCCGCCGGCATCACCACCGTGCTCGACTCCATCGTGATCGGCGACATGGACCGCGGTGGCGCCCGCAGCCAGACCCAGCATGTGTCTATCCAGGCACTGCACGAATGTCGTGCGGAAGGACTGCTGCGCGTCGATCACCTGCTGCACCTGCGCTGCGAAATTTCAGCGCCCGACATCGTCGAGGTGTTCGAGCGTTATGCCGACGATTCGCTGCTGGAGCTGGTCAGCGTGATGGATCACACGCCGGGGCAGCGCCAGTGGCGCGACCTCACCAAATACCGGCGGTATTCCGAGCGTTACGGCCGTTTCGACGATGCGCAGTACGAGGCGCTGGTGGCTGAACTCACCGCGCACCAGTTGCGTTATGCCATCCCGAATCGCGCCGCCGTGATCGCCGCCAGCCATGCGCGTGGCCTGCCGCTGGCCAGCCATGACGACACCGAAGTCGGGCATGTGGAGCAGGCCAGCGAGGAGAACATTGCGATTTCCGAATTCCCGACCACGGTGGCGGCGGCGCAGGCCGCCCGGGACGCGGGCATTGCCATCGTGATGGGTGGACCCAATCTGGTGAAAGGCGGCTCGCATTCGGGCAATGTGTCGGCGGCCGAGCTGGCCCGTCTGGACCTGCTGGACATCTTCTCGTCGGACTATGTGCCGGCCAGTTTGCTGCAGTCGGCTTTCCTGCTGCACGAAACGGCTGGCTGGAGTTTGCCCAAGGCGGTCAACACCGTCACCCGCAACCCGGCCCGTGCCATTGGCCTGACGGACCGCGGTGAACTGGCGCCCGGCCTGCGGGCCGACCTGATCCGCGTGCGCAAAAGCGGCGGCATGCCCATCGTGCGCGGTGCCTGGCACCAGGGGGAGCGGGCCTTTTAGGGCTCCTTGACTGTCGGACGAAGTAGTGGGGCTGTCAGCCTGGCGCCTACAGGCGATCTGGCTGCCTGCTGACTAGCCCAAATTTGCAGGCTCTCCTACAGTCACAGCCATCAACCCACCCCTGTGCCACAACCCAAGGAAGCTGCCATGAGAGTCGATACCCCCCTCGCCAATCCGTTTGCGCTGATGATGGCGCCCCAGCAGGTGCTGGAGGCGATGGAAAAGTCCGATTCGCTGCGCCGGCTGCAGCACCAGGTGTTTCACCCGCTGGACACGCGCGCTGCCTTCCAGGCCGATGCCGACCTCGCAGCGTTTGATGCGGCGATCGAACGCGCCAACATCGTGTTGCCGCCCGAGTCCGACGAGGCCGTTTAAAGCTTCGAGGCGGGCGTGGCCTTGACCGGCTCGCGCATGGTCACAAACTCTTCAGCCACCGTCGGGTGGATGCCAATGGTGCTGTCGAACTGGGCCTTGGTGGCGCCGGCCTTCATGGCCACCGCAAAACCCTGAACGATCTCGCCGGCGTCCGGCCCCACCATGTGCAGGCCGACCACCCGGTCGGTCGCATCGTCCACCAGCAACTTCATCAGGGTCCGCTCAGCGCTGCCGCTCAGGGTGTGCTTGAGTGCCTTGAAGTCGGCGCGGAACACCGTGACCTTGCCGAATTCCTTGCGTGCATCCGTTTCCGAGTAGCCGACGGTGCCGATGTTGGGGTGGGTGAACACCGCCGTCGGCACAAATTCATAACTGATGCCACGCGGCTTTTTGCCGGCGGCCGCGCCCAGCAAATGGTCTACCACCACCATGGCCTCGGCCAGCGCCACCGGTGTCAGTTGCAGGCGCGCGGTGACGTCGCCGAGCGCGTAAACCGACGGCAGCGAGGTCTGGTAATGCCGGTTGACCTCGATGGCGCCTTTCGCATTGAGCTTGACGCCGGCTGTTTCCAGGCCGAGACCGTTGGTGTTGGGCACGCGGCCGGTGGCATACAGCACGGCATCCACGGTGCAGGGTGCGGCGCCGCCCTTGAACTCGACCGTCAGCCCGCTGTCGGTTTTGCCGATGGCGGCCACTTCGGTGCCGAATTCCAGCGTGACACCGGTCTTCGTCATCTCGGTGGCGACAAAGCTGCGCACATCGTCGTCGAAGCCGGTCAGCAGTTTTTCACCGCGGTGCACCTGGATGACCTCGGCGCCCAGGCCGTTGAAGATGGAGGCGAACTCGCAGGCGATGTAGCCGCCGCCGACCACCAGCAGGCGTTTCGGGAAAGGCGTCAGGTCGAACATCTGGTCCGAGGTCAGGATGTGCTCGCGCCCGGTCACGGCCGGCACCGTGGGTGTGCCGCCGGTGGCGATCAGGATGTTTTTGGCCGTGAAGGCCTGTTCATCAACCTTGACGGTGTGACCGTCCACCAGCGTCGCCCAGCCGGTGATGATGCGCACACCGGCGCCGGCCAGCAGGCCCTGGTAGATGCCGTTCAGGCGGGTGATCTCGCTGGCGCGGTTGGCCTTGAGCACCTCCCAGTTGAAGGCCGGCGCTTCGCCTTCCCAGCCGAAGCCGTGTGATTCTTCAAAGGATTCGGCATAGTGGGCGGCATAGCTGTAGAGTTTTTTCGGGATA
>PNNC01000148.1 GCA_013824015.1 Polaromonas sp.
CAGCCGACGTTGACGCAGGTGCCGCCCATGGCCGCCACCTCGGCCAGCGCCACCCGCGCGCCGCGTTGCGCCGCCATGCGTGCGGCGCGCACGCCGCCGCTGCCACCACCGATCACAAACAGGTCATAGTCAAAATTTGGCATAAATAAAAGGCAGTCAGGAAGGCCGTCAGGCCGGTTCAGAAGCAGGCAAGCATGCCTGCAGTCGCCGACTCGGGTGGCGCGCAGGGGCTTTCAATATCAAAATGATAGCTGCTCGCCCTTGTCCGGAAAGGGCTGAGCATCCTTTTTGATCATCAGGCCGTGCCGGTCTCATCCTTGTGCCTGACCGTCCTGGCCATAGTGGCGTTCGGCCAGTTCGCGCGTCAGCTGCAGCACCCAGCGGCTCAGACGGGTCGCGGGCCGTGCTTTGGGCACGGCCAGGACCAGCCGGTTGCGGATCACCGGCGCATGAATGGCTGCGATAAACGGCGGCGTGTCATCGGTCCACTCGCGCAGCGAGCTGGCCGGCAACACGGTGGCGGCGACGCCGCGCGCCACCAGCGACAGCACGGTCTGGATCGATTCCACCTCGGCGACCACCTTGAGCGCCAGGCCCTTGGGCTGGGTTTCCTTCTCCAGCAACTGGCGCAGCGCGTTGGGACGGCTGGGCAGCACCAGTGGCAGCCCGGCCACCTCGGCCAGGCGCATGCGTGGCCGCAGCGGGGTGGACGCCATCACCACCAGCGGCTCGCGCACCAGGGTTTCCATCTGCAGCAGCGGTGATGCCGGCGGATCAAACAGCACCGCGATGTCGAGCCGGCCTGCGATCAGCCATTCGCGCAGGCGCATGCTCAGGCCCTCGGCGACGCTGATGGCGGCATCCGGAAACTCGGCGCGAAAACGCTGCACCAGGTCGGCCGTCATCGCATGGGCCACGCGCGGCGGCAGGCCGATGGTGATGCGTCCGCTGGGCGTGAGCTGGCGTTCGCGCATGTCGGCGCGCGCCTGGTCCGCCAGTGCAAAGATCCCGCGCGCATGCACCAGCAGCGCCAGCCCGGCCTCGGTGGCCTCGACGCCGCGGCCGGTGCGCACGAACAGGCGCTGGCCGGTCTCCTGCTCCAGCAGCGCCACCTGCTGGCTCAGGGCGGGCTGCGACATGTGCAGCGCAGCGGCGCCCATGCTGAAGCTGCCGGCCTCGGCGACGGCGACAAAATATTCAAGGCGGCGCAGGTCGATGGCGGGTCTCCGGGTTGCTGCCCAACATGGTAATCCATCATTTTGATCAATAGCTGGTATTGGCAAGTGCTTGGGCCAGACCGGACCATTCGCGGCCAGAATAAGTGCATGTCCGAACCCGTCCTGACCTTCAACCCGGCGCCGTCCGCGCCGCGCCTGCAGTTGCCGTCCGGCGCCTGCGACAGCCATGTGCATGTGTTCGGCCCGGTGGCGCGTTTCCCGTTCTCCAGCAGCAGTGCACTGACACCGGTCGATGCGCCCAAGGAGACGCTGTTTGCCCTGCACCGCCACCTGGGCATCAGCCGCTGCGTCATCGTGCAGTCGCTGGTGCATGGCTTTGACAATGCCGTGGTCGAGGACGCGATCCGCGCCGGCGGCGGGCGCTACCTGGGCGTGGCACTGGTGCGGCACGATGTCGCCGATGCCGAGTTGCAGCGCCTGCAGGCCGCCGGCTTTCGCGGTGTGCGTTTCAACTTCATGAAACACCTGGGCCAGGGCGCCACGCCGGCCCAGGTGGTGGCGCTGACGCAGCGCCTGGCGCCGCTGGGCCTGCACCTGCAGGTGCATTTTGAAAGCAGCCTGATCCATGAACTGGTGCCGCTGCTCCGGCAGTCGGTCGTGCCGGTGGTGATCGACCACATGGCGCGGGTGGATGCTTCGCTGGGCCCGCACCATGCTGATTTCCGCGCGTTGTGCACGCTGATGCAGGACCCGCGTTTTTTTGTGAAGGTCAGCGGTGTGGACCGGGTGTCGCGCCAGCCGCCTTACGCCGACGGTGTGGCGCTGGCGCGCCAGCTGCTGCAGGATTTTCCCGATCGCTGCTTCTGGGGCAGCGACTGGCCGCACCCGAATCACCACCATGTGCCGGACGACGGTGTGCTGGTGGACCTGCTGGCCAGCATCGCGCCGACCCCGGATGCGCTGGCGGCGCTGCTGGTGCACAACCCGCAGCGCTTTTACCGCTTCGATGCCTGAGCCGGACAGGCCGACTTTTCATTCCAGGCAACACACAAGGACAAGCACCATGAGACAAGCCCCCCTTTTTCGCAAGACCCTTCGCCGGACCGCGCTGGCCCTGCTCGCCGCGACCGCCCTCGGCGCCGGCCTGCCGGCGCTGGCGCAGGGAAAAATCACCCGCCTGGTGGTGGCCTTCCCTCCGGGCGGGCCGGTGGACTTTGTGGCGCGCGCCATTGGCGAGCAGCTTGGCAAGGAGCTGGGCCACCAGGTGATTGTCGAGAACAAGGCCGGTGCCAATGGCGCGATTGCGGCCGACTATGTGGCGCGTTCCGCACCGGATGGCCAGACCCTGTGGCTGACCAGCGTGGGCGCGGTCGCGATCAACCCGCCGCTGTACGACAAGCTGCCCTATGACCCGGTGCGCGACCTCGCGCCGGTGTCGCTGGTGGTCAACAATGTCGAGCTGCTGGTGGTGAACCCCGCGAACCCGGCCAACACCGGCGCCGAGTTCATCGCCAACCTGAAAGGCCAGGCCAAAGGCGCGACCATGGCGTCCTCGGGCATAGGCAGCGTGCCGCACCTGGCGATGGAGTTGCTGGCCGATGCCACCAAGGCCAGGCTGCTGCACGTGCCCTACAAGGGCGCGGCACCGGCCATCACCGACGTGGTGGCCGGCCATGTGGACGCCTTTTTTGGCGACATTCCCGGCCTGATCGGTTTCGTCAAGGCCGGCAAGCTCAAACCCATCGGTATTGCGGCGGCCAAACGCCATCCGCTGCTGCCGGAGGTCAAGACCTTTGACGAGATGGGCATCAAGGGGGTGGACTCGGACAATTGGTATGCGCTGTTTGCCGGCAAGGCCGTGCCGGCCGCCGAGATCGAGCGTATCAACCAGGCGCTGCGCCGTACCCTGGCCAACGAGGCGGTCGCCGCCAGACTGATGGCTTCCGGCGCGGTGCCGGCGGCATCCAGCCCGGCCGAGCTGGCGGCGCTGCTGAAAAATGACACGGCCAAATGGAGCCGCGTGATCAAGGCCAAAAACATCAAGCCGGAGTAGGGCGGCATGGCCAGCGACTGGGAGGTGGCGACCGACGCGGTGCTGGTGCAGGCGACGCTGCCAGACGGCGGCCCGCGCGACGCACTGGTGTCGGCGGCGTGGCTGGTCGGCGAGCCCGCACTGGCCGGTGCGCAGCCGCGCGCGATCTGGGCAGCGCCGCAGCGCCTGCTGTACCTGTACCTGCATTTTCCGGTGGCGCGTCCGCTGCAGCCGATCCAGCTCGCGGCAGTCGCAAGCACCTTCCAGCAGGCGTTTCCGCAGGCTGCCGGCGTGCAGGCCTCACGCCTGTCGCGGGTGTTCGACATGGCCGGCGCCTCCTCCGGCGAAGCGCCGCTGTTTCATTACGTGGTCGAGACCGATCCCGAAGCGGGCTGGGCCGACGAGATCGCGCGCTGGTACAACGCCGAACACATGCCCGGGCTGGCGGCCGTGCCGGGCTGTGTGCGGGCCAGCCGTTTCATCAACCACGACCACGGCCCGCTGTCCTATGCCTGTTACGACCTGCTGACGCCCGAAACCCTGGGCTCCGAGGCCTGGCTGGCGGTGCGCCACACCGACTGGAGCAGCCGCGCCCGGCCGCATTTCACCAACACCCGGCGCACCATGTTTGCTTTGTTGCGTCAGGCGGAGGCTTCCGGGGCGCTCTTGAAGTTATAGCAGCGCGGGTCCGTGTGACATGGGCCGGGGGCTGTTTTGAGCGATTTTCCGGGCCGTGTCAGTGCTGCAGGGTCTGCAGTTCGGCCTTGATCCAGTCGATGAACACGCGGGTGCGCATCGGCAGCAAGCGGGCGTGCGGATACACCACGTGGATGGGACGTGTCGGCGGCTCGAAAGGTTCGAGCACGATGCGCAGTTGCCGGGTCTTCAGGAAAGGCGCGACCTGGTAGGAAAAGAACATGCCGAGGCCGGCGCCCGCCGCGCAGGCTGCCACCGCCGGCGCGTTCTGGTTGAACTCCAGGTTGCCGCTGACGTTCAGGCGCAGCGCCTTGCCCTGGTCCATGAAGGGCCCCCAGTTCGGCGCATGGTCGCTCACGCGGACGCAGTTGGCCTTGAGCAGGTCCTTCGGATGCTGCGGCTCGCCATGGCGCTTGAGCCAGGCCGGGCTGGCCACCACCACGCGCCGGATGCTGCCCACCGGCTGGGCCACCAGCGTGGAGTCGTCGAGCGCGCCTATGCGTATGCCGACATCGATGCCTTCCTCGAGCAGGTTCACCACGCGGTCCAGCAACACCACGCTGCAGCGTACCTTGTCGTGCTTCTGCACAAAACGCGTGACGGCCGGCGCCACATGCATCTGGCCGAACAGCATCGGTGCGGTGATGCTCAGGTGACCGGCCGGCTCGGCGGCGTCGGCCGTCAGCGCGGCCTCGGCGTCGGCCAGCGCGGCCAGCAACTGCCGGCAGCTCTCCAGGTGGCGCCGGCCTTCCTCGGTCAGCGAGAGACGCCGCGTGGTCCGGTTGAACAGGCGCACGCCCAGTTGCGCTTCGAAGGCGGCCAGGGTGCGCACCATGGCCGGCAGCGAGGATGCCATGACGCGGGCCGCTGCCGTCAGGCTGCCTTCCTCGGCGATGTGGATGAAGGCCTGCATGGCGCGGAGTTTGTCCATGGGTGCATGTTAAGCGGATTCATCCGGAAAATGGATGAGTCAAATGCATTTTTAGCCATTTATTCAGGATATCGAATCAAACAGAATGGCGCTTCCACTCCGAAAGCAAGCATGACTTCCAGTACCCTGTCCCCGGCACACCCGTTGCCCGCCCAGCCGATCCGGCTTTACCGTGCCGCCATCTCCGGCCATTGCCACCGCGTGGAGCTGTTTCTCTCCCTGCTGGGCCTGCCGGTCGAGCTGGTGGAGATCGACCTGGTGCGCAAGGGCCACAAGACGCCGGAGTTTCTGGCGATGAATGCTTTCGGCCAGGTGCCAGTGATCCAGGACGGCGACGTCACGCTGGCCGATGCCAACGCCATCCTGGTCTACCTGACGGGCCGTTATGCGCCGGATGCCGACGCCTGGTTGCCGCGCGACCCGCTGGCCGCCGCGGCGGTGCAGCGCTGGTTGTCGGTGGCGGCCGGCCCGCTGGCCTTCGGACCGGCGGCGGCGCGTGTGGCCGAACTGTTCAAACGCCCGGCGAACCCGGAAGCCGTCGAGCGTGCGCAGCTGCTGTTTGCCGTGATGGAGCAGCAGCTCGCATCGGGCGCTTTCCTGGCCGGCGACGCGCCGACCCTGGCCGACATCGCCAACTACAGCTATGTGGCGCGCGCGCCGGAAGGCCGGGTGTCGCTGCAAGCCTATCCGCATCTGCGCGCCTGGCTCGCACGTATCGAGGCCTTGCCCGGTTTTGTGCCCATGGTGCAAAGTCCGGTCGGCCTGTCCGCGCCTGCACCATGAACCCGCCGGCCTTTCATGAAGGCGAACGCGCGCTGCAGGCGCGTGCCGGCGTGGCGCAACGCATGGCGGAGATCGGTCCGCGTGTGATCCGCGACTTCATGCCGGAGCAGCACCGCGAATTTTTCAGCCACCTGCCTTTTGTGATTGCCGGCACCGTGGACGCACAAGGCCAGCCCTGGGCCTCGGTGCTGGCCGGATCGCCGGGTTTTTTGCAATCGCCGCATGCGCGGCAACTGGCTGTTCGCGCCCGCGCGCTGCCGGGTGACCCGCTGCAGCAGACGCTGGTGGACGGCGCGGCTATCGGCCTGCTGGGGCTGGAGCCGCATACCCGGCGGCGCAACCGCATGAACGGCATCGTGCGTGATGTGCAGGACGCCGGTTTTTCGGTGGATGTCAGCCAGAGTTTCGGCAACTGCCCCAAATACATTCAGGCGCGCGAGCCGGTGTATCTCGAAGCAGGTGAAGATGCCGCGCCGGTGTGGGTGGAAAACACGCAGCTCGATGACGCGGCGCGCCGCATCATCAGCGCCGCCGATACGTTTTTTATCGCCACCGCCTACGCCGGTGACCCGGTCCAGGCCGGCCGCGCCGCCGGCGTGGACGTCTCGCACCGTGGCGGCAAGCCCGGTTTTGTGCACGTGGATGCCGACGGCAGGCTGACCGCGCCGGACTTTCCGGGCAACTATTTCTTCAACACGCTGGGCAATATCGCGCTGAACCCGCGTGCCGGCCTGCTGTTCATTGATTTCGACAGCGGCGACCTGCTGTATCTGGCCGTGACGGCGGCCATCGTCTGGGATGGCCCCGAACTGCGGGACTTCGACGGTGCGCAACGCCTGCTGCGCATGCAGGTTCTGTCGATGCGGCGCGTCGAAGCGGCGTTGCCGCTGCGCTGGGGCCCCGCCGAGCTGTCGCCTTATCTCCAGGAGCCGGAGGCACGGTAGTGGCTGGCCCATTCGATGCTGGCCACACAGACGGCCAGCCAGGCCGTGCCTGAGGCGAAGCCGGCCAGCACGTCGGTGGCGAAATGAACCTGCAGGAAGACCCGGCTGCTGCCCACGCTGAAGGCGGTGGCGGCGGCCAGCAGCACCAGCGGCAGGCTGGCGCGCCAGGCCAGCGCCGGCGGCAGGCAACGCAGCAGCACATAGGCCAGCATGCCGTACACGACCACGGCGCCGGAGCTGTGCCCGCTCGGAAAGCTCCAGCCCTCGGCCTGGATCGGGCCGCCCTCGTGCAGCGGCCGGGTCCGGGCAAACAGCGCCTTGAGCGTAGTGTTGAGCAGCGCGTTGCCGCACACCGCCAGCACCCAGGCCAGCGCCAGCCAGCGCCGGCCGCGCAGCAGCAGCGCGGCCGCCACCACCCCACCCAGCACACTCAGGGTGGTCGTGTCGCCGAGTCGGGTGATGCCAGCAAAGGCCTGCAGCGCCCACGCGGCGGTGTGGTCGCGCACCGCATCCGAAAAGATCTGGTCGAGCTGGCCGGCGCGTATGCCGTCGCCGAGTTCCTCGGCGATCTCGGCAAACAGGGCGGCGCCACCGACCAGCAGCGCAAAACCCGCAGTCAGGCGGATCAGCAGGTAGACGCCGGGGCTCAGGGTGCTGCTTTCGCGTGGCAGCGCATAACGCCGCGCCAGCCACCACAGCGCGGCGACCAGTGGCAGCAGCAGCGCCAGCAGCACGGCAAACAGCAGCAGCGCGTGGGCGCCCAGGGTTTGAACCAGGGCAGCGGGAAAGTCGTTGGTGGGCATGGCGGCACCAAGCTTAAGGCCTGCGCGTGCGCCCGGCCTTTTGCATGTTCTGCAAGGCCGCATGCGGGCCCGACGCGCTATCAATAGAGGAGCTGCACGCCCTTTCTGCACAAGGGCTGGAGGCCGATATTGCCTGTGTTTGGGGCGACACCGGCGGCGCCGCGCCGGCGCCGTGCAAGGTCTCCCGCCAGGCACCAAGGTGGCAAAAAAGCCCCAGCGCCGATAATCGATACATGACTTCTTCCCCCTCGACTTCCGGTGCAGCAAGCACAAACTTCAGTTCGCTGCCGCTGAACCCTGCGATGCAGGCCAATCTGCAAACCCTGGGTTACCTGGCCATGACGCCTATCCAGGCGGCCAGCCTGCCGCTGGCGCTGGCCGGCAAGGACATCATCGCGCAGGCCAAAACCGGCAGCGGCAAAACTGCCGCCTTCGCCATCCCGCTGCTGGCGAATCTCAATGCGCGGCGTTTTGCGGTGCAGGCCATGGTGCTGTGCCCGACCCGTGAACTGGCGGACCAGGTCGCGACTGAAATCCGGCGCCTCGCGCGTGCCGAGGAAAATACCAAGGTGGTGGTGCTGTGCGGCGGTGTGCCGCTGCGCAACCAGACCGCCAGCCTGGAAAACGGCGCCCACATCGTGGTCGGCACGCCGGGCCGCATCATGGACCACCTGGCGCGCGGCCACCTGACGCTGGAAGCCATGAACACGCTGGTGCTCGACGAGGCCGACCGCATGCTGGACATGGGTTTTTTCGAAGACATCGTGACCGTCGCCAGACAATGCCCGAAAGAGCGCCAGACCCTGCTGTTTTCGGCCACCTACCCGGAAGGCATTGCGAAACTGAGCCAGCAGTTCATGAAAACGCCGCACACCATCACGGTGCAGGCGCAGCATGAAAAGACCAAGATCCAGCAGCGCTGGTACCAGGTGCCCGACAGCGACCATGACGAGGCCCGCCTGGGGGCGGTGGCGCAGGTGCTTCGCCATTTCCGGCCGGCCAGCACGCTGGCGTTTTGCAACACCAAGTCGCAGTGCCGCGCGCTCGTTGCTTATTTGAAGGCGCAGGGTTTCAGTGCGCTGGCGCTGTTCGGCGAACTGGAGCAGCGCGAGCGCGACCAGGTGCTGGTGCAGTTTGCGAATCGCAGCTGCTCGGTGCTGGTGGCCACCGACGTGGCGGCACGCGGGCTGGACATTGCGCAGCTCGCGATGGTGATCAACGTCGACGTGACGCCGGACGCCGAAGTGCACATTCACCGCATCGGCCGCACCGGCCGGGCCGACGAGGAAGGCTGGGCCATCAGCCTGGCCAGCATGGACGAGATGGGGCACGTCGGCAAAATCGAGGTCCTGCAGAAGGCCGAGTCCGAGTGGCACAAGCTCAGCGAACTGACGCCGGCCAGCAATGAGCCGCTGCTGCCGCCCATGGTGACGCTGCAGATTGTCGGCGGCCGCAAGGAAAAAATCCGCGCCGGTGACGTGCTGGGCGCCTTGACCGGCGCGGACGGCAACATCCCGCCGTTCACGCGCGAACAGGTCGGCAAGATCAATGTCAACGAGTTCTCCACCTATGTCGCGGTGGACCGCGCGATTGCCAGCCAGGCGCAGCAAAAACTGGCCAACGGCGGCGTCAAGGGCAAAAGCGTCAAGGTGCGCTTCATGGACGAGGCTTGAGCAGCAGCCCGGTGACGACCAGCGTGCCGCTTGCCCCGGGGCTGGCCGTGGTGGTCGGCGCCGGCGGCGGGCTGGGCGCTGCGCTGCTGGCGCGACTGCAGCAGCAGGGGCACTACGCCCGCGTGCTGGGCCTGGGCCGCGCGGGCGAGATTCGCATCGACTATGCGGACGAGGCCAGCATCGCCGCGGCGGCGCAGGCCGTCGCCAGGCGCTGTGCCGAGTCCGGGCAGGCGCTGCGCCTGCTGCTGGTGGCCACCGGTTTTTTGCATGGTGCGCAAGGCCAGCCCGAACGCGGCTGGCGCCATCTCGACGCTGCCTACCTGCAGCAGGTCTTCCTGGTCAACAGCCTGGGCCCGGCGCTGCTGATCAAGCATTTTTTTCCGCTGCTGCCCCGGCAGGGGCGCTGCGTGGCAGGATTTGTCTCGGCCAAAGTCGGCAGCATCGGCGACAACGCACTCGGTGGCTGGTACGGCTACCGGGCATCGAAAGCCGCGCTCAACCAGCTGGTCAAGACCGCCGCCATCGAGCTCACCCGCAGCAACCGCGACGGTATTTGTGTGGCGCTGCACCCCGGCACGGTGGATACGCCGCTGAGCCAGCCCTTTGCCAAAACCGGGCTCACCGTGCGCCCCCCGCAGGAAGCTGCCCGCGACCTGCTGGCTGTGCTGGCTGATCTGGCGCCCGCCGATAGCGGGGCATTGGTGGACTACCGGGGCCAGACGCTGCCTTTTTAGGAATTGAAGGCAAAACTGCCTCTGGCCCCTGCCAGGATTGCGTCGACAGCTATCAAAATAATAGTCAATCGAGCGCGACTGTAGGCGGATGTGCTGCACGCGCGTCAGGCGCGGTGGTGGCGCTGTATGGGGCACGGCCGCGAGTTGCCGGCAGGGTCTCTGGATGTCATCACAATCCACCATGGCGGGTGATGCCCGGTGGCGACTGCACGCCACAGCACCTTCCACGCCTCCCCCTTTTTACTTTGCAGCTGCGCCCGCCGGCTGCAGCACCCCTTCAGGATTCATCCATGGTCAGGCTCAAATTTTCCATAGAACTTGCGTACCAGGTGGCCGACGCCGGCTGCGACTTCGTGTTCAACATCCATGCGGCGCAGACGCGCCAGCAGACGGTGGTGTACGAAACCCTGGGCATCAGCCAGGTCTTGCAGTCCGACATCCACACCGACGCCGTCAGCCACAACCGCTACCTGCGTTTTCACGCGATGCCCGGTCCGCTGACGGTGAACTATGCCGCCACGGTGGACGTGTTTCACTTCCGCGAGTCACCCGACAACCTGTCCGAAATCGGCGTGCTGCAACTGCCCGGCCAGGTGCTGCCTTATCTCTATCCCAGCCGCTACTGCCAGTCCGACCGCCTGCACCGGCTGGCGGTCAAGGAATTTGGCCACCTGCGCCAGGGTTACAGCCGGGTGCTGGCGATCCGCGACTGGGTGAACCAGCGCGTGACCTTCACCTCCAACAGTTCCACCGGCTACACCACCGCCGTGGACACGCTGATCGACGAAGCCGGCGTCTGCCGCGACTTTGCGCACCTGATGATTGCGTTGTGCCGCGCGGTCAACATCCCGGCGCGTTTTGTCAGCGGCATCGATTACGGCGCCGACCCGGCGCTGGGCCCGACCGACTTTCACGCCTATGTCGAGGTTTATGTCGGCCACCGCTGGTACATGTTCGATCCCTCGGGCACGGCGATCCCCATGGGTTTTGTGCGTTTTGCCACCGGTCGCGATGCGGCGTCGGCCGCATTCGCCACCATGTTTGGCGGCGTCAGTTCCTCGGCGCCGGTGATCAGCATCGAGCCCTTGCCCGATGACAGCGGCAAGCTGGTGCTGCCGGAACACATCAGCGATGCCCTGTCCACCGCCGGCATTGAGGATTAGGCCGCCACGTTCGCGCGCCGAACGTGGCGCCAGGGCCGTTACGCGGACCGACGGGTGAACAGCAACCGCGCAGGCCGTCAGGCGTCGGGCGCTGCTGCAGCGCGCCGGCGCCGCTCCATGTAAGCCTGCAGTTCGCCGACCACGCCCTTGCGGAAGGCCAGCACGCAGATCACAAAAATCACGCCGATGATCACGCTGACCCAGGAACCGACCTTGTCGGCCAGCAGGTTTTGCAGCGCGATCACGATGCCCGCGCCGAACACCGGGCCGAAGAAGGTGCCGACACCGCCGAGCAGGGTCATCAGGATCACCTCGCCCGACATCGACCAGTGGGCGTCGGACAGCGTCGCGAAACCCATGACCAGGGTCTTGAGCGAGCCGGCCAGCCCGGCCAGCGCCGCCGACAGCACAAAGGCCAGCAGCTTGTAGCGGTCCACGTTGTAGCCCAGCGAAATCGCACGCGGTTCGTTTTCGCGAATCATCTTGAGCACCTGCCCGAACGGTGAACGCACGATGCGTGCGATGCCGAGGAAGCAGGCCACAAACACGGCGACTACCACGTAGTACATGGCGGTGTCCGACTCCAGCGACAGCAGACCGAACAGCGCGCCGCGCGGCACGCCCTGCAGGCCGTCCTCGCCGCCGGTGAACGGGGCTTGCAGGCAGACGAAATACACCATCTGCGCGATCGCCAGCGTGATCATCGCGAAATAAATGCCCTGGCGCCGGATGGCAACCATGCCGACCACCAGGCCAATCAGGCCGGAGGCCACCACACCGGCCAGGATGCCCAGCTCGGGTGTCCAGCCTTGCGACTTGATGATCCAGCCGGTCACATAAGCCGCCGAACCAAAAAATGCAGCGTGGCCGAAGGACAGCAGGCCGGTGAAGCCCAGCAGCAGGTTGAAGGCACAGGCGAAAATCGCGAAACACAGCAGCTTCATGACAAACACCGGGTAAAGACCCAGCATGGGCGCGACCAGCGCCAGTGCCAGCAGCACGATGTAGGTGATCCGGATGAGTTTGGCGGCTTTGGACATCTGCTTGTTGTCGTGGGAAAGGGGGAGGGCGCTGGCCATGGCTCAAGCTTCCTTGCCGAAGAGGCCGGCAGGCCGGAACATCAGCACGATGACCATGATGACAAACACCACGATGTTGGAGGCTTCGGGATAAAACACCCGCGTCAGGCCCTCCACCACACCCAGGCCCAGCCCGGTCACGATGGAGCCCATGATGGAGCCCATGCCGCCAATCACCACCACCGCGAAGACCACGATGATCAGGTTGGAGCCCATCAGCGGGTTGACCTGGATGATGGGGGCTGCCAGCACGCCGGCCAAT
>PNNC01000040.1 GCA_013824015.1 Polaromonas sp.
CGCTCAATCCGCCTTGATCCCGTTGTCCTTCACCACCTTGGCCCAGGTGTCGATCTGCTTGTCGATGAAGACACGTGCCGCGTCCGGCGTGCCGCCCCGGATGTCGATGCCCTGGGCGCTGAGCTTCTTCGCGATCTCGGGGTTTTGCAGCGCCTTGTTGATTTCCTCGTTCATGCGCTTGACGACCTCGGGCGGGGTTTTGGCGGGCGCCAGGATGGCCCACCAGGCCGGGGCGTCGAAGCCGGCAAAACCGCTTTCGGCCACCGTCGGCACATTCGGCAGTTCAGGCGCGCGTTTGCTGGTGGTCACGGCCAGCGGGCGCAGGCGGCCGCTGTCGATATGCGGCTTGGTCACAAACACCGAACCGATGGCCAGCGGCACATGGCCGGCGACGGCGTCGGTCATCAGCGGGCCGCCGCCCTTGTAGGGCACGTGTTGCCAGTCGATGTTGCCGCTTTTGCTGAGCAGGGCCATCGCCAGATGGCCCAGGCTGCCGGAGCCAATGCTGCCGTAGTTGACATTCTTTTTGGCCTTGGCGGCGGCGACCACATCACCAAAGGTTTTGTATTCGGAGCCCGAGAAGGTTGCCAGCACCATGGCCGAGGTGCCGATCAGCGACACCGGCGCCAGGTCCTTGCGGGTGTCGAAAGGCAGGCCGGGAATCAGGCTGGGGTTGACGCCGTGGGTGTCGAACACCACCGCAAAGGTGTAGCCATCGGCCGGCGCTGCCGCCACGGCCGCGGTGCCGATGGAGCCGGACGCGCCGCCCTTGTTCTCGACAATGATGTTCTGCCCCAGTTGCTGCGACAGCGGCACCGCCAGGATGCGGGCCACCTGGTCGACCGAGCCGCCGGGCGGAAACACCGCGACAAACTTGATCGGCTGTTTGGCGGGCCAGGCCTGGGCCATGGCGCTCATCGAGGTGGCGCACAGCGCGGCGGCCGAAACGGCCAGGGCGGTTCGGGAAATCCAGTGTTTCATGGTTGACTCCTGCAAATTGTTCTGAGACTTGTCCGATGCCAACAAGTCGGCGTGTTGCCGTTCGCCCTGAGCCTGTCGAAGGGCTTCGACAAGCTCAGCCCGAACGGGGATAGGGCATGACGTGAAATAAAGACAAGCGAGTATCGACAGGCGGCAGTCGATCCGCCATTGCGGTTAATACTTAGCATGCCAACAATCAGCCGGACGGCGCGGCAGCACCCGCCGCTTTCACGCAAAATCAGCCCATGGTCCGACCTTCCCAACTCCTGTACCCGCAACGCGAACCCGCGCCCACCCGACCCGCCGCCACCGTGCTGCTGCTGCGCGACAGCCCGCAAGGCATCGAGGTGCTGATGACGCGGCGCTCGATGACCGCGAGCTTCGCGCCGGGCGCTTATGTCTTTCCGGGCGGTGGCATCGACGCGGCCGACAGCGCGGCGCATGCCCAGTCGACCCGGCGCGCCAGCCAGAGCGACTTGCACCTGACGCAGGCGATTGCGGCCATCCGCGAAAGTTTTGAAGAGCTCGGCGTGCTGCTGGCCCGCCATGCCGATGGCAGCTACGCGACGACGGCCGACATCGCTGCACTGGACCGCAAGCTGCCGTTTGCCGCGCAATGCCGTGACAAGGGCCTGGTGCTGGCCGGTGACCAGGTGTTTGTGCTGGCGCACTGGATCACCGACCGCGACCTGCCGCGCCGCTTCGACGTGCCCTTTCTGGTGGCGCGCATGCCCGACGGCCAGGAGCCGGTGGCCGACGAGTCCGAACAGTTCGAACCCTGCTGGGTGCGGCCGGCCGATGCGCTGGCGCGGCATCAGGCCGGCAGCTTCTTCATCATCTTCCCGACCATACGCACGCTGCAGCGCCTCCAGCCTTTTGCCACCGTGGATGCCCTGCTGCAGGCCTGTGCTGCGAACGAGCAGCCGCTGTGGACGTCCTGCCCGCGCGCCGGTTTTCTGGAAGGCGGCGAAGCGCGCTACATGGAGCACGAAGCGCCGTACGGCGAACTCGCGCTGACCAGTCCCGACGGCCAGATGGTGCACACACTGGACTGGCAGACGGCGCAAGCGGTGCCGCTGCTCAAAAACCTCATGCGCCTGACCGCGCCGAATCCCGGCGTGATGACCGGCCCCGGCACCAACAGTTATCTGGTCGGCGACCCGGCCACCGGCTACATCGCGATCGATCCGGGCCCGGCCGACATGGACCATTTGCAGCGCCTGTGGCGCGCCGCCGGCGGTGACATCCGCATGATTGTGTGCACCCACTCGCATGCCGACCACTCACCGGGCGCGAAGCCGCTGCAGGCGCTCTGCAAGGTGCCGCCGCCCATCCTCGGCCTGCCCTCGGCGCCGACAGCACGCGCCGCCAGTTATTTCACGCCGGACCGCTCGCTATCAAATCAGGAGCTGCTTCCCCTTGCCAGTCATGGGCTGGCGCCCGAAATGACGCATACCCTGAAGGTGATCCACACCCCGGGCCATGCCGCCAACCACCTGTGCCTGGTGCTGGTCGAAGACGGCATTCTGTTCAGCGGCGACCACATCCTCAACGGCAGCACCACGGTGGTGGACCCGCCCGACGGCAACATGCACGCCTACCTCGAATCACTCGATGCGCTCAGCGCCGCCTGCGACGAACACGCGATCGACTTCATCGCACCGGCGCATGGTTATGTGATCGGTGAAGCCAAAACCGCGATCGCGCACCTGAAGGCACACCGCCTGAAGCGCGAAGCCAAGATCGTCGGCGTGATGCAGGCGCAGCCCGAAGGATCGATGGACGACTGGGTCAAACTCGCTTACGACGACGTGGACCCGCGCATCTGGCCGGTGGCGAAACGTTCATTGCTCGCGCATGTGGAGCGGATTCAGGCGCAGGGCTTGTTTAATTTGTAGGGCTTTCCATAAGCACTCGCGAGCTTGCATACCTCGACTTCATATCCCAGCAACTACCCATGGACATCACTCCTGAGTTGGTGAATCAAATTACGCTTGGTGCCTGGATTGGAAGCGCGATCGCGCTGCCTATTGCATTTTTCGGATGGGCTTTTGGACATGCCCTCTTCAAACCCCCGCCCGATCAACTACGGCGGGGATCATTTCAGTTTTATCTGGTGATGGGTGCACTGACTGTCTTGTTCGGCAGCGCACTTGCAGGCTCTGGCTCTTGTCTTGTGGGACTGCTTCAGCTTCAGGAAAACGTCTGCCCAATTTTAAATGGGCGCTCGCGCCGAGGTACCTTCGGCTACTACCTCATGCCAACGTGGTCGGCTGCAATGCTGTCGGTCAGTGTATGGGTGTTATTTCGCAAGCCCGCGAGAGCCAGGCGGCAGAAAAAACACCCCTCCTCCTGATTGACGCAGATTGGTCTCCGACAACGCTTACCCACCCAGATAAGCCTGCGCCAGCGACCCATCGGCCAGCAGCGATTGCGCCGTGCCTTCAGCCACCACCCGCCCCGACGCCAGCACATAAGCGCGATCAGCCAGCGACAAGGCCAGCGCCGCCATCTGGTCCACCAGCAGCACCGTCAGGCCCTCGTTGCGCAAGTTGTCGAGCGCGGCGAACAGTTCTTCAATCACCTTGGGCGCCAGGCCCAGCGAGGGTTCGTCGAGCAGCAGCAGCACCGGCTGGCTCATCAGGCCGCGCGCCACGGCCAGCATCTGCTGCTCGCCGCCCGAGAGCAAACCGGCGCGCTGGTGCAGGCGTTCGCGCAGACGCGGGAAGCGAACCAGCATCTCTTCCAAACGCGCATCGATGCCTTCCGGTTTGAGAAACGCGCCAAGGCGGATGTTGTCACGCACGCTCAGTTCCGGAAACACCTGGCGGCCTTCGGGCACCAGCACCAGGCCGCGCGCGACCATTTGTTCAGCACCCTTGCCCGTCAAATCCGTGCCCTGCAAATGCATGCCGCCACCGAGCGGCCGGTGCAGGCCGGCCAGGGTGCGCATCAGCGTCGACTTGCCGGCGCCGTTGGCGCCCAGCAGCGCCACCAGTTCGCCGCGCCGCACCTGCAGGCTGACCTGCTTGAGCACCGGCTCGGCGCCATAGGCGGCGGTCAGCTCCCCCACGCCCAGCAGCTCGGGCGCGACATCCGCGCCGGTCTGGCTGCGAACCCGGGCCGGCGTTGCACCGGCAGCGGTGCTGCCCAGGTACGCCTGTTTGACCGCCGCGTTGTCGCGAATTTCTGCCGGTGCGCCGGTGGCCAGCAACTGGCCGTCAGCCATCACGACGATGCGGTCGGACACCTTCATCACCAGCGACATGTCGTGTTCGACCACCACCACACCGATGCCGCTGTCGGCGATGCTGCGCAGCAGGCGGCCCAGCGTTTCCTTGTCTTCGCTGGACAAACCGGCCGCCGGTTCGTCGAGCAGCAGCACCTGCGGGTCGGTGGCAAGCGCGCGCGCGATCTCGACCAGGCGCCGGTCCACATGCGGCAGGCCGGCCGCGAGCATGCGCGGCGAGCCGGTGTAACCGCAGCGCGCCAGCAAGGCGCGACTCTGGCGACGCAGTTCACCGCTGTTGAATTGGGCGGCGCGCAGCGGGTTGCCGAGCCGGCCGCGGCACAGGCCCAGGGCCACGTTGTCTTCCACGCTCAGCGAACCAAACATCTGTGAGGTCTGGTAGGTGCGCGCCACGCCGCTGCGCGACAGCTGCCAGGCCGCCGGCCCCTGCAGGGTCTGGCCCTGCAGCGCAAACGAACCGGCGGAAGGTTTGTAAAAGCCGCTGAGCATGTTCAGCACCGTGGTTTTGCCGGCGCCGTTGGGGCCGATCAGGCTGGTCACGCCCCCGGCCAGGGTGGTAAAGCTCAGGTCATGCACCGCGCGCACGCCGCCGAAGACCCGGCCCAGGCCAGTGACCGCCAGCGCGCCGCGCGGTGCAAGGGCTGACGACGGCAAGGCCGGCGCTTCCACAGCGCCCAGCGGAACATCGGCCGGCAGCGGACGTACCCGCCGCCACAAACCTCCAAGCAGGCCGGCCAGGCCCTGCGGCGCAGCCCACAAGACCAGCAGCAGCAAGCCGCCGAAAAACAGCAATCGGTATTCCTCGAGGCTGGCCAGCAACTCGGGCAATACGCCAACAATCACCGCGCCGATCACCGGCCCGAGGATGGAACCGGCGCCACCAATCATCACCACCAGCACAAACAGAATCGACTGCAACATGCCAAAACCCTGCGGCGTGACAAACCCCGACAGCGGCGCAAACAGCCCGCCGGCCAGGCCCGCCAGCGCGGCCGACACGGCAAAAGCCACCGCCTTGATCAGCAGCGGGTTGATGCCGACCGACTCGCAGGCGGTTTCGCTGTCTTTCACCGCCCGCATGGCCGCGCCCCAGGCACTGCGCGACAACCAGCTGTAGAGCACCAGCACCACGGCGCAGCTAGCGATGGACAGCGCGGCCACACCACGCACGTCGAACTTGAGCGCGCCCAGCGCCGGCGCGGCCACACCCATGATGCCGTTCTGCCCACCGGTGACACCGCGCCACTCGACGATGCCGTGTTCGACGATGAAGCCGAAGGCAATCGTCACCATCGCCAGATACGGCCCCTTGACGCGTAAGGCCGGCAAGGCCAGCAAAAAGCCGAGCACGGCGCTGAGCGCCACACCCACGCCCCAGGCCAGCCAGAAGTTCATGCCGAACTTGGTGGTCAGCACGGCCACCGCATACGCACCGAGCGCGTAAAAGCCGGCATGGCCGAAAGACACCTGGCCGGTCAGGCCCAGCAGCACATTCAGGCCGATGCCGACAATCGCGAGTAGCGCCACATTGGCCAGCACATAGACGAAATAACCATTGACGGTCCAGGCCAGGCCCAGCGCGCCCAGCATCAGCACGGCCAGCACAGCCACTGCCGGCGCCGGGCCCAGGCCCCAGAGCAGGGATGAAGGTCTGGAAAAAGACGAAATACGGCTCATACCTTCTTGACCTCGAGTCGGCCGAACATGCCGTTAGGACGCAAGGCCAGCACCACGATGACCAATGAAAACATGATGATCTGCGTGTAGCTCGAACCCAGCGTCGAGGTGATCAGCGCCTCGCCGATACCAAACAGCAGGCCGGCCAGCATCACGCCCCAGGCGCTGGTGATGCCGCCCAGGATGGCGACTGCAAAGGCTTTCAGGCCGAACAGCGTGCCCATGTCGGAATGCACATTGAACAGCGGCGCGACCAGCGCGCCAGCGACACCGGCAAACAGCGTGGACAGCGCAAACGCGACCAGCACCACCACCTTGACCGGGATGCCCATCAGGCGCGCGGCATCGCGATTCTGCTCGACCGCGAGCAGGGCCACGCCCCAGCGCGTGCGGCGCGCGACCAGGTGCAGCGCGCCCGCGAGCGCGAGGCCGACCACCGGAATCAGCAACTGCAGCGGATAAACGCCGAGTCCGACCTCACCGAGCTGGATCGGCGTGACGGCCAGCGGCGAGGGCAGGTTGCGCGGCTCCTTGCCGAAAGTGAACATCACGAGGTTGTCGAGCACGATGCCCAATGCCACGGTGGACATCAGCCAGGCATTGGAGCCGCGGCTGGCAAACGGCCGCACCGCGACAAACTCGACCAGCATGCCGTAGAGCGCGCACAGCGCCAGCGCGGCCGTCAGCGCCAGCGGCCAGGGCCAGCCCAGGGTTTGCGAAAAGGTGTAGGTCAGGACAGCACCGAGCATCATGGAACTGCCCTGGGCAAAATTCACCGTCGCCGAGACCGCGTAGGTGATGTAAAAGCCCAGGGCCATGAGGCCGTACATGCTGCCCAGACCAAGGCCGCTGATCAGCGCCGAAGTCAAAAGCATGAAAGTCTCCTGTCAGGCCGTGCCGCAGCGGGGCGGCGGCCTGAGGTGTTGCCGGTTGTTGTCAGTTCATGCCCACGGGCAGGATGCGGTTGTCGATGAACTGTGCCCAGACATAGTCGTTTTCGCTGACGGCGTCATGCACCTGGGCCGAGAACGGTTTGACGTAGGTCTTGATCAGGCCTTCGTAACGGTCGATCTTGTAAAAGCCCTGGCGTACCTCGTCGCCCTTGGTGCTACCGGCCTTGCTGATCGCCAGCGCGGCAAGCTGCATGCCGTCGTAGGCGTTGGCCACACCCACGGCGGGTGTCACGTCGTCGGCGCCCTTGATGTCGGGGTACTTGGCCATCAGCGCCCTCATGACTTTTTCGCCGACCGGTGTCTGTTTGCCGAAAAAGCTGTAGGTCTGGACAAAATGCACGCTCTTCGCGTTGGGGCCAGCGAGCTCGGTGAAGCGGCCACCGGCCGGACCCCAGTGCGAAACCACCGGCACCTTCCAGCTCATGCGGTCCAGCGACTTGACGACCTGGGCCGAGGGGCCGACGTTGCCGACCATGAACAGGGCGTCGGCGCCGGCAGCGCGCAGCTTGGTCAGTTGCGGCACCACGTCCACATCGTTGGCCTCGAACTTCTCGATGCCGACGGCTTTCATGTTTTTCGCGGCCAGCGCGGCGGTCAGGCCCTTTTCGTTGGACTCGCCCCAGGGGTTGTTGACCAGGATCATGCCGGGCTTGGCCGACTTGAAGGTTTTCTGCGCGTACTGCAGCATGGCCTTGTTGACGATCTCGTCCACCGCCGAGACGCGGAAGGCGAAGTTGGGATTCGCGCCGTTTTTGGTGATCGGCGTGCCGGCGGCCCAGGGGCCCATGAACGGTGTTTTTTCCTGGTTGGCGATCGGCACGATGGCCATGGAAACCGGCGTGTCGAGACCGCCGAACAGCACCGCCACCTGTTCCTTGAAGATCAGTTCACGCGCGGCGACCACACCCTTGGCGGGGTTGCCTTCGTCATCGCGGCGCACCAGCTCGAGCTTGCGGCCGCCGAGCAGGCCGCCCTTGGCGTTGATCTCGTCGATGGCCACGGCCAGGCCGCGCGTGATGGCTTCGCCGGCCTTGGCGGACTGGCCCGACAGGGCGGTCACCAGGCCGATCTTGATGGCCTCCTGGGCATGGACGGGCAGGCAGGCGACAGTCGCCACGGCCGCAGCGGCGGCGATGAAGGAACGACGGAACAAGGGCATGGCAATCTCCTGAAAAGGGGTGGGCGGTTGGAACTCGGTGTCGGGAGATGCAAACTCCATGCCACGCCAACACCAAGGATTGACATACCGTGAAAATATTGAAAACAATTGATCTCTCATATTGTTGACAATCTGACCTCTGTTTAGGCACCAAAATTGCTCAGACAGATTCGATTCATGCACCTTTGCCAGCCCCACCGCTCCATGCACCGAAACAGAACACCCACGCACAACAAGCGTGCCGCGCGCGCCAAAACTGCCCTTGCACCGGCGGAGCGCCTGCCATGAGCCGGGATCACGGACTGGCCGGCCGACCGGTGGCGGGCCATGGCCTGTTTGGCTACCGGGCGATCCACCAGCGGCCCGACTACCGCTGGCCGGGCGGCGCGCGGCTGGCGGTCTACATCGGCTTCAACCTCGAACATTTCGCCTTTGGTGAAGGCCTGGGGGCGAACCTGGGCCCGGCTTCGGCCCAGCCCGATGTGCTGAACTACGCCTGGCGCGAATACGGCAACCGGGTCGGCGCCTGGCGCTGCCTGGAACTGTTCGATGCGCTCAGCTTGCCGACCGGCGCGCTGATCAACACCGCGCTGTACGATCACTGCCCGGAACTGGTGGCGGCCTTTGTGGCGCGCGGCGACGAGCTGATTGGCCACGGCCACACCAATGCCGAACGCCAGGCCGGCATGGACGAAGCGCAGGAGCGCGCCCTGCTGGCCGACTGCCGTGCGCGCATCGCCCATCACAGCGGCAGCGCGCCTGCGGGCTGGCTGTCGCCCTGGATCTCGGAAAGCCTGGCGACGCCGCACCTGCTGGCAGAAACCGGTTACCGCTACACGCTGAACTGGTGCCACGACGACCAGCCGGTGCGCAAAACCACGCGCCATGGCGGCCTGTGGTCCATTCCCTACCCGCAGGAGCTCAACGACATCCCGATGATCGTGGCGCGCCAGATGGACGGCAAGGACTTCGCGCAGATGATCATCGACAACTTCGACGAGATGCTGGAGCAATCCCTGCAGCAGCCGCTGGTGATGGGCATCGCGCTGCACCCCTACATCGTCGGCCAGCCCTACCGGCTGCGGCACTTGCGGCGGGCGCTGCAGCACATCGCGCGGCAACGTGACGAAGGCCACATCTGGGTCAGCACACCGGGCGCGATCTGCAGCCACATGGACGAACTTTTTCCGGAGACCGGACCATGAGCCCCGCCAAAAAAACCGCCCCGCCCGTCGCCGGTGTGACCGTGCCGCTGGTGACCGGCCTGTCCGACAGCGAAAGCCGCATCTACCACTCTGTGTTCGACAGCGTGATGAACCAGCGCATCGCGCCGGGCACCAAGCTGCCCGAACAGGCGCTGTGCGAGCTGTTCTCGGCCAACCGCGCGACCGTGCGCAAGGTGTTGCAGCGGCTGGCGCATGACCACATCGTGGACCTGCGGCCCAACCGCGGCGCGGTGGTCGCCGCGCCCACGCCCGAGGAAACCCGGCAGATTTTCGAGGCGCGCCGGCTGCTGGAGGCGACCATCGTGCCGCTGGTGGCGCAGCGCATCAGCAAAAGCGAAATCGCCTCGCTGCGCAAGCAGTTGCGCGATGAACACTCGGCGATCCACCGCGCCGACCAGCCGGCCTGGGCGCGGCTGGCCAGCACCTTCCACCTGCGCCTGGCCGAGCTGTCAGGCAATGCCATCCTGCACGGCTATTTGCACGAGCTGGTGTCGCGCTGCTCGCTGATCGTGGCGCTGTACGAGCCGCCCGGCAACGCCGCCTGCGAACACGACGAACACGCACGCATCGTCGATTACA
Source organism: Polaromonas sp. (assembly GCA_013824015.1). GTDB lineage: Bacteria > Pseudomonadota > Gammaproteobacteria > Burkholderiales > Burkholderiaceae_C > Polaromonas. The sequence goes on from PNNC01000040.1 coordinate 9,826, forward strand.
TCGAAAACGGCGAACCGGCCAAGGCGGTGCGCGTGATGAACGAACACCTGCTGGACCTGGAGCGCCGCATCTGCCTGGACAAACCGCAAGCCGAAAAAAGCCTGGCGCAGATGCTGGGTCTGGGCTGAACCAAGAAGACCCTCATGGACATCGACTTTTCCGCCATCACCGAATACCAGCGCTACAAGTTGATGGCCAGCCTGATCGTGCCGCGGCCGATTGCGCTGATCACCACGCTCAGCGAGGACGGCGTGGTCAATGCCGCGCCCTTCAGCATGTTCAACATGCTGGGCGAGGAGCCGCCGATCGTGATGGTCAGCATCAACCGCCTGCACGACGGCCAGCTCAAACACACGGCCGCCAACATCCAGCGCAGCGGCGAGTTTGTGGTGCACCTGACCGACGAAGCCATGGCCGGTCAGATGCACCGCTGCGGCGAACGTTTTCCGGCCGACGTCAGCGAACTGGCGGCCGTCGGATTGACGGCCGCGCCGTCGAACAAGGTCCAGCCGCCGCGCATCGTCGAAGCGCCCTGCGCTTTTGAATGCACGCTGTACGAGACGATGGAAACCGCGAGCCGGCAGATCTTCATTGGTCAGGTGCACTGGCTGCATGCGCGCGAGGGTCTGATCGACACCGAACTGTGGCGCGTGCGGCTGCAGGACTACTTTCCGGTGGCGCGGTTTGGCGCCAGTTTTTACATCAACACGCGTGAACGTTTTTCGCTGGAGACGGCGGCCGGTGCGCAGGACACGCCATCGCTGTCCACCGCGATCGACGAGATCTGACTACCGCGCCGGCGCACGGCGGCCAGCGCCGGACGCGTTGAAAAAAGTGTGAAGCCCGCCGATAGGCCGGATTTTGTGCGGAACGGTTTCCTTGCGGTTGCCGCCCCGTGACTGCCATTAATCTGGGCCGTTTGTCACCAAACGGCTCGGTGCTACCTACCCGCACACTCCGGGGGCCCCGTCAACGTGTGCCTACTTGGTATTGCTGCGCGTAGAGATTGCTCGTTTCACCCGTCCCGGGTTGCCCCGGTCCGACTCGTCTCTGTAGCTCTGATCCTCACCTCACGGTGGACAGCTGTTAGCTGCTACGCTGCCCTGCGCAGTCCGGACCTTCCTCCAGTGCGGTGTTTCCACCCTTGCACCAGCGGCAGTCTGGCGTGCTTCACGCCCCCATTATCCCGGCAATTGACGCGCTATGAATTCAGTAGCGCATTGCGCAGGCGGGATATGGGCCAGGGACCCTCTGCATCACTTGCGCCGAGCGCGGCGGGGCTTTTGCGGGATGAGCCGTGAGGCGCAAAACCCAAGGCAAGGCTGGCCGCCTTGCCTGGTTTTGCAACAAAGCGGATCGCCCGCAAAACCACGCCCCTTCGGGTTCGGACCAAAACGGGCGCTTTCCTCACCAAACCCCTTGCGTGTGCCTTCAGGCACACGACGCGGAGTGTTGGCAAGCAAATCATCCCGTTGTGGACCCGAACGCGCATGGCGGAAGTGATGCAGAGGGTCCCCAAGCTTAAAATGGCGCCAGATCCGAAAAACAGATCCCAAAGAGCCCCCATGATCCGCCTGACCGAACTCAAGCTGCCGCTTGACCACCCTGAAGAAGCCCTGCCCGCGCTGATCCGGCGCACGCTCGGCATCGAGCCCGACCAGCTGCGCAGCCACACGATTTACAAACGCAGCTACGACGCGCGCAAGCAGAAACTGCTGCTGGTCTACATCGCCGACGTCGAACTCGCGGACGAAGCCCTCGAAGCCGCCCTGCTGGCAAGGTTCAAGGACAACCCGCACATCCGCCCCGCCCCCGACCAGAGCTACCACCTGGTCACCACGGCCCGCCAGGCGCCGGCGCTGCGCCCGGTGGTGGTCGGCTTCGGCCCCTGCGGCATTTTTGCGGCGCTGCTGCTGGCACAGATGGGCTTGAACCCCATCGTGCTGGAGCGCGGCAAGAAGGTCCGTGAACGCACCAAAGACACCTGGGGCCTGTGGCGCAAAAAAGTGCTGAACCCGGAATCGAATGTGCAGTTTGGCGAAGGCGGCGCCGGCACTTTCTCCGACGGCAAGCTCTGGAGCCAGATCAAGGACCCGCGTTTCCTCGGCCGCAAGGTCATGACCGAATTCGTCAAGGCCGGCGCGCCCGACGAAATCCTGCTGGTCAGCAAGCCACACATCGGCACCTTCAAGCTGGTCAAGGTGGTGGAGAACATGCGCGAGCAGATCATCGCCATGGGCGGCGAGATCCGCTTCCAGCAGCG
>PNNC01000145.1 GCA_013824015.1 Polaromonas sp.
GGTCGGCATCACGCCGGCCATGCGCGAGGGCTCCGGCATGGTCGAGTTTCACCAGCGTTTCCCCGACCGGTACTACGACGTCGGCATCGCCGAGCAGCATGCGGTCACTTTTGCGGCCGGCATGGCCTGCGAGGGCCTCAAGCCGGTGGTGGCGATCTACTCGACCTTTTTGCAGCGGGGTTATGACCAGCTGATCCACGACGTGGCGCTGCAGAACCTGCCGGTGGTGTTTGCGCTGGACCGCGCCGGGCTGGTAGGCGCCGATGGCGCGACCCATGCCGGTGCTTACGACATCCCCTACCTGCGCTGCATCCCCAACATGAGTGTGGCCTGCCCGGCCGACGAAAACGAATGTCGCATGCTGCTCAGCAGTGCCTATGCGCAGAACCACCCGGTGGCGGTGCGTTATCCGCGCGGCGCCGGTGCCGGCGTGGCCACCCAGTCCCATCTCGATGCCCTGCCTTTCGGCAAGGGCGAGATCCGCCGTCAGGGCAAGGGCATTGCCATCCTGGCCTTCGGCACGCTGCTGTATCCGGCGCTGCAGGCGGCCGAGAAGCTGGGCGCGACGGTGGTCAACATGCGCTGGGCCAAACCGCTGGACCTGGACCTGCTGCTGCAGGTCGCCGCCGGCCATGATGCGCTGGTGACGGTCGAGGAGGGCGCCATCATGGGCGGCGCCGGCAGCGCGGTGGCCGAGGCGCTGGCGCAGGCGGGTGTCTGCAAGCCCCTGCTGCACCTGGGCCTGCGTGACGAGTTCACCGAACATGGTGATCCGGCCAGCTTGCTGGCGCAGCAGGGGCTGGATGCGGCCGGCATCGAACGGGCGATCAGCGCACGTTTTGCCGCGGTACCGGCCGGCTCGGGCAAGGCCGCCAAGCCGGCACTGAAGTCGGTGGGCTGACGCCGCAGCAGCGCCAGCGCGCGGGGTCAGTGATGCGCGGTGTGCTGCGCGAGCCGGGGAAGGAGCGCGCGGGAAAACCCGTGAAGCTGCGGGGCCCGGGCTTTTTACAATTCCGGCAACGCGATACATTGCGCTGATGATTGCCTGTCCGCCACAGGCCGGTTTTCCCTTCCGGAGTGTTCCATGAAACGTCGAGCCCTGATCAGACATGCCGGTATCGCCGGCGTGCTCGCGGCCGGCGTGGCACCCGCCGTGCTGGCGCAGGCAGCGGTTCGCTGGCGTCTGGCATCAAGCTTCCCGCAGTCGCTGGACACCATTTATGGCGCGGCAGAAAGTTTTGCCCAGCATGTGCGCGCGGTGTCGGGTGGCCGGTTCGAGATATCGGTGCATGCCGCCGGCGAGTTGATGCCGGCCTTCGACGTGGTGGACAACGTGCGCCGGGGCCTGGTCGAGGCGGCGCACACCGCACCGTATTATTTTGCGGACAAGGACGAGACGTTCGCCATCGGTGGCGCGATCCCCTTTGGCCTGAACAGCCGGCAGATGAGCGCCTGGACCTTCGAGGGCAATGGCCTGAAGCTGATGCGCGAGTTCTACGCGGGCTACAACATCATCAACTTCGCCTGCGGCAACACCGGCGCGCAAATGGGCGGCTGGTTCCGCAAGGAAATCCGCTCGCTGGCGGACATGAAGGGTCTGAAGTTCCGGGTCGGCGGCTTTACCGGCAAGGTCATCGAGCGCCTGGGCGCGCTGCCGCAAAACCTGCCGGGCGGTGACATCTACCAGGCGCTGGAGCAGCGCACCATCGACGCGGCCGAGTGGATAGGCCCTTACGACGACCAGAAGCTGGGTTTCAACAAGGTGGCACCCAACTACTACTACCCCGGCTGGTGGGAAGGCGGCCTGCAGCTGGACCTGTACATCAACCAGAAGGCTTATGACGCCTTGAGCAGCGTGAACAAGGCCATCGTGAAAATCGCCAGCGCCGCGGCCCATGTGGAGATGCAGGCCAAATACGACGCCCGCAACCCGATGGCGCTCAAGCAGCTGGTCGGGGCCGGCGCGCGTCTGCGGCCTTTTCCGGCGGACGTGATGAATGCCGCGTTCAAGGAGTCCATGCAGCTTTACAGCGAGCTGTCGGCCAGCAATGAGAACTGGCGCAAGGTGTATGCCGACTACGCGCGGTTTCGCGGTGACCAGAACCTCTGGTTCCGCTTCACCGAGTCCACCTTCGACCGCTTCATGCAAAGCCAGAAGCTGTAGGCGGCCCGGGGGCTGACAACTGGCTGACTGTGCCTTCCAGGCGGGAGTTCGCGCAGGGAAAACCCGCCCTTGGGGCCCCGGGAGCGAGTTTTACAATCGAAAACAACTTGCAAAAAGTTGGTGACCCGGCCACAAGCCGTGTTTTTTTTAATCACCTGGAGTGAATTCATGGATCGTCGTTCCCTTATCAAAAATGCCGGCATTGCCGGTGTGCTGGCTGCCGGTATTGCACCGGCGGTCCATGCGCAGGCCGCAGTGCGCTGGCGCCTGGCGTCGAGCTTCCCGAAATCGCTGGACACGATTTACGGCGGCGCCGATGTGTTTGCCAACGCGGTCAAGGCCATGTCCGGCGGCAAGTTTGAAATTTCCGTCCATGCCGGCGGCGAGCTGATGCCCGCTTTCGGCGTGGTTGACGGCGTGCAGAACGGCACCGTCGAAATGGCACACACCGTGCCGTATTACTTCTACGGCAAGAACCCGGCTTTTGCGCTGGGCTCGGCGATTCCCTTCGGCTTCAATGCCCGCCAGATGAACGCATGGATGATGCATGGCAACGGCCGCAAGCTGATGAACGAGTTTTATGCCGGCTACGGCATGGTCAGCTATGCCGGCGGCAACACCGGCACCCAGATGGGTGGCTGGTTCCGCAAGGAAATCAAGACGGTCGCCGACATGAAGGGCCTGAAAATGCGCCTGGGCGGCGGTCTGGTCGGCGACGTGATGACCAAACTCGGTGTGGTGGCGCAAAGCATTCCCGGTGGCGAGATCTACCAGGCGCTTGAAAAAGGCACCATCGATGCGGCCGAGTGGGTCGGTCCTTACGACGACCAGAAGCTCGGCTTCAACAAGGTCGCGCCGAACTACTACTATCCCGGCTGGTGGGAGGGTGGCCCGGAAGTTGACTTCTTCATCAACAAGAAGGCGCTGGACGCACTGACGCCGGAAAACAGGGCGATTGTCGAGGCCGCCGCGGCCCTGGCATCTTCCGACATGCTGGCCAAGTACGATGCGCGCAACCCGATCGCCCTGAAGCAGCTCGTGGCTGCCAAGACCAAGGTGCTGCCGTTCCCGCAAGCCGTGCTGACTGCGTCCTACAACGCGTCGATGCAGGTCTACGAAGAGAACAACGCCAAGAGCGCCGAGTGGAAGAAAATCTACGCTGACATGCGCACCTTCCAGCGTGACCAGGTCCTGTGGTTCCGCTTCGCCGAAAACCGCTTCGACAACTTCATGGCCACCGTGAAGCTGTGATGCACTGACGCTTTGTCCTGCATGGTTCAGGACAGCCCCAAAAAGCCCCGCACTGCGGGGCTTTTTTTTGCGCATGCCCGGCGCGGCAAGGGGCCGGGCAGGTGCAGGTGCAGGTGCAGGTGCTGGTGCTGGCACCACCCGGGGCTGGCACCCGCCGCGGCTGGGCACAAGCGCTTGCAGCGGACCCCGCCAGGCGCCGGACCGGGAGCGCCTGCCTGGCGCATCAACAGCCCATAAAAAAAAGCCCCGCTGAGCGGGGCTTTTTGGGGTGGCAGACCGGGTGGACCTGGCCTACTTCTTCGGACTGGACATCGAGTCCTGCAGGGCCTTGAGCGGATCGTCCTCGGCCGGAGCCGCGGCCCCGGGTGCGGCCGGCTCCGTCGTGCCTGGCGCGGCGGGCTCCGCACCAGGCATTTCAGGCGCTGGCGCTTCCTGCTCGTTGGACGGCGGCATGTTGGCTTCCATCTGCTGCTGGATCTTCTCCATGTCGTAGACCTCTTTTTTGTCGAGTCCGCTGGACACCAGTTGCGGGAAGGCAATGATCAGCGTCACCATGATGAGCTGGATCACCATGAAAGGAATGGCGCCCCAGTAGATCTGCGTGGTCTTGACCGGCTGGATCAATGCGCCGGTGACCTTGTCGGTGTATTCCTTGGTCGGGGCCACACTGCGCAGGTAGAACAGCGCGAAACCGAAGGGTGGATGCATGAAGGAGGTCTGCATGTTCACCGCCAGCAGCACACCGAACCAGATCAGGTCAATGCCCAGCTTCTCGGCGACTGGCGCCAGCAGCGGCACCACGATGAAGGACAGCTCGAAAAAGTCCAGGAAGAAGGCCAGGAAGAAAATCAGCACGTTGACCAGGATCAGGAAGCCGAGTTGACCACCGGGCAGGTCGGACAGCAGGTGTTCGACCCAGCGCGGGCCGTCGGCGCCCTGGAAAGTCAGGCTGAAGACGGTCGAGCCGATCAGGATGAACATCACGAAACACGACAGCTTGGTGGTCGTCATCAGTGCCTGCTTGAGCAGCGAGAAGGTGATGCGGCCGCGCGCCGTCGCCAGGATCAGCGCACCCAGCGCGCCCATGGCGCCGCCTTCGGTGGGGGTGGCCACACCGAGGAAAATCGTGCCCAGCACCAGGAAGATCAGCAGCAGCGGCGGAATCAGCACAAAGGTCACACGTTCGGCCATGCGCGACAGCAGGCCCATGCGGGTGACCTTGTTGATCAGCGCTGCGACCAGTGCCAGGATCACGCCGCCGCACATGGACACCACAATGATCTCGTCGGTGGGCACGCTGTCGATCTGCTTGCCGCTGAGCATGGACAGCACCTGCGCGTAGTGCTCACCCACGTACACCGCGACGACCACACAAATGACGGTCAGCACGGTCAGCGAAAACATGCCGCTGCGGCCGTTGGGTTCGCGCAGCGTGCGCGCCTCGGGCGGCAGCGCAGGCACCCACTGCGGCTTGATGAAGGCCAGCAGGATCACATAACCCGCATACATCGCCGTCAGCATGAAGCCGGGCAGGAAAGCGCCCTTGTACATCTCGCCGACGCTGCGACCCAGCTGGTCGGCCAGGATGATCAGCACCAGCGACGGCGGAATGATCTGCGCCAGCGTGCCGGATGCGGCGATGACGCCGGCCGCCAGCCTGCGGTCGTAACCGTAACGCAGCATGATGGGCAGGGAGATCAGGCCCATCGAGATCACCGAGGCGGCGACCACGCCGGTGGTGGCGGCCAGCAGCGCACCGACAAACACCACGGCCAGCGCCAGGCCACCGCGAATCGGACCGAACACCTGGCCGATGGTTTCCAGCAGGTCTTCGGCCATGCCGCTGCGTTCGAGGATCAGCCCCATCAGTGTGAAGAAGGGGATGGCCAGCAGGGTGTCGTTCTGCATGATGCCGAAAATGCGCAGCGGCAGGGCCTGCATCAGGGCTTCGGGCAACACCCCGATTTCGATGCCGATGAAGGCAAAAAACAGTCCGCAGGCACCGAGGCTGAAAGCCACCGGGAAACCGAACAGCAGGAAAAAGATCAGCCCCACAAACATGATGGGGGCGAAGTTGGCGATGAGGAATTCCATGACGCTGTCCTTATTTCACGTCGGCCGCTGCCGTTTTGGTTTCGGCCAGGCGGCGGATCGCTTCGGCGAGTTCTTCCTCGGCTGATTTGCCCTCGCTCTTGACGGCGGGGTCATCCACCATGCCCTTGAGGAAGGCAACACGCTTGATGAATTCAGAGATGCCCTGCAGCAGCAGCAGCGCAAAGCCCACCGGCATCAGCAGGTAGACCGGCCAGCGGATCAGGCCGCCGGAGTTGTTCGACATCTCGCCCGAGGTGTAGCCGTTCATGAAGAAGGGCCAGGCGAAATACATGATGGCCAGGCACATCGGTGCGAGCATGAAGGCAAAGCCGAACAGCTCCATCTTCACCTGGGTGCGTCGCGTGAAGCGGCTGGCGATCACGTCAATGCGCACATGTTCGTTTTGCAGCAGGGTGTAACCGGCCGCCAGCAGGAAGGACGCGGCAAACAGGTACCACTGCACCTCCAGGTAGGCGTTGGAGCCGATGTTGAAGGCCTTGCGGACCACGGCGTTGACGCCGCTGATGACGGTGGACGCCAGGATCAGCCAGATCGACCACCGGCCAACCAGGCTGTTGAGCCAGTCCACGAAGTTCGAAAACTTGAGTAACGCATGCATTGCTTTGTCTCCAGGGTAAAGAAGGCCCGCATCGAGGCTTCCGGACACCGCTGTGAACGGCTGCTCCGGACGCAAAAGCGTGAGGGATGCGGGATTTTATAGAGAAGGACGGTGGGCTAGCTGACATCATTTTGACGATGTCGGCCCTGGCGGCTAGGGGTAAACGCGAGTATGGGGACCGCGCTCAAGCGCGTCTGCAGCGATTCGTGCGGCCGCGCCGCCTCAGAGGGACGGCAGCACCGCCAGACCGCTGCCTTCTGTCATGCGGCCCACGGTGCAGGCGCTGGCGAAACCGTGCTGCGCAAAAATGGCCAGCACCTCGGCCTCGGTCTCCGGCGAACAGGCCACCAGCAGCCCGCCACTGGTTTGCGGGTCGCAGAGCAGGGCCTGCATTTCCGGCGGGATGCTGGCGGGCAGTTGCACCTCGTGCCCGTAGCTGGCCCAGTTGCGCCCGGAGGCGCCCGTGACCATGCCCGCCGCCGCCAGTTCCAGCACGCCCGGAAGCAGGGGAATGCGGTCCAGCGCGATCTGCATTTGCAGGCCGGAGCCGCGCGCCAGTTCCAGGCCGTGCCCGGCCAGGCCAAAACCGGTGATGTCGGTCAGCGCATGCACGCCGTCGAGTTGGGCCAGGGCGATGCCGGGTTTGTTGAGCTGGGTGGTGACAGCGATCATGCGGGCGTAGCCTTGCGCGTCCAGCGCGTCCTTTTTCAGCGCGGCCGACAGGATGCCGACACCCAGCGGCTTGCCGAGGATCAGGACATCGCCGGCGCGGGCGCCCGAGTTCTTCTTGACGCGGGAGGGATGGACCAGGCCCAGCACGACCAGTCCGTAGATCGGCTCGACCGAGTCGATGGTGTGGCCGCCTGCAATCGGAATGCCGGCATCGCGGCAGACATCCTGGCCACCGCGCAGGATGGCGCCTATGGTCTCCAGCGGCAGCACATTGATCGGCATGCCGACCAGGCCCAGCGCCATGATCGGTGTGCCGCCCATGGCATACACGTCGCTGATGGCATTGGTCGCGGCGATGCGGCCGAAGTCATACGGGTCGTCCACGATCGGCATGAAGAAGTCGGTGGTGGCAATCAGCGCCTGCTCGTCATTGAGCAGGTACACCGCCGCATCGTCGGCGGTTTCGATGCCGACCAGCAACTGCGGCGGAATCGGCAGGTTGCTCGAGTTTTTCAGGATTTCGGCCAGCACGCCGGGCGCGATCTTGCAGCCGCAGCCGCCGCCGTGCGACAGGCTGCTGAGGCGGGGAACCGCGGGCAGGGTGGGGGTGAGTTTGTCGGGGGCATTCATGGGGAGGCTTTCAGTGCGCTGTTGACCAAGTTTATGACAAGGCGCTTTTCCAGGTCGGGACTGAACAGGTGGGCGCGCGCGCGGCACTGCTGTTCGAGCCGCGCCAGCACGGCCGGTTGGGTGGCACAGCGTTGCAGCAGCGCCGCGAGCGCCGCGTCGTCGCCGGCCGGGAAGTAGCCTTGGTAGTCCGCGCCCAGCATGCCGATGTTGCCGCTGACGGCCGACGCCAGCACCGCCGTGCCGGACTGCACCGCCTCAATGATCACCTGCGCGCCGCCTTCCATTAGCGAGCTGTTGACCAGCACATGGGCGCGCTTGATGTGCTGGCGCGCCGTGGCGCGTGGCAGGTTGCCGAGCCAGCGATATCCCGCGACCGACTGCGCTGCCGCCTGGGCGGCTTGCGCCAGTTCGGGTTGCAGCGCCGCGCCGATCTGCTCGAAATGCATGGGCGTCGGGTAGGCCGCGGCGGCGGCACGCAGATACGTCAGCGGGTCTTTTTCATCCCGCAGGTGGCCGACCATCACGGCCCGGAAGGCACGCCGGGGTTTGCGTGCCGGCTGCAGCGGCCGGGCCGACTGGTAAATCACGCGGGTCCTGGCGCGCAGCGCGGGCGGCAGCGCCTCGAGGCCGTTCTCCTGCAACACCACCAGGTGGCTGGCCAGCGCCAGTGACAAGCGGGCGTCGGCGTCGCTCTGGATGTCCCGGTACAGGTCGGTGCCGGTCAGCACCAGCACCAGCGGCTTGTCGGGGTTTTGCCGGGCCCAGGCCTGGATGGATGGCGCCGAACGGCGTGCATGCAGCGCGACCATGATGCCGGCCGCTGCTGCCCCGGGACCGGGCCAGTCGTCCAGCAGCGTGGTCTGATGCTGGCCGGACAGGAACCGGGCCCAGCGCTGCGCGGTGTGCCAGTTGCCGTTGTTGGCTTCGCGCAAGGCCGGGCTGACGATGACAACCTTGCTTGTGTCGGAACTGCTGACCAATGGATGACCTCGTGTCACGGGCTCCGTGCCCGCGCCACAGGTTAACAGTTCGTCAGGCCGGCCGCTCGACGTCGGTGCTCCGGGCCTGCAACTCGCCTTTTGCCGCGTTGTAGGTGAAGTTTTTCCGGGCCAGCGCCGGCTGGTAGTTGAGCATGTCGATCAGGAAGCTCAGCGCGCCGAGGTTGTTGCCCAGGCGGTCGAAGGTGCCGGCCGCGCGGGCCTCCTGCGCGGTGATGGCGGTCTCCAGCATCTGGTTGACGAGGTCGCGCATGTGGGCCACGGCCAGCGCGGCCTGTTCCAGATCCAGCACCGCCAGCACGCCGCGCATCTGCTCGAGCTGCCCGGGCACGGCGGCCAGGATGGTTTTGTCCTCCGGGGTGCGGAAATAATTGTCCAGCGACTTCTCCAGCTGGCCCAGCAGGCTGCGCAGCTCGGTCACCACGCTCTCCATGGTCTGTTTGTCGTTGTGGTGCCGGTACAGCGCCTCCATCCAGGGGTCCGGCGCCAGCGCCTGGCCGGCGCGGGCGCTGTCCAGCCGCTGCGCCAGGCGGTTGCTGCGAACCGTCAGCTGCGTGTCCTTGGGGTCCAGGTCGTCGAAGGCCGCTTCCAGGTAGAGCAGCGCCGTCGCGACCTCCAGGCCCAGGTCCGGCGAGGGCGCCTGCCCGGACGCGGCGGTGGCTTCGATCACCCGTGTCAGCGCTTGCGCCAGCGGCTCGCTGGGCGGATGCAGCTTGACCAGTGAATCGGTGACCAGGCTGAACTGGTCGCTGACCATCTTGAAGCGGGTCAGGTCGCCGGCGGTCACCGAGGACCAGCTTTCCTTGGCCGATCCGATGCGCTTGCGGGCCTGGGTGATCAGCGCCGGGGCGAAGCGGTCGAACTGCAGGGCTTCGTAGTCAACCGGCAGGAAGCGCTCCAGGCCGTAGCTGGCGCGCACCGCTGACAGCACCGGTGCCTCGCCGGCCTGCCGGGTCACGGCCTGGGTGCAGAGAAACAGCAGGTCCTGCGCGAGGCGGTCCGAGGCGTGCGGCATGCCGCGGGCCAGGTTGGCGTACTGCAGCAGGATGCGCAGAATCGCCCGTTTGGCGTACACGTCCACCTTCAGCAGGCGCAGCGCCAGCGCCTCAAAAAAACCGGCGGCAATTTTCCAGAAGGTCTTGAGCTCGACCTCGGTGTCGGTTTGCGCCAGGCCCAGGCACATGTCCGACAGGTTTTGCGCGGCGCGTGTATCGCCACCGCGGACCAGCTTCAGCGTCAGCCGGTCCAGCATCTGCCGGGAGGCATCGCTGTAGGGCGTGGGGCCGACGCTGACCGGCAGCGCCGGTTCGAGCCAGCGCCATTCGAACACCCAGAGGTCGGCGGGATGGACCCGGTCCGCGCCGACCAGGCCCTGGATGTCGCGGTACTGCGGAAACAGCGAGACCGCCGACACCGCCTTGCCACCCATCACGTCCTCAAGGTAAGCCGTCAGGGCAAACCCGGCCAGCTCGATCTGGTCGCTGGCCTTGGCGGTGCACAGCGCCGGTGACTGGATAAAACGCTGCACCGCGGTTTCCATGGCGCGCAGCACCAGGGCCGGCGCGGTCATGCCGACCATGTCCAGCGCGCCCGCCGCCTGGTGCAGTTGCTGGCGGGCCAGCCGCAGCTGGCTGGCGTCCAGCGCCGCGAGTTCGGCGCCCTGGGCCTGCCCGGCCTCGCGCACAAACCGTTTGAGCGCCTTGCTGGCGTTGTCCAGCGATTTGCGCAGTTCTTCCAGCACCCAGGCCAGCGGGCTCAGGTCCATGATGCTCACGTCCAGGTCTTCAGGGGAGGGCTTCAGCGCGTTGGTGGTCATACACGGGGTACCGGTTGAAGGGTCAGGCGTTCAAGGACAGGCTGCACAGGGACAGGGCGCGGACGGACGGTTGCCGCAGTCTATGTTGGTGCCTGCGGAATTTGGCACGAAAGCCAGCGCGGGGTGACAGTCGGCGCGTGGCGCCCGCTGACAGGTCGTGCAGGACGGGTTTTTACTGCTTTAGGCAACACCTGGGGGGCGGGCCCGCCGCAAGTGGCAGCGCTCTGCTATTCTGGCAATACACGCCCGGCCGGCCATGGCCGCTGTTGGTTTTGCGCATGGCCGGGCGCACCAGGATGTTCCGCTTTGGCTTCAGACGCTGCTCCCGACTCGCCGCCGCATTCCGTATCGACCTCGGTCAACGGCATGATCGATTCGGCCCTGATGCGCAGCGCCGGCAAGGACCTGCTGTCGCTGGCGCTGATGGATGCGCGCAACCACACGTTGCGCCTGTTCGGCCAGTACCAGCAGGCGCTCGAAGCTGTCGATTTTGTGGTGCCCCAACTGCCGACGCTGAACCCCCCGCTCTGGGAAATCGGCCACGTGGCCTGGTTCCAGGAGTGGTGGATTGGCCGCAACATGCAGCGTGCGCGGGGCCGGCACGCCGACCCGGCGCATGCGCGGCTGGCCTCGATCGAACCGAATGCCGACCGCTGGTGGGACTCGTCGCGGGTGCCGCATGGCAGCCGCTGGCGCCTGGACCTGCCCGGCGTGGGGGCCTGTCGCGCCTGGCTGCTGGACACGCTGGAAAGCACGCTGGACCTGCTCGACAAGGCCGATGAGGACGACGACGCGCTGTACTTTTACCGCCTCTGCCTGTTTCACGAGGACATGCATGCCGAAGCCCTGACCTACACCGCGCAGACCCTGGGCCTGGCGCTGGACAAGCCGCTGCTGCAGGCCTTCACGCCGCCGCCCATGACCCTGCGCGAGCCGCTGCTGGTGCCGGCGGTCGACTGGAAGCTCGGCTCGCCGGCCGCGCCGGGGTTTGTGTTCGACAACGAGCTGGCGCAGCAGGTCGTCAGCGTGCCCGAGTTCGAAATCGACGCCCAGCCGGTGAGCTGGTCGCAGTTTGTCGAGTTTGTCGACGACGGTGGTTACGACCGGCCGGAACTCTGGCAGCCTGCCGGCTGGGACTGGCTGCAGGCGATCGCGGCCAGCGAGGGCCGGCGCGGTCCGCGTTACATCGAGCAGATCGGCATTGCCAGCGGCGCGGTGATGCAGACCCGCTTCGGCCAGCCGATGCGCATGCTGGGCCACCAGCCGGCCATGCACATGAGCTGGTGGGAAGCCGACGCCTGGTGCCGCTGGGCCGGCCGCCGCCTGCCGGCCGAGGTCGAGTGGGAGGTCGCGGCGCACACCGCGGCGCGGCGCGGTTTCCGCTGGGGCGATGTCTGGGAATGGACCGGCAGCAGTTTCCGGCCCTACCCGGGTTTCGAGCCGCACCCCTACGCCGATTATTCGCAGCCCTGGTTCGGCAGCCACAAGGTGCTGCGCGGCGCGTCGATGGCAACACGCGCGCGCATGAAACATCCGAAATACCGGAACTTCTATCTTCCCGAGCGGGATGACATCTTCTGTGGGTTCAGGTCCTGTGCCTTGTAGCGATGACCACTGCGGCTGAGATCGCGTGCTGAAGTTGTCATTCCGGACTGGATCCGGGATCCAGTCTTTGCCAGCCTGAGCGTAGGCGGTACTTCGAACAAGCCGGGTCTCGCCCCGGCGGGCGAGGCACTTTTCTTTGTCTCGCCAAAGAAAAGTACCCAAAAGAAAGGCGACCCGATGGTCTGGGTCCCTCCGCTTCGCTA
>PNNC01000180.1 GCA_013824015.1 Polaromonas sp.
CTACGCCGCCGCCAAGGCGGGCGTGGCCGGCATGACCCGCGCCCTGGCGCGTGAACTCGGCAGCCGCAACATCACCGTCAATTGCGTGGCCCCCGGGTTTATTGAAACCGACATGACCGCCGGCTTGCCGGAAGAGCAGCAAAAAGCGCTGCTCGGACAGATTCCGCTGGGCCACCTTGGCAAGCCGCAGGACATCGCCCATGCGGTGGCTTTTGTTGCCAGCCCACAGGCCGGCTACATCACCGGCCAGGAGATACACGTCAACGGCGGTATGTATATGTGAGACTCGTCCAGCAGCTGCTGCGGGCGCGGCGTCACCCGGATCATGAATAATGGGTGACGCAGGGCCGCTGGCAACTGCCGGAGTACAAGCCGGGTTTTATCCGTCCGGCTGGCGGGTTGGGGAATCACCCCCAACAACGCTAAAATCACGGATTAATTTACAACCCTCAGAGGGACTTATGAGCGATATCGAATCACGTGTTAAGAAAATCATTGCCGAACAACTTGGCGTGGAAGAAGGCCAGGTCACCAATGAAAAAGCCTTTGTGGCCGATCTGGGCGCCGACTCGCTTGACACCGTCGAACTGGTGATGGCTCTGGAAGATGAATTCGGCATCGAGATCCCGGACGAAGACGCCGAGAAAATCACGACCGTCCAGAACGCGATCGACTACGCGAACACCCATCAAAAAGCCTAAAGACTCCGGTCTTTTTTCATCCCGCCTGGAGAGCCGTTTCCGGCTTTTCGGGAATTTCTTCAGGATTTGCGCATGAGCCGTCGCCGCGTTGTTGTGACAGGTCTGGGATGTGTCAGCCCGGTGGGTAACACCGTGGCCGATTCCTGGGCCAACCTGCTGGCAGGCAAACCTGGCATCGACTTCATCACGCAGTTTGACGCCAGCAATTTCGCCTGCAAGTTTGCCGGTGAGGTCAAGGGCTTCAACATCACGGATTACATCCCTGAAAAAGAAGCGCGGCACATGGACCGCTTCATTCACCTGGGGCTGGCTGCGGCCTGTCAGGCGGTGGCCGACAGTGGTCTGGCCACCGGTGACGCGCTCGGTGATGAAGAAGCGACACGGATCGGCTGCAACATCGGCTCGGGCATCGGCGGCCTGCCGATGATCGAGCTGACCCATACTGAGCTGATCAATCGCGGCCCGCGCCGGATTTCGCCGTTTTTTGTGCCGGCGTCCATCATCAACATGATCTCCGGCCATGTGTCGATCAAGTTCGGTTTCAAGGGCCCCAACATCGGCGTCGTGACCGCATGCACCACGGGCCTGCACGCCATCGGCCTGTCGGCACGCATGATCGAATACGGCGACTGTGATGTGATGGTGGCCGGCGGCGCGGAAGCGACGGTATCGCCGCTGGGCATGGGCGGCTTTGCCGCGGCACGTGCCCTGTCGACCCGCAACGATGACCCGACAACCGCTTCCCGTCCCTGGGACCGGGACCGCGACGGGTTCGTGCTGGGCGAGGGCAGCGGTGTGCTGGTGCTCGAAGAGTACGAACACGCGAAGGCGCGCGGCGCGAAGATTTACGCCGAACTCACCGGCTTCGGCATGAGTGCGGACGCGTACCACATGACCGCGCCGGATGTGGACGGCCCGCGCCGCTCCATGGTGATGGCCCTGAAAAATGCCGGCATCAATGCCGATGAAGTGGGCTACCTCAATGCGCATGGCACGTCCACGCCGCTGGGTGACCTCAATGAAACCAACGCCATCAAGGCGGCATTTGGCGACCATGCGAAGAAGCTGGTGGTCAGCTCGACCAAGTCCATGACCGGGCACCTGCTCGGCGGCGCCGGTGGCATTGAATCGGTGTTCACCGTGCTGGCGCTGCATCACCAGAAAATTCCGCCGACCATCAACATCTTCAACCAGGATCCCGAGTGCGACCTGGACTACTGTGCCAACACAGCGCGTGATGCCAGCATCAATGTGGCTGTCAAAAACAATTTTGGTTTCGGCGGCACCAATGGCTCGCTGGTGTTCAAGCGGGTTTGACAGCCCTTTTTTTGCACCTTCAGCGGCCAGCGACATCCTCTCCTGTTGCGTCCATGCATAACGCCCCGCCGGTTGCCTACCCGCTGGGGCGTTCGCATTTTCAGGGCGTGGCGCTGGCGCTTGTCTGGCTGGCCGGCGTGGCGGTGACCATCCTCTGGTGGCTGGTCGCGCCGGGCTTCGACTGGCGCATCGCGGTGGCGCTGGCCGCGGTGGCGCTGGCCGGCGTGGCGGCCTGGCTGGGATGGCGCAGCGCACCGGTCGGCCAGCTGCACTGGGACGGGCAGGTGTGGCGCCGGGAAAGCCCGGACTGTCCGGCCGGCACACCGGTGCTGGCGCTGACGGTGGCGCTGGACCTGCAGCGCAGCCTGCTGATCCGGCTGCACACCCCGGACCACGCCGGCTTGTGGCTGTGGGTGCACCGCGCCGCATTTCCCGAGCGCTGGCTGGATTTGCGGCGTGCGGTATATTCGCGGCGCAAGGCATGGCCTGCCGGCCTGTCCCCTGACCTGTCCCTTCCCCTTGCCGCAGCGGACTTTCCTGCCGAAACCGATCCGCCACGCCCTTATCCATGAGCGCCGACATTCCCCCTTCCGAGCCGGCGACCGCCAGCGACAGCGATGCCATGCTGGTCGAACGCACGGTGGCGGGCGACCAGAAAGCGTTTGAACTGCTGGTCATCAAGTACCAGCGCCGCATCCAGCGGCTGATCGGGCGCATGGTGCGCGACGTGGACCTGGTGGAAGACATCGCCCAGGAAACCTTTATCCGGGCCTACCGCGCGCTGGCCCAGTTCCGCGGCGAGGCGCAGTTCTATACCTGGCTGTACCGGATTGCCGTCAACACCGCGAAAAAGGCCCTGATGGACCTCAAGCGCAATCCGACGGTCTCGGAAAATTCGTTCAAATCCGGCGATGACGATGAAACTTCCCCGCTGGAAAACGAACTAACCAGTTCAGAAACCCCGGAAGCCGTGCTGGCCAGCAAGGAAATCGCCCAGATGGTCAATGCGGCCATGGATGCCTTGCCCGAGGAGCTGCGCCAGGCCATCAGCCTGCGCGAAATTGAAGGCTTGAGTTATGAAGAGATTGCCGAGGTGATGAACTGCCCGATAGGCACCGTGCGGTCCCGGATTTTCAGGGCCAGGGAGGCGATCTCCGCAAAGATCAAGCCCCTGCTGGAAAACCAGTCCGGCAAGCGCTGGTAGCCAGGGTCGGGAACGAAGGAAGCGGCGACAGCGAAGCGACCCAGAGCAACAGCAGATGATTGACCGGCAGACCACTGTGCCCATGAACACCATGAAACCGACAACGCAAGACCTTGAACTGATTTCTGCCCTCGCCGACGGCCAGCTGGCCAGCGATGACTTTGCGGCCGTGCTCGCGATCTGCGAAGCCGATGAGCAGGCGCTGGCAAGCTGGAATGCCTACCACCTGATTGGTGATGTGCTGCGTTCGCCCGGGCTGGCGCCGCAGGTGTCGGATGCGGCATTCCTGGGCCGTCTTCGCACGCGGCTGGCCGACGAGCCCGCCATCGATGCGCGCAGGCAGGTCCCCGCCGTTTCCGCAGGCGTGACGGCAATGCCCGGCGCGTGGACAGATGCCGGTCGCGAAGCCTCCAACGACAGCAGTTTTCGCTGGAAGCTTGTCGCCGGTTTTGTGTCGCTTGCGGCGGTGGTGGCTGTGGCCTGGAATACCGGCTCCGGTCTGCTGGCGCCGTCTGCCGCGCCGCAACTGGCGCAGTCGGCCGCGCCCCAGCTGGCCCGTCCGGAAGCGCCGCAACAGCAGGTGCTGGTGATGTCGGCACAGGGCCCGGTGGTGCGCGACGCGCGGCTGCAGGAGTTGCTGGCGGAACACAAGCAGTTTGGCGGCACTTCGGCGCTGCAGATGCCCTCGGGTTTTCTGCGCAATGCCACGTTTGAACCGGCGCAGGACGCGCGCCGCTAGGCGCTGGCGCTGCGCATCATCTCCCACCGCTAGCTCCCAGCCATGAACTTCAAGCTTTTTCGCCTCCTGACCCTTGTTGCTTGTGCGCTGTCTGCTACAAATTACATAGCAGCCCAGGCGCAGACACCGGCTGTGCCGGCGCAGGCTGCGGAGTCGAAAAACATCAACGAATGGCTGATGCGCATGCATGAAGCCTCGCGCAACCGCTCTTATATCGGCACCTTTGTGGTTTCCTCGGGCGGCGTCATGTCCAGCGCCAAGATCTGGCATGTGTGCGACGGCAAGCAGCAGATCGAGCGCGTCGATACCCTCACCGGCCCGCGGCGCTCGACATTCCGCCACAACGACCAGGTGGTGACCTTCCTGCCGGACGAAAAACTGGTGCGCACTGAAAAGCGCGAATCGCTCGGGCTGTTTCCCGCGCTGCTGCAGACCACTGGCAGCCACATCGGCGATTTCTACCTGGCCAGGCAGGAAGGTCGCGAGCGGGTGGCCGGTGTGGATGCCGACGTGATTGCGCTGATCCCCAAGGATGCCATGCGGTTCGGGTACCGCGTCTGGGCCGAGCAGAAGCGGGGCCTGGTCGTCAAATTGCAGACCCTGGACACCGACGGCAAGGTGCTGGAACAGGCGGCGTTTTCCGAACTGCAGTTCGACGCGCCCGTCAAACTTGAAAAACTCGCGCAGATGATGAACAAGGTCGACGGCTACCGGGTCGAAAAGCCCGGCCTGGTCAAGACCACCGCCAGCGCGGAAGGCTGGGCCCTGAAAAACCCGGTGGCCGGCTTCCAGCCCATGAGTTGCCACAAGCGCCCGCGCGTGACGCCGGCCGGCGACGAGCCGATGCAGTGGGTGTTTTCCGACGGGCTCGCGTCGGTCTCGATTTTTGTTGAACCGTTTGACGCCCAGCGTCATGCCCGGGAATCCCGGATGTCCATGGGTGCCACCCAGTCCCTGACCCGGCGTGTGGATGCCTGGTGGCTGACCGTGATGGGCGAGGTCCCGATGGCCACGCTGGGCCTGTTTGCCGACGGACTTGAACGCAGGAAATAAGGCCCCATGTCCCGGACATTCCGGGCGGTGCCGCCACCTGGGCGACGGTCGAGCTGAACCCTGTTTTGTGCCCCATCATTTCTCAAAGGCTGAAGATGCATCAATTGAACTGGAAACAATGCCGTGCCTATGTGACCGCAGGTGCGCTGGCGCTGGGCGCGACCCTGAGCCTGGTGCCTGCCGCGCCCGTGATGGCGCAGGTGCGCAGCCTGCCGGACTTCACCGATCTGGTGGAGACCGTCGGCCCGTCCGTTGTCAACATCCGCACGCTCGAAAAGGTCAAGCCCGGCGCCGCCGGCAGTGCCGATGAGCAGATGCTGGAATTCTTCCGGCGCTTCGGCATCCCGGTGCCGCCCAACCTGCCGCGCGGACCGCGTCCGGACCGCGCGCAGCCCGATGAGGACCAGCCGCGCGGCGTGGGCTCGGGCTTCATCCTGACCTCTGACGGCCTGGTGATGACCAATGCCCATGTGGTGGAGGGCGCCGATGAGGTGCTGGTCACGCTGACCGACAAGCGCGAATTCAAGGCCAGGATCATCGGCAGCGACAAACGCACCGATGTGGCGGTGGTCAAGATCGAGGCCACCGGCTTGCCGGCGGTGAAAATCGGCGACATCAGCCGGCTGAAGGTCGGTGAATGGGTGATGGCCATTGGCTCGCCTTTCGGCCTCGAAAACACCGTGACGGCCGGCATCGTCAGCGCCAAGCAGCGCGACACCGGCGACTACCTGCCGTTTATCCAGACCGACGTGGCCATCAATCCCGGCAACTCGGGTGGCCCGCTGCTCAACATGCGCGGCGAGGTGGTCGGCATCAACAGCCAGATCTATTCGCGCTCCGGTGGTTTCCAGGGCATTTCCTTTGCCATCCCGATCGATGAGGCGACGCGGGTGGCCGACCAGTTGCGCAGCACCGGCCGTGTCACGCGCGGCAAGATCGGCGTGCAGATTGACCAGGTCAGCAAGGATGTGGCCGAGTCCATCGGGCTGGGCAAGGCGCAGGGCGCGCTGGTGCGTGGCGTCGAGGCCGGTTCGCCCGCCGAAAAGGGCGGCGTGGAAGCCGGCGATATCATCACCAAATTCGAGGGCAAAACCATCGACAAGGCGACCGACCTGCCGCGGCTGGTGGGCAATGTGAAGCCCGGCACCAAGGCCACCGTGACCGTTTTCAGGCGCGGCACCAGTCGTGACCTGAGCGTCATCATCGGCGAGGTGGAGGCGGAAAAACCGGTGCGCAAGGCCCAGGCGCCCGAAGCCAAACCGCCGGTGGCCGGCCCCGCACAAGCCATGGGCCTGATGGTCAGCGAACTGCCCGACGCGCTCAAGAAGGAGCTCAAGCTCAAGGGCGGCGTCAGGGTCGATACCAGCGAGGGCGCAGCGGCGCGCGCCGGCCTGCGCGAAGGTGACGTGATCCTGGCCATTGCCAACACCGAGATCAGCGGCGTGAAGGACTTTGAAGCCGCACTCGCCAAAATCGAAAAGGGCAAAGCCATCAATGTGCTGTTCAGGCGCAGCGAGTGGACCCAGTACGCCCTGATCCGTCCCGCGCGCTGACAGCCGCCCTGGTTCCAGGGGCAGGTGATGCCCGGTTTCCCAGCCCCCATACCCTGACAGGGCTGGGGGTTTTGTCTGGAACCCGCGCCTTTTCCGCGAGGAAAAAATATTTTTTGTTCCCTGCCGTTGGGAATAGAAGTTTGTAGCTACTAACATTTAAGTCGGGCTAAGGACCAGTTTTGGTAGAATAGACGCGAGGTTTGGCTTGTTTCCAATATATGGAGCGCAAAAAAAACCTGCTGCTGGCACGAATTCACTCCATACACCGGTGATCCACAGATCACCCACAAGTTGTCCAGAGCTTCCCGGTTAAAATTGTGAACAAGTTGTGTATAAGTTTCATGTTGCTGCCCTGCAACGAGATAAATTTGGCAATTTCGAGGCTATGCGTCGCGGGCTTTTTGCCTACAATGAAGCTTCCAACTATCGCAGTTGCCATAGATTGTTGGTTCAGGGCGCGTCACAAGTGACGCGCCCTTTTTTATGTCTTTTGCGAATGTGCCCTGCGCTCTTCGCAATACTTTCAAGCACTTAGGCGTTCCCTTTGATGAATCACATCAGAAACTTTTCGATCATTGCGCACATTGATCACGGCAAGTCCACGCTGGCCGACCGCATCATCCAGCGTTGCGGTGGTTTGCAGGATCGCGAGATGAGCGCGCAGGTGCTGGACTCCATGGATCTGGAAAAGGAGCGTGGGATAACCATCAAGGCGCAGACCGCCGCGCTCAAATACAAGGCACTCGACGGCCAGATTTACAACCTCAACCTGATCGATACACCCGGTCATGTGGACTTCTCCTATGAAGTGAGCCGCTCGTTGTCGGCCTGCGAAGGTGCGCTGCTGGTGGTGGATGCGAGTCAGGGCGTGGAAGCGCAGACGGTGGCCAACTGCTACACCGCGCTCGACCTCGGCGTGACCGTGGTGCCGGTGCTCAACAAGATGGATTTGCCGAATGCCGATCCGGACAACGCCAAGCAGGAGATCGAGGACGTGATCGGCATCGATGCGACCGATGCGATTCCGTGCAGCGCCAAAACCGGCATGGGCATCGACGAGATTCTGGAAGCCGTGATTGCACGCATGCCACCGCCCCAGGGCAACCCCGACGGGCCCTTGCGCGCGATGATTGTCGACAGCTGGTATGACGCCTATGTCGGCGTGGTCATGCTGGTGCGCGTGGTGGACGGGCGCCTGGCCAAGGGCGAGCGGATCAAGATGATGGCCAGCGGCGCCACCTACAACGCCGAACAGCTCGGCGTGTTCACGCCGCATACCGAGCAGCGCAGCTCGCTGGAAACCGGCGAGGTCGGATTCATCATTGCCGGCATCAAGGAATTGCAGGCGGCCCGTGTCGGCGACACCGTGACCCTGATCAAGGCCGGCACCGGCGGCGCCGCAGCCACCGCCACCCAGGCCCTGCCGGGTTTCAAGGAAATCCAGCCACAGGTGTTTGCCGGCCTGTACCCGACCGAAGCCAGCGAGTACGACTCCCTGCGCGATGCGCTGGAAAAACTCAAGCTCAACGATGCCTCCCTGCACTACGAGCCGGAAGTCAGCCAGGCGCTGGGCTTTGGTTTTCGCTGCGGCTTTCTGGGATTGCTGCACATGGAAATCGTCCAGCAGCGGCTGGAGCGCGAGTTCGACCAGGACCTGATCACCACCGCACCCAGCGTGGTGTATGAGGTGCTGCAAACCGACGGCACCCTCATCAAGGTGGAAAACCCGTCAAAGATTCCTGACGGCGGCAAGGTCAACGAGATCCGCGAGCCCATCGTCACCGTGCATCTTTACATGCCGCAGGACTATGTCGGCGCCGTGATGACCCTGGCCAACCTCAAGCGCGGCGTGCAGCTCAACATGGCTTACCACGGCAAGCAGGTCATGCTGACCTACGAAATGCCGCTGGGCGAGATCGTGCTGGACTTCTTCGACAAGCTCAAGTCGGTGTCGCGCGGTTATGCCTCCATGGATTACGAGTTCAAGGAGTTCCGCGCATCCGACGTGGTCAAGGTCGACATCCTGCTCAACGGCGAAAAGGTCGACGCGCTGTCCATCATTGTTCACCGCAGCCAGTCGGCCTACCGCGGCCGTGCCGTGGTGGGCAAGATGCGCGAGATCATTTCGCGGCAGCAGTTCGACGTGGCCATCCAGGCCGCCATCGGGGCCAACATCATTGCGCGTGAGACAATCAAGGCGCTGCGCAAGAACGTGATTGCCAAGTGTTACGGCGGCGATATTTCCCGCAAAAAGAAGCTTCTCGAAAAACAGAAAGCCGGCAAGAAACGCATGAAACAGATCGGTTCGGTTGAAGTGCCCCAGGAGGCTTTCCTGGCCATCCTGCAGGTAGAAGAATAATGTTTGGTTTTATGAGTTCACTGACCGCCGCGGTGCTGGCGGTGTTTGTCGGCTACGGCGCGGCCTGGTATTTCGGCATGGTCGAAGGCAACTTCTCGCTGTTGCTGTTCCTGGCCACCGTGGTCACCGGCGTGTACTGGCTGGCCGAGAAGTTCTATTTCTGGCCGCAGCGCCGCAAGGCCGCCATGGCCCTGGAGGCGCAAGCTGTGCAGCGGCGCGCCGAGCTGGCGGCCCAGGGCATCACCCAGGTCGACAACCACACCGGCGAAGCCCACGCCCGCCTGCTGGCGCAGCCCTGGTGGCTGGACTGGACGGCCGGCCTGTTCCCGGTCATCGTGGTGGTGTTTCTGCTGCGGTCCTTCCTGTTCGAACCCTTCAAGATTCCCTCCGGTTCCATGATTCCGACGCTGCTGGTGGGCGACCTGATCCTGGTCAACAAATTCCATTACGGCGTGCGTTTGCCAGTGATCAACACCAAGATCCTGGACAACAACAGCCCGCAGCGCGGCGACGTGATGGTGTTTCATTACCCGCCCAAGCCCAGCCTGGACTACATCAAGCGTGTGGTCGGCGTGCCCGGCGACGAGGTGGCCTACCTGAACAAGAAACTCACCGTCAATGGCAAGCCGGTGCCCAAAGTGCCGCTGGCTGATTTTTTTGATGAGGACGCGCTGCGCTACGCCAAGCAGTTCCAGGAGACCAACGGTGGCAAGACCTACCGCTTGCTCAACGATGTGGACCGTCCGTCGTTCATCGCGGGGGCAGACGACTTCCCTTACCGGCAGAATTGCCGTTACAGTAGCGAGGGCGTGGTTTGCAAGGTGCCCGAGGGTCAGTACTTCATGATGGGCGACAACCGCGACAACTCGCTGGATTCGCGTTATTGGGGGTTTGTCCCCGAAGCAAACATCGTGGGCAAGGCCTTTTTTGTCTGGATGAATTTTGGTAGTCTCAAGCGGATTGGCAAAATTGACTAGCGGGTACAACAACACTGGAGCGGAGAAACACATGAACAATCGGCAACGTGGCATTTCCTTCATCGGCGTCCTGTTCGTGGTCGGCGTGCTGGCTTTTGCCGGTGTGATCGCCGCCCAGGCGTTTCCCACCGTGGTCGAATTCCAGGCCATCACCAAGGCCGCGACCAAGGCCAAGGACGGCGCTTCCGTCACTGAAGTGCGGACCATTTTCGACAAGGCTGCGCAGATCGATGACATCAAGTCCATCTCCGGCAAGGACCTGGAAGTCAGCAAGGAAGGCGACAAGACCGTTGTCAGTTTTGCCTACAACAAGGAAATCCATATCGCTGGGCCAGCTTTCCTGCTGATCAAGTACGCAGGCCGATCCAAGTAAGTGCGTGCCAGTGCCTCGTTGAGCCCCGATCTCCAGTCGCTGCAAAAGCGCCTGGAGCATGAGTTTTCCAATCCCCGCCTGCTGCAGCAGGCCTTGACCCACCGCAGCTTTTCGGCGGACCACAATGAACGCGTCGAGTTTCTCGGCGATTCCGTGCTCAATCTGGCGGTTGCAGGCCTGTTGTACGAGCGCCTGAGCGAACTGCCCGAAGGCGACCTGTCGCGCGTGCGCGCCAACCTCGTCAAGCAGGACACCCTGCACCAGCTTGCGGTCCAGCTCGGCCTGCCGGCGCTGCTGCGCCTCGGGGAGGGCGAAGCCAAGTCGGGCGGCCAGAAGCGGCCGTCCATCCTGGCCGATGCGCTGGAGGCGGTCATCGGTGCGGTTTACCTCGACGCCGGGTTCGCCAAGGCAGACCAGCTGGTGCGCCGCCTGTTCAGCGCGGTCGAGATCAACCCCAGCATGCAGGCCATCGGCAAGGACCCCAAGACCGAGTTGCAGGAATGGCTGCAGGGCCGCAAAATGAACCTGCCGATCTACCGCGTGGTCGGCACCCTGGGCGCGGCCCACAAGCAGACCTTCGATGTGGAATGCGAGATCAGCGAATACGGGCGGGCCGAACGCGGCATCGGCGGCTCGCGCCGCGCCGGCGAGCAGGCGGCTGCGGCGGCCATGCTGGCCTATGTGAAGACGCTCGACTGAAGAACCCCCGGCGCCTGCCCATGCAGCCGCCAACAGGCACCGACATGACCCCAGGCAAAAAAACCTCCAAAAAACCCGCAGGTCCGGCGGCTCCGGCCGCCACCGTCCCGGCCGACGCGCCGGACGCTGTGGTGCCCGCGCAGGATGCGGAACTCGAGGCCATGCTGGCCCGGGCCATGACCTCCCGGGCCAACAACGCGCCGCCGGTCGAAGGCCAGCGTTGCGGCCTGATCGCCATCGTCGGCAAGCCCAACGTCGGCAAATCGACCCTGCTCAATGCGCTGGTCGGGCAGAAAATCAGCATCACCTCGCGCAAGGCCCAGACCACGCGCCACCGCATCACCGGCATGCGCACCGTCGGCCCGACGCAGTTCGTGTTCGTCGACACGCCCGGTTTCCAGACCCGCCACGGCAATGCGCTGAACCGCTCGCTGAACAAGACGGTGGTCGGCGCGGTCAACGATGTGGACCTGATCGTGTTTGTGGTCGAGGCCGGCCAGTTCAACCAGGCCGACGACAAGGTGCTGTCGCTGCTGCCGGCCGGCACGCCGGCGATCCTGCTGGCCAACAAGTTCGACCTGATCCACCGCCGCGCCGACATTGCACCCTGGCTCCAGGAGATGCAGGCACGCCACAAGTTCGCCGAGTTTGTGCCGATGTCGGCCAACAATGCCAAGGACGTGGCTCGCCTGTTCGGCATCTGTGAAAAATACCTGCCGCCCCAGCCCTGGATGTACGGCGCCGAGGAGCTGACCGACCGCAGCGAACGTTTCATGGCGGCCGAGATCATCCGCGAGAAGCTGTTTCGCCTGACCGGCGACGAGCTGCCCTACACCTCGACCGTGATCATCGACAAGTTCGAGCAGGAAGGCGAGC
>PNNC01000142.1 GCA_013824015.1 Polaromonas sp.
TGACCGGCGAGCCACTGATCCAGCGCGAGGACGACAAGGAGGAAACCGTGCGCAAGCGCCTCGAGGTCTACAGCGCGCAAACACGCCCGCTGGTCGATTACTACTCCCAGTGGGCCCAGGCCGAGCCGGCCGCGGCGCCCAAATACCGTGCCATCAGCGGCATGGGCGGCGTCGACGAGATCACCGCGCGCGCCTTCAAGGCCCTGGCCGACTGAGCTGCGCCGCCCATCAGAAAAGGCCGTCGATGGACGGCCTTTTTCATGCGGGGGCTGCGCTGCCTTCAGGCCGGGCTGGAGCGCAGGCCATAAACCTTGCCGTCGGCAAACAGGTACTCGACACGCAGGATGGCCTCGCCCTTCTCGCCGGTAAAGGTAAAACCCAGCAACGCAATCTGCGCGCCCGGCTTGATCTCGGCCACGTTCCAGGCCTGCATGCGGGTCAAAGGCGCGAGTTCAATCTCCCAGCGCTTGTCCTTGCGTGTGGGCACCACGGCCCTGGCCAGCAGCGCCTTGCCATCGACCGGCGCGCTTTGCGCCGGCAGGGCCCGCTGCGCCAGATCGGCCGGCAGCTTCAGGTTGGGCGACACCTCGAGTTCGAGTTCGGCATGCGGATTGCGCCACTGGGACTTGACCACCCTGCCCTCGAGATAAATCGGCCGGTCCTGGTCAAAACTGCTCCAGCCGTGGTGGGCCTGGGCCCAGGAGGCAGCACCTGCTGCAGGCAGGGCCAGCGAGACTTTCAGCAGATCACGTCGCTTCATTCTTCTCTCCGTGTTGATTCAGCTTACACATAGGCTATCCACCGGCCACAGGCCACCACCGCCAGCCAGACCAGGGTGGACAGCACCATCTGGGCCCGGGCCAGCGTGTCCAGCTTGTCCAGCGAGCCACGACCATGAAACCAGGCTGCATTACAACCCGCGGTCAATAACAGCAGCATCTTCAGGGTGAAAGCCCGGTTTGCCAGCAGTTCGGCGGGCTGCGAGGCAAACATCAGCAGGCCGGAGGCGGCCACCACCGAGAAGCCCGCCAGCGCAATACCCAGGCTCAGCCGCGACAAGTCCTTCACTGGCAGCGCGGCGCCGAGCCCGAACACGCGCAGTTCCAGCAGCACCAGGTTGCCCAGCAGCAGCGCGATGCCGATGATGTGCACCACCTCCAGCGCCGGGTAGGCCCAGACATGGGCACGCAGCGATTCAAACATCTCGGGCCTGGCCCGGGCTGGCCAGCAAGTCCAGCATCAGCGCCACCCGCGCCTTGACCGGGCTCAGGCCCAGCGAATCGGCCAGTGTGTCCCCCGCCCTGGGCAACACCCGGCCTTCAAGACAACGCGTGGCCCGGACCACCCGCACGCCCGCGGCCTGGGCTTGCAGCAAGGCGGCTTCCAGCGCATGGTGCAGGGTGCCATTGCCGGTGCCGGCCACCACCAGGCCCTGTACCCCGTCGGCCACCAGCGCGCGCACCGCCCGGCCGTCGGCGCCGGCGTAGTTCAAAACAATGTCGACCCGTGGCCAGGCGCTGGCACCTGCACCAGACGCTATGCTTTCAATAGCACCCAGCCCATGCCCGACATGGGCCGAGGGCCAATTCCGGAACAAACGCAAACGCCCTTCCTCGACGCGGCCGAGCGCTCCGGCATCGCCCGAGCTGAAGGCATCGAGGCGGTAGGTATGGACTTTCTGCACATCGACAGCGCTGTGCACCACACCGGCGCAGACCACCACCACGCCGCGCGCGCCGGCGTGCGAGGCCGTCGCCACCGCATCCAGCATGTTCTGCGGCCCGTCGGGTGCCAGCGCCGTCGCCGGCCGCATCGCGCAGGTCAGCACCACCGGTTTCGCGGGGTCCAGCACCGCCTGCAGGAAAAACGCGGTCTCCTCCAGCGTGTCCGTGCCGTGGGTGATGACGATGCCCTGCACCTCATCCTGCGCCAGCCAGTGCGCCACCCGCTGCGCCAGCCTGCACCAGATGTCGAAGTCCATGTCCTTGCTGTCCACCTGGGCCACTTGCTCGCTGAGCAACGCATGGTGGCTGTCGCCGAGCGCGGGCAGCGCGGCCACCAGCTGGCCAATGCCGACCTGCGCCGCGGTGTAGCCGAGGTTGTCGCCGGCCTGGGCCGCGGTTCCGGCGATGGTGCCGCCGGTGCCCAGGATCACGATCTTTTTCTTGTTCATCTCGCCAGACACTTGCATTCCTTAAAAAACTGGATGAAAATACAGCTACTGGATATTCAAACAGCTTGACCCCACCGGGGCCGACCGCTGTTTCCCAAGGAGCCTACGCCATGAGCCTCACTGATTTTTCGGAAATGCCCAAACTCACTGCACGCCAGCAACAGATCCTGGAACTGATCCAGAGCGCCATTGCGCGCACCGGCGCCCCGCCCACCCGTGCCGAAATCGCCAACGAACTGGGCTTCAAGTCCGCCAACGCGGCCGAGGAACATCTGCAGGCGCTGGCCCGCAAGGGCGTGATCGAACTGGTCAGCGGCACCTCGCGCGGCATCCGCCTGCGCAGCGACACCCTGCGCTCCATCAACGAATCGCGCATCAAACAGTTTTCCCTGCCCTTGCAAAGCCTGGCCCAACTCGCCCTGCCTCTGGTGGGGCGGGTTGCTGCTGGCAGCCCCATTCTCGCGCAGGAGCATGTGGACCACACCTACTATTTCGAAAGCAGCCTGTTCCAGCGCAAGCCTGACTACCTGCTCAAGGTGCGTGGCATGAGCATGCGTGATGCCGGCATCATGGACGGCGACCTGCTGGCGGTTCAGCAAGCCACGGAAGCCAAAAACGGCCAGATTGTTGTGGCCCGCCTCGGCGATGAAGTCACGGTCAAGCGCTTTCGCCGCAACAAACACCTGATCGAGCTGCTGCCCGAAAACCCCGACTTCAAAACCATTGTGGTGGAGCCCGGCGAGCCTTTCGAGCTCGAAGGCCTGGCGGTCGGCCTGATCCGCAACACCATGCTGATGTAGCGGCAAGTGTGGCGGACGGCCCGGTTCGATGGCCTCCGTACTTTCTTTCCGCGCAGCAGGTGGCGGGCGTTTGGCCAGAGGCTTGGCCAACACCCTGCTGCAGCGGATGTGTCTCTGAATCCTGCCTGTGTTTACCTCTACCTCAGGAGTTCTCATGGGAATCGCCAGTTTTTCACGTTCACCGCTGCTGTCCGTCCTGCTGGCGCCGCTGCAGGCCCTGGCCAGCTTGTGGGTGCCGGCCCAGCCGCCGGCCAGCGCAAGCGCCAGCAGTCCGGTTCCGGCTTTCCGGCGGGTTGCCGCCAATGATTCATCCGCTACAAAAACCATAGCTGGCGGCGCCCAGCCGGCATGGGCGGCAGCCCCAAAACAATGTCAAGGTGCGAGCAGGAGCGCGGCACCGCGGCGATTGAAGGTGGTGCGCGAGTTCGAGGCCGGCATCAGCCCCTCCTGCGCTGGCCGCATGGTGATTTCTGGCCGCATGGCCGATGTCTGCGCCGAACTCGATCGCATGGCCCAGCGCGAAGCGGCCCTGGCGCAGGCCGCCTGAGCCGACCTGGCGGCCACAGCGGCCCTGAGCGCTGCCGGCAAGACGCGCGCCCCCGCCGGGGCGGGTGATCGCAGCGACAGCCACATCAAAGGGGTCCTGCTGTGTATGGCCTTCGCTTCAGGCGCGATTGCGTTCTGCTACATCTTGCGGGTCAGCCGCCTCGTCGCGGCAGAACTTGCAGGCACAATATCGGCATGAATATTGTGATCCTTGACGACTACCAGGATGCGGTTCGCAAACTGGCCTGCGCTGCCAAACTCGATGCCTACCAGGCCAAGGTCTACACCAACACTGTCAAGGGAATCGGCCAGCTTTCGGTGCGGCTCAAGGATGCCGATGTGGTCGTGCTGATCCGCGAGCGCACCCACCTGCAGCGCCAGCTGATCGAAAAACTTCCCAAGCTCAAGATGATTGCGCAGACCGGCCGTGTCGGCAGCCACGTCGACGTCGGCGCCTGCACCGAACGCGGCATCGTGGTTGCCGAAGGTGTCGGTTCACCGACGGCGCCGGCGGAACTGACCTGGGCCCTGATCATGGCGGCGATGCGTCGCATCCCCCACTATGTGTCGCACCTCAAACACGGTGCCTGGCAGCAGGCGGGGCTGAAAAACGCGTCCATGCCGCCCAACTTCGGCATCGGCTCGGTGCTCAAGGGCAAGGTGCTGGGCATCTGGAGTTACGGCAAGGTCGGCCAGATCGTCGCCGGTTACGGCCGCGCCTTTGGCATGCGTGTGCTGGTCTGGGGCAGCCAGGCGTCGCGGGCGCGCGCCCAGGCCGACGGCTTTGAAGTGGCCGCGTCCAAGGCGGAGTTTTTCCAGGACAGCGACGTGCTGACCCTGCACCTGCGCCTGGCGGACGACACGCGCGGCGCAGTCACGCTCGAAGACCTGGCACGCATGAAACCCTCGTCGGTGCTGGTCAACACCTCGCGGGCCGAGCTGATCGAACCGGAAGCGCTGATTGCCGGCCTGAACCGCGGGCGCCCCGGGCTCGCGGCCGTGGATGTGTTCGAGTCCGAACCCATCCTGCAGGGCCACGCGCTGCTGCGTCTGGAAAACTGCATCTGCACACCCCACATCGGTTATGTGGAGCAGGAAAGCTACGAGATGTATTTCAGCGCGGCGTTTGACAACGTGGTCAACTTCATCAAGGGCACACCCACCAACATCGTCAACCCCGGCGCGCTGCAGGTGCGCCGCTAGCCAGCCTCCGCCGGGAGCATCCCCTCCCCCCGCGCGCCTCAATGCCGGGAAGCGCCGCTCTTGATGACCGTGGCGGCAGGCGCGCCCAGGCTGGCGGCCTCGAAATCGATCAGGTTGCCATCCGGGATCGGCGGGAGGGCGTCCTCCACCCCCACCGGCGGCGCGGTCTGGCGCGGCCCTGACGCTGGCGACGCCTTTTCCTGACCCGTGAGTGCATTGAGATCAATGTCCAGGCCCGTGTCCGGCAGAAGCGGTACCGCGACCGGATCGTCAATGACCGGCAGCGCGTCCACAGCCGTCTCGGGCAGGCCGATGGGCACGGCCGTAGGGTCGGTATCGCCGCCCACGGCATCGGGCAGGTCGAAATCCAGCAGGCTGCCCAGCACCGGTTTGTCCGCTTCGACGATCTCGCGTGCAATGCCATAAAGAACCAGCAGTTCGCGGAAGGCTTCGGGCTCGAAAGGCTCGCCCTGCGCGCCCGGCCGCAGGAAAATCAGTGACTCCATCAGGCTCAGCACGGCAGGCCGCGGCCATGCGGCCCGGATCCGCGCAAGGGTCGCGGTGTAGGACTCCAGATCACGGCTCTTGCTGGCATAAGCCTCAAAAGCAGGAATCCGCGCATTGAAGGTCCGGTTGAACGAGTCCGCCAGTTCGCTGTAATCCTCCTTGCGCTTGACCTTGTGGTACAGATTGAACAGGTCCAGGTAAATCAGCGCGCTGGTCTGGACATCCTCGCCAATGTGGTCGAGCAGGACGGAGATCGCCTGTTCTTCCTTGCCGATGGACACAAAAAATTCGGCCTGATGCTGGACATCAAACAGCTCCTCGGCCTTGGCCGCCCGCGGTGTGTGCGGCATGCTCAAGCCGAAGTCGGTCTGGTCGCGGCGCGACAGCGGCATGGCCCGGGAGCGCGTGGCAACGCGCCGGTCAGCACCTCGGGCGCCGGCATCAGGGCTCGGACGCGCGGGCTTTTCACCGAAGGCTGGCGGTCGGGATACTTCGTGCCCATCATGCGTGTGGTAGCCGGAGGCTACCGGTCCGAGGTCGCTGTGCCAGCCGGTGTCCATCGGCGTTTTGCTGCGCCACCAGGGGGGATCGGCCGCCGCCATCGGCGTGCGTGAAGGCTGGCGGCGCCAGAACCAGGCCAGTCCGGCAAGGGCCAGCACCAGCGCAGCCAGCAGGCCATAGACCAGTCCGTTGGCGTAACGCTCCTGCCGGGCGGTTTGCAGGGCAGCGCCAAATTCGGCCAGTGCGGCCTGGTTTTTTCGGGTTTCGACCTGCAGGCCGCGGACGTCGGCTTCAATGGCCGAAGCCCTCGCCGCCGCGGCCAGCACATCCTCGGGCTGGGTGGACAGCGCCTGCCACAGCGCCGCCGCCTGAGTCCGCTGCTCCGCACTGGCGGCCGGCTGGCTCAGCAGCTGCGTCGATGCGCGAAGCTGGGGAAAGGTCTCGACGCTGAGGTCGATGGGTTCCAGCCTGAGCCGTGCGGCCGATGGGGCCGGCGGCGGCGCTGCGGCGGGCCGGGCTGCCCGCGGCGTCTGCGGCGCCCGGGGAGCCGGGTCACGGTTTGCCGCCGGTGCCGCGCGCGCGCTAGCCGCCAGGCGGCGCTCCGTCAGCGGCGCCGAGCCACCGGCCTGGACCGGCACATCCGGAGCGGGCCGGGACACCATGTCTGCAACCCGGGGCGCCGGCGCCTGCTCGGTGGCCACATCGGCCAGCAACACATAACGCTTCTCGGTACGCTGTACGCAGCCCGCCCGCACATACAGGGTGACCACCGGCTCGTCGATCGGCCGCGCCACGCGGATGCGGATCCGCGCTTCCGCTGCCGAAGCGGTTCTCTCGAGGCTGGCCTGCACGCGCGAAGGGGCGATGCGATCGTCGGCATAAAACACGTCGGCCTCGACGCAGTAGGGGGCACCGGCGTCGGCTGAATCGAGTTCCAGGCGGACGCTGACGTCGAGCGGACGGCCCAGCAAGGTCGCGCCGCTGCTGCGGCCCAGTGAGACGGCCATGCTGCCCGATACGGCGCCCAACAGCATCGAAGCAACAATCAAGGGCCGGGTTTTCAAACGGAATCACAGGTAAACAACAAGCTTACATTTTGACACGTTTACCGCGACAGCCTGCCGTCAAAGGCATTAATCAAGGCCGATCTGTGAGGTCTTGCGCTGCAGTGTTGCGTAGCAGCACGGCTTGTTGCCGTGCGGGCCCAACTAGGACTTGCCCATGTCGTCCGGCCGGAAGCCGGTGTCGTAGTCGTCGAAATCGACCAGCGAGTCAAACACCGTGGGCTCCTTCTGCGAACGGGCCATCGAGGACGCCGCTGGCGCGCGGGCACGCACACCGGGCGCGGTGACGGGATGGTCGCCGGCCGCAGCAAACTCGCTCAGGTCGATGTCCAGGCCCAGGCGCGGCGAGGACCTCGGTTGCATGGCCAGATCCGGCCAGTGCGTGTTTCCGCTGTCGGGCGGGTCGGCCTGGAGATCGATGATTTCCCGGGCCACCGCATGCAGCAGCAGCAGCTCCCGGTAGGCCTCCAGGTCCAGCACTTCGGCGGGATTGCCCGGGTCCCGGAACAGCGCGTTGTCGATGATGTCGAACACCCGGCGCTTCGGCCAGGCGGCCTCGATACGCGCCAGCACATCTTCATAGGCCGAGACATTGCTGCCCACCGCCGAGTAGTTGTCAAACGCCGCAATGCGGGTGTTGAACACGCGGTTGAAGTCCGCGCGCAAAACCTCGTACTCCTCCCGATTACCGGTCTGGTGGTAGAGGTCCAGCAGGTCCAGGTAAACCAGCGCGCTGGTCTTCACGTTATCCACCAGATGCTTGCGAAGCAGCGAAATGGCCTTGTCCTGCTGCCCCAGCGAGCCGAAAAATTCCACCTGCTGCTGCAGGTCGAAGATCTCCGGCACCCGGACGGTGCGCGGAACAAAGGGGACGCTGACAGAAAATTTGGCCCGGTCCCGCTTGGCCAGCGGCGGAATCGCATCCGGCAAGGGACGACTGGCTGGCGGGGGCCTGCGCTTGAGTTCGTCAAACAACGATTCCCGGATGCCGGGCTCCGATCCCGGTCCACTGCCGACGGTGGATTCAGGCAGCAGGCCCGAGCCGGATCCGGTCAGCGGCGGCTCCGCCGGACGCTGGCGCAACAGGAAAAGCAGACCCACAAAGGTGAAGCACAGCAGCCCGACCACACCAAACACCAGTTCCTTGCGAAAACCCTGGCCTTGCATGGCCTGCAGCTGCTCCCGGCTTTCGACCAGCGCTGTCTGCGCCCTGGCGAGTTCCTCGCGCAACTGTCGCAGCTCGCGGTCCTGCTCCGGGTTGCGCACGGCATTGTCCGGCGCCGGCGAGGCCGCCATCAGCTGGATCGCCGCCCCCTCCGCGCCTGCCGGGCGCGGGGCCGCCGCCAGCACCACGTAACGCCGCATGGTCTGCTGGGTACATCCCGCCCGCAGATGCACCGTGACCACCGTCCCCTCGACCGGCGCATCGGCGCGGATGCGAATCACCGATTCCTGGGAGTTGGCTGACTTTTCTGCCGACACGCGGACCTGTGATTTGTCCAGTTGCCGGTCCACATAAAAAACGCTGGCGTCCAGGCACAAGGCATTGGGATCATCACCCTTGTCCAGCATCACCTTGACCGACAGGTCCAGTGGCTGCCCCAGCACCGCCGAATGGGTGTTGGGCCCCAGCGAGATGGCCAGGGCTGCAAAAGCGGCGCACAGGCCCAAGCCACCGGCAAGAAGCCCACGCGGATGGAGCAAATGCAAAAGAATTTTCACTGGGCCGATTCTGGCATAGCCGGATACAAACATGGCGCACTGCCCAACGGACCCCGATGGGCATTCCCGGCAAGTTTACCCCCGCATCCGCGACAGACAACACCCCGGATCATGCGCCCGGAGCGTGTGCCGCAAGGCGCAACCGGCTTGTTGAGGCTGCGTGATAATACTTTTCCATGAATGCACTCTATAAAACCGTCGGCATTGTGGGCACAGGCGCCATGGGCCGGGGCATTGCCCAACTCGCCGCCCAGGCTGGCAGCCTGGTCAAACTGTTTGACACGCAAGCCGATGCCGCCGGCAAAGCGCGCGACGCACTGGCCATCCAGTGGGACAAACTGGTCGCCAAGGGGCGCCTGGACGACGCGACTGCCGCGGACTACAAGGCCCGCCTGGTGCCGGTCGACACCCTGCAGGCGCTGGGCGATTGCGATCTGGTGGTGGAGGCGGTTGTGGAACGCCTGGATGTAAAGAAATCACTGTTTCTGTCACTGGAAAATGTTGTTTCTCCGCAAGCGGTGCTCGCGACCAACACCTCCTCCCTGTCGGTCACAGCGATTGCCGCCGGCATGCGCCACCCCGGACGTTTTGCCGGCTACCACTTTTTCAATCCGGTGCCGCTGATGAAGGTGGTGGAAGTGATTGCCGGCCTGAAGACCGACAGCACCACCTGCGACGGGTTGGCGGCCTATGCGCGCCAGATGGGCCACACGCCGGTGCAGGCCCAGGACACGCCCGGCTTCATCGTCAACCACGCGGGGCGCGGTTACGGTACCGAGGCCCTGCGCGTGGTGGGCGAAGGCATCACCGACTTTTCCACCATCGACCGCATCCTCAGGGACCAGGCCGGCTTCAAGCTGGGGCCCTTTGAGCTGATGGACCTGACCGCGCTGGATGTGTCGCACCCGGTCATGGAATCGGTGTACCAGCAGTACTACGACGAGCCGCGTTACCGTCCCAGCGTGATCACCGCGCAGCGCCTGGCCGGTGGCCTGCTGGGTCGCAAGACCGGCGAAGGTTTTTACCGCTATCTGGATGGCGCTGCGCAGGTCGCGCCTGAGCCGCCCGTGCCGGTCGTCACCGACATGCCGCCGGTCTGGGTCTCGCCGCGGGCCGCGCGCCGCTCGGAGCTGTTGCAGCTCCTGAAGAACCTGGGCGCCAGCATCGAAACCGGCGCCTCGCCATCGATGAACGCCCTGGTGCTGGTGGCGCCGCTGGGTTTTGACATCACCACCGTGGCGGTGGTCGAGCGGCTGGACCCGGCACGCACCATCGGCATCGACATGCTGATCGACGATGCGGCAACAAAGCGGCGCGTGCTGGCGACCAATCCCGCCACCCGCAGCGACATGCGCGATGCCGCGCACGCCCTGTTCGCGCGCGACGGCAAGGCCGTCAGCGTGATTCGCGACAGCGGCGGTTTTGTCACGCAGCGGGTGGTCGCCACCATCGTGAACATCGCCAGCGACATATGCCAGCAGGGCATCTGCAGCCCGAAAGACCTGGAGACCGCGGTCACGCTGGGTCTGGGCTATCCGATGGGCCCGCTGGCCATGGGCGACCGCTACGGCCCGACCAACATCCTGGAAGTGCTGTTCAACATGCAGACGGTGTATGGCGACCCGCGTTACCGCCCTTCCCCGTGGCTGCGCCGGCGCGGCGCCATCGGCCTCAGTCTCTTGCATGAGGAGTCCTGACATGGCAGGCGCACTCAAAAGCACCAGCGACGGCGCCACCCTGGTGCTGACCCTGAGCAACCCGGATTTCCGCAATGCCTTGAGCCCGGAGATCTACGCCGCCGGCGTGGAGGCGCTGAACGCCGCCGAGAACAACCCGGAAATCCGCAGCGTGGTGATCACCGGCGAAGGCAGCACCTTCTGCGCAGGCGGCAACCTGCAGCGGCTGCTGGCCAATCGCGAGCAGCCGCCAGAGGTGCAGACCCAAAGCATCAACGGGCTGCACAGCTGGATCGATTCGATACGCACCTTTCCCAAGCCGGTCATTGCGGCGGTTGAGGGCGCGGCGGCAGGCGCCGGGTTTTCCCTTGCGCTGGCCTGTGACATGGTGGTGGCGGCCGACAATGCGGTGTTTGTGATGGCCTACAGCAGCGTGGCGCTGTCACCCGATGGCGGTGGCAGCTGGACCCTGAGCCGCGCGTTGCCGCGCGCGCTGGTCACCGAGCTGCTGATGTGCGGCGAGCGCATGGGCGCCGCGCGGCTGCAGGCGCTTGGGCTGGTCAACCGCTGTGTGACGCCGGGCGATGCGTTGAGCGAAGCGCTGAAACTGGCCGACACGCTCAATACCCG
The DNA here is from genome assembly GCA_013824015.1 of Polaromonas sp. Classification (GTDB taxonomy): domain Bacteria; phylum Pseudomonadota; class Gammaproteobacteria; order Burkholderiales; family Burkholderiaceae_C; genus Polaromonas. The sequence continues at coordinate 10,823 of PNNC01000142.1, forward strand.
GGCGCCCAACACGCTGACCAGCATCAAGGAACTGATCAATGAGGCCGCGGGCAACACCCTGGGCCAGCAGATGGACGCCGAGCGCGCGCACTTCGTGCGCAACCTGCATCATCCCAACGGCGGCGAAGGCATCTCGGCTTTCCTGGAAAAACGCACGCCCCGCTACGACTGAGCAAGCCGCGGCTTGCGGCTGCAGGGACACCGAGGCGACAGCTGGACGCCGGCCGCGCCGTCTCTGGCGCGACAATAGGCCGCATGTGAGTCACCGAAAAGACAGGCCATGGACGATCCCATTCTTACGATAGATGAACGAGAAGCCATCAATGGTGGCCGCTGGTTTTCATCCCTCTCTCCCTCACTCCGGCACGACATACTTCGATGCGCTTACGTCCAACGTTTCAAGGATGGCGAACTGATCGCCGCCCGCGGCGACCCGCCGGAGCAGTGGATAGCGTGCGCGAAAGGTGCGGTGCGCGTGAGCTCGACATCGATCTCGGGCAAGCAGATCACGCTGACCTATGTGGAGCCCGGCATCTGGTTTGGCGATGTGGCGATTTTCGACGGCGACCGGCGCACCCACGACGCCTATGCCCATGGGGAAACCACCATCCTGTGTGTGGCCAAGGCCGACTTCAGGAAAATCCTGGCCGCGCATGTGGAGCTGTACGAAGCCATGTTGCGCCTGCACGCGCGCCGCATCCGTCAGCTGTACGGCCTGGTGGAAGACCTCAACACCCTGCCCTTGCGCGCGCGGCTGGCCAAGCAGTTGCTGCACCTGGTGCGCAGTTATGGCGTGAGCAGCCTCAGCGACGGGCGCGAAGTGCGCATCGGCCTGCAGCTCGCGCAGGAAGAACTGGCGCAATTGCTGGGCGCG
>PNNC01000164.1 GCA_013824015.1 Polaromonas sp.
GGGGGCCGGACGCCGTGTTTGTAACTTGATAAATCACTAGCGATTTTGTACTTAAGCCCTTGATTAGGCAACGAATATGCGATTTCGCAACGGCCGGGATGCCGAAAAATGGCGAAAATTAGCGAAAATAGCGACATCTGATTGTTTGCCCATGACCCAACTGACCATTCTTCGTTACCCCGACCCGCGCCTGCACACCGTGGCCAGGCCCGTGCCCGCCGTGGACGCGCGCATCCGCACCCTGGTGGCCGACATGCTGGAAACCATGTACGCCGCCGAAGGCATCGGGCTGGCCGCCAGCCAGGTCAATGTCCACGAACGGGTCGTCGTGATTGACGTCAGCGAAGGCCGGGACCAGCCGCTGGTGCTGGTCAATCCCGAGATCGTCTGGTCCAGCCCGGAGACCCAGGTCAATGACGAAGGCTGCCTGTCGGTGCCCGGCATCTACGACGGCGTGGAGCGCGCCAGCGCCATCAAGGTCCAGGCGCTGGACCTCGACGGCCAGCAGCAAACCCACAGTGCCGAGGGCCTGCTGGCCGTCTGTGTACAGCACGAGATGGACCACCTGATGGGCAAGGTGTTTGTCGACTACCTGTCGCCGCTCAAGCGCAACCGCATCAAGACCAAGATGCTCAAGCAGAAAAAGGACGAAGCCTAGGCCGCAGCTTCGCGCGCTGCGGGTCGGCGAAGCCGGCTCCACGGGCCAGGCAGCGCATTTCCGGTCAGGCCGTACGGCCCCAATTGTCGGGCGGCGCTGTTAACCGCCCGTCCTCGGCGAAAATCGCCGGATGCGCATTATTTTTGCAGGTACCCCTGACTTCGCCCGCGTGGCACTCGCGCAACTCCACGCCGCCGGTTTTGAAATTCCGCTGGTTCTGACCCAACCCGACCGCCCCGCCGGCCGCGGCATGAAGCTGCAGGCGTCCAGCGTCAAGCAGTTTGCGCTCGACCACCATATTCCGGTCGCCCAGCCGCGCAGCCTGCGGCTGGACGGCAAATACCCTGAAGACGCCGCCGCGGCCCGTGCCGCGATCGAGGCGGCGCGGGCCGATGCCATGGTGGTGGCGGCTTACGGACTGATCCTTCCGCAGTGGGTGCTCACCACCCCCCGGCTCGGCTGCTTCAACATCCACGCCTCGCTGTTGCCGCGCTGGCGCGGTGCGGCGCCCATCCATCGCGCGATCGAAGCCGGCGACACGGAGACCGGCATCACCATCATGCAAATGGATGCCGGCCTGGACACCGGCGACATGCTGCTGGTGGAAAAGCTGGCCATCACCCCGGCGGACACCACGGCCAGCCTGCACGACCGGCTGGCGGCCCTCGGCGGCCGCCTGATGGTGGAGGCGCTGGAACTGGCGGCCTGCGGCGGGCTGAGCCCGGTGCGCCAGCCCGCGCAAGGCATCAGTTACGCCCACAAGATTGAAAAACACGAGGCCGCTGTCGACTGGAGCCAGAGTGCGGCGGCGATTGAGCGGCGCATCCGCGCCTTCAACCCGTTTCCGGCGGCAGCCAGTGTTGTGGCCGGGCAGACCCTCAAGATCCACGAGGCGATGGTGTTGCCGGGGGACGTGCCAGCCGGCGCGCGGCCAGGCCAGGTCCTCGCCATCGGCGAACAGGGTGTGGATGTCGCGGCGGCAGATGCCGTGCTGCGCCTGACGCGCCTGCAAAAACCGGGCGGCAAGCCGCTGGACGCCGCCGAATTTTTGCGTGGCTTCGCGCTGACGCCCGGCATGGTGTTCGGGCCGGCCACGGAGGCTGCGCCATGACGGACGCCAAAGAGCCGCTCTGGCGCCACCCGGAGTTTCGCCAGGGGGTGCGCGATATGGCGCCGATTGCCACCGGCACCGCCGCCTGGGGCCTGATGACCGGCGTGGCCATGGTCAAGTCCGGGCTCAGTGTGTTCGAGTGTGTGCTGATGACGGTGGTGGTGTTCGCCGGCAGTTCGCAGCTGGCGGCGGTGCCGCTGATTGTGGCTGGCGCGCCGATGTGGGTGATTCTGGCGACTGCGGCCTGCGTGAACCTGCGTTTTGTCGTGTTCAGCGCGCACCTGCGCCCGTACATGATGCACCAGCCGCTGTGGCGCCGCATGGCTGGCGGCTATTTCACGACCGACCTCAGTTATGTGATGTTCACCGCCCGCCATCCCAAGCCGGTGCCGCCCGACCAGCTGCTGACGCTGCGTGCGCAGGAAGCCAGTCTGGCCGGCAACTGCGCCGTCACCTGGGTCGCCTGGGTGGTGCCCAGCCTGATCGGTATTGCGATGGCCAATGCCGTGCCGCTGCATTGGGGCCTGGGTTTTGCGGGCATCCTGGCCTTGCTGGGCATCACGCTGTCGCTGGCCAGCAGCCGGCTGCGCTTCATTTCCGCCGGCGTGGCCGGCGCCGCAGCGGTGGCGGCGTTTGCGCTGCCGCTCAAGCTCAACATCCTGGTCGGCATTGCGGCGGCCGTGGCGGTCTGCCTGATGCTTGAAAAGCCGGCCCGGCCGGACGCCGGCCTGCCCAAACCCGGAGAAACCGCATGATGCAGACCGACGGCTGGACCGTGCTGACCATCTTCGGCCTGGCGGTGGTCACGGTCATCACGCGCTCCTTCTTTTTCCTGTCGAGCAAACCCTGGACCTTGCCGGACTGGGCCCAGCGCGGGCTGCACTATGCGCCGATTGCCGCGCTGGCGGCGGTCATCGTGCCGGAGATCGTGATGAGCCAGGGGGCGCTGATCAGCAGCTGGCGCGACGCACGCGTGTTTGCCGCGCTGGCCGGTGCGGCCTGGTTCTTCTGGCGCCGCAGCGTGCTCGGCACCATCGTCGCCGGCATGGCGGTGTACCTGCCGCTGCGCGTCCATCTGGGCTGGTAGGCCCGGCTGCCCCCGCTTCTACAATGGCGGCACACCGATTTTTTTCCCCCGTTTCCTTGCGAGCCCCCATGAAATTCATCCGTTTTTCCGATCTCTGCGCCCAGGGCCTGGTCAAGGGCCAGCGCGTGTTCATCCGCGCCGACCTCAATGTGCCGCAGGACGATGCGGGCCAGATCACCGAAGACACGCGCATCCGTGCCTCGATTCCCTGCATCCAGATGGCCCTCGACGCCGGCGCGGCGGTGATGGTGACCTCGCACCTGGGCCGGCCGACGGAGGGTGCATTCAAGCCCGAAGACTCGCTGGCACCGGTGGCCCAACGGCTGGGCGAACTGATGGGGCGCGAGGTGCCGCTGAAGTCCGGCTGGGTCGATGGTGTGGCTGTGCAGCCCGGTGAGCTGGTGTTGCTGGAGAACTGCCGCGTCAACCCCGGCGAAAAGAAAAACGATGAAGCATTGGCGCGCAGGATGGCTGCACTCTGCGACATCTTTGTGCACGACGCCTTTGGCACCGCGCACCGCGCCGAGGCCTCGACCTACGGCATCGCGCAGTTCGCGAAGATCGCCTGCGCCGGCCCCTTGCTGGCCGCCGAGATGGATGCGATCTCCAAGGCACTGGCCAATCCGAAGCGCCCGCTGGTGGCCATCGTGGCCGGCAGCAAGGTGTCCACCAAACTGACCATCCTGAAGGCGCTGGCCGGCAAGGTGGACCAGCTCATCGTCGGCGGCGGCATTGCCAACACCTTCATGCTGGCCAACGGCCTGCCGATCGGCAAAAGCCTGGCCGAGCGCGAACTGCTCGATGAAGCCCGGGCCGTGATGGCCGCGATGAAAGCGCGTGGCGCCGAGGTGCCGGTGCCCACCGATGTGGTGACTGCCAAGACCTTTTCGGCCGACGCTGCAGCGACGGTCAAGGCCGCGGCCGAGGTGGCGGACGACGACATGATTCTGGACATCGGGCCACAGACCGCCAAAAAACTCGCCGCCCAGCTGATGGCCGCCGGCACGATTGTCTGGAACGGTCCGGTCGGCGTGTTCGAGTTCGATGCTTTCGAAGGCGGCACCCGGGCGATCGCCGAAGCGATTGCCGCCAGCAGCGCTTTCAGCATCGCCGGCGGCGGTGACACGCTGGCCGCGATTGCCAAATACGGCATCGAAAAAGACGTGGGTTACATCTCGACCGGCGGCGGCGCTTTCCTGGAGGTGCTGGAGGGCAAAACCCTGCCGGCCTTCGAGATCCTGCAGCAGCGCGCCGATGGCTAGAGCGCCTCTCGTGCTCCTGTTTTTATAGCTGCTTACGCCCGCTGGTCATGGGCTGATGCCACTTTTGGCGTATCCAGCGCAGGACATGGCGGGCAGGGCTGACATGGATCAACGCGCGCTGGCGCACGGCTGGCTAAGCTCTGGAAACACTTCTGGAGAACCCTGCGGCCCACCTCGAATGGTCCGACGCCCTGTCGCTCGACCTGCCCCTCATGGACGATACCCATCGGGAATTCGTCGACCTGCTGGCCCTGGTCCAGAACGCCGCGGACGCGCAACTGGCGCACGCCTGGCTGGCACTGATCACCCATACCGACGCCCATTTCGGACAGGAAGACCGCTGGATGGCCGCCACCCGCTTTGCCTCGTCCAACTGCCACAGCATGCAGCACAGGGTGGTGCTGCAGGTGATGCGCGAGGGCGCTGTGCTGGCCGCCGATGGAAACCTCGGCGCCGTGCGCAACATGGCCAGTGAACTGGCGCTGTGGTTTCCGCAGCATGCGCAAAGCATGGATGCGGCGCTGGCGCTGCACTTGCGCCGCGCCGGTTACGACCCGCTCACGGGCGTGGTGAACCGCCCCGCGGAGTTGCCGGCCGATCTGGTCCAGGGTTGCGGCAGCGCCGCCTGTTCGGACGCACTGCCGGCCTGATCACGAGACGGCGGGGAGTCCTGCCGCGCGCAAGGCGCTGGTGGGCCGGCCCGCAAAATCGGTCCAGCACTGGCGCGTGAAGTCATACAGCTTGCAGGCGCGCGCGGTGTCGAAGTACCAGCGCCAGGAAAAGCGCTGGATCACGATGCGGCCGGGCAGCAGGTCTTCCAGCATCTTTTGCGCTTCCTTGAGCTTGTACAAGGGGATGCTCATGTCCACGTGGTGCGCGGTGTGCTCCATGATGTGGTGCAGCACCGCGCCGATCTGCAGCGGAAAGGTCAGGTGCACGGTGGTTGAGACAAAGGGCTGGGCCCGCTGCCAGGCGGCGCGGTCATCGTGCCAGGACACCTTCACATGGGTGTGGTGGCCGTAGATCACAAACCCCATCATGTTGAACCAGAAGAACAGCGGCAGCACAAAGCCCAGGGCCAGCAGCCAGGCCACCGATTGCTGCGTGGCCAGCGCGGCCCAGACCAGGCCGGCGATCCACAGGGCGGCAAAGGCACTGACCAGCAAACAGTCCCAGGTGAAGACGGCGCGGCGGGTGTTGCCCAGGCTGCCCTTGCGCGGGAACATCATCTTTTTCCACCAGATCTCGACCATGTAGTACAGGCCCGGGCCCCAGCCGCTGCGGTAGATGCGCTGCATCAGCCTGCCCAGCGGCGACAGCGCGGCGAACTCCTGCTGGGTCAGTGGCGCCCAGACAAAATCCACACCCTTGAGGTTGGTGAAGCCGTGGTGCACCACGTTGTGGCCGACATCCCAGAGGCTGTAGGCGGTCAGCGAGGGCAAAAACGCGATGCGCGCCAGCCAGCGGTTGAGCGGGCGCGAAGGTGTCAGGCTCTGGTGGCAGCCGTCGTGGCCGATCACAAACAGCCGGCCGATCACAAAACCGGCGGCCAGGCCGCAGGCCGCCATGGCCCACAGGGCGTCGAACAGGATCACGCCCGCGATCAGCAGCGCCAGCAGGCTGTAGTCAAACGCCAGCAGCGCCAGCGCGCGCCAGCTGCTGCGCTGGCCCAGCGGCAACAGCCAGCCGCGGATGATCTTGCGGTGCGGCAGCGGTGCATCCGCCGCCAGCGGTTCAGGAAGGGGAAGTGGATGGGCAGTAGCTTCAGGCAGAAGTGTCATGGGCGGGTGTGGCGGTGGGTGGATACATGGCCTGGCGGGCGCCGCCGGGGCGCTGCGTGGGTGGCTTGCTGATTCTGCCGGCCGCGCCGGCCAGGGGCCCTGACGAGGATCAACACAAATGCACGGGGTGCGATGAAGTTTGTACCCTGCCAGTGACTGCGCAGCCGGCCGATAACCGGGTTGCGCACAGGGCGTTGGTAACCGATGACCGCGGTTTCGTGTGAAAATACGAAACTAAATTACAGGAGACACCATGCAGATGCAGAGCCGCGGAACCAAAATTGTTGCCACCCTGGGCCCCGCGTCCAGCGAGCCGGCCCTGCTTGAGCAGATGATCCGCGCCGGCGTCAATTGTGTGCGGCTCAACTTCAGCCACGGCACCGCGCAGGACCACATCGACCGGGCCCGGCTGGTGCGCGAGGCCGCCACCCGCGCCGGGCGCGAGGTCGCCATCATGGCCGACCTGCAGGGCCCGAAGATCCGCGTCGGCAAGTTCGCCGAAGGCAAGGTCCAGCTGGAAACCGGCATGAAGTTCGTGCTCGACGCTTCGCGCACCGAACCGGGCGACATCAACGGCGTGGGCCTGGACTACAAGGAACTGCCGCGCGACGTGAAGGCCGGCGACACCCTGCTGCTCAACGACGGCCTGATCGTGATGACGGTCGATGCGGTGCGCGGCGAGCAGGTACACGCCACGGTCAAAGTCGGCGGCGTGTTGTCCAACAACAAGGGCATCAACAAGCAGGGCGGCGGCCTGACGGCGCCGGCGCTGACCGCCAAGGACATGGAGGACATCCGCACCGCCATGAGTTTTCAGGCCGACTACGTGGCGGTCAGCTTCCCGCAGAACGCCAGTGACATGGAGATGGCGCGCCAGCTCTGCAACGTGGCCGGCGCCGAATGGCGCCACAAGCCGGGGCTGATCGCCAAGATCGAACGCGCCGAGGCGATTCCCAACCTGGAAGCCATTTGCCGGGCCAGCGACGGCATCATGGTGGCGCGCGGCGACCTGGCCATTGAGGTCGGCAATGCCGCCGTGCCGGCGCTGCAAAAACGCATGATCAAGATGGCGCGCGACCTCGACAAGGTGGTGATCACCGCGACCCACATGATGGAGTCCATGATCACCAACCCGGTGCCGACCCGCGCCGAGGTCAGTGACGTCGCCAACGCGGTGCTCGACGGCACCGATGCGGTGATGACCTCGGCCGAAACCGCCGCCGGGCGCTACCCGCTGGAGACCATCGTCGAGATGGCCAACATCTGCGCCGAGGCCGAAAAGGCCGAGGACGTGAAGCTGGACGCCGACTTCACCGGCATGACCTTCGGGCGCATCGACCAGTCGATCGCCATGGGCGCGCTGTTCACCGCTTACCACCTCGGCTGCAAGGCCATCGTGGCGCTGACCGACTCCGGTTCCACCGCGCTCTGGATGAGCCGCCACCGCATCCACATCCCGATCTATGCGCTGACACCCAAACTCGCGACGCAGCGCCGGATGGCGCTGTACCGCAATGTGCGGCCGTTGCTGATGGACCAGAGCATGGAGCGCGACATGGCGCTGGGCGAGGCCGAGCTGCACCTGCTCAAGCGCGGCATCGTCGCCAGCGGCGATGTTTACGCCATCACCTGCGGCGAACCCATGGGCGCGCCGGGCGGCACCAACATGCTCAAGATCTGCCGGGTTGAGTGATCAAATTGGCCTCCAGCCCATGTCGGCTGGTCATGAGTAGCTATTAAAAACATAGCATTTGAGCCGTGCCGGCGACGCCGATCCTGAATCCAGGCGCGGCCTGGCGGCGTAGTCAGGGGATGACCTTCTCCCCCACCCCTTTTTCGCGCCGCGGCTGGCTCGGCCTGCTGTCGGTCGCCGGCCTGGCGGCACTGAGCGGCTGTTCGGCTTCGGGCGCGCTCAACGCGCTGGTGCCCAGTGACAGTTACACGCTGCGCGCCGGTGTGGCCTATGGCCCCGAGGCGCGCCAGCGGCTCGATGTCTATCTGCCGCTGGAACGGCGCACGCCCGGGCCGGTGGTGGTGTTTTTTTACGGCGGCAGCTGGACCACCGGCGAGCGCGCGACCTACCGTTTTGTCGGCGAGGCGCTGGCCTCGCGCGGCATCGCGGTGGTGGTGGCCGACTACCGGCTCAGCCCGGCGGTCAAATACCCGGTGTTCCTGCAGGACAGCGCCCAGGCCCTGCGCTGGACCATGGACCATCTGGGCGAACTCGGCGCTGACCCGCGCCGGCTGTTTGTCATGGGGCACAGCGCCGGCGCCTACAACGCCGCCATGCTGGCGCTGGATGCACGCTGGCTGGCCGGCGCGGGTTTGCAGCCCGCGCAACTGGCCGGCTGGATCGGCCTGGCCGGACCGTATGACTTTTTGCCGATAGGCAACCGCGACGTGCAAGTGGCTTTCGAGTGGCCGGGCACGCCCGCCGACTCGCAACCGATGGTCCATGCCTCGAACAACTCGCCACCGGCGCTGTTGCTGGCCGCGCGCGGCGACAGCACCGTGAACCCGGTGCGCAACACCGAAGCGCTGGCGCGCCGGCTGCAGGCCGCCGGGGTGCCGGTGGGACTGCAGGTCTATGAGCGGGTCAGCCACGTCACACTGGTGGCCGCGCTGGCCACACCGCTGCGTGGGCTGGCGCCGGTGCTCGACGACATCGATGCTTTTGTCCGCCAGCCGCGGCCCTGAGCGGGCGCGGGGCTTCTGCGGCGCATGGCCGCTGCGGCGCCCCCTGCGGGTAAAATGGGGGCAGTTACCACCCGGTTACCTGCAAACCCGTCATCTCACTGAGGATTTATCTTTATGGCACTCGTTTCCATGCGCGAGCTGCTGGACCATGCAGCCCTGAACGGCTACGGGATTCCGGCTTTCAACGTCAACAACCTCGAGCAGGTCCAGGCCGTCATGGAAGCCGCCAAGGAAACCGGCGCGCCGGTGATCCTGCAGGCCAGCGCCGGCGCCCGCAAATACGCCGGTGAGCCCTTCATCAAACACCTGATCCAGGCGGCGCTCGAGATGTACCCGCAGATCCCGCTGGTCATGCACCAGGACCACGGCCAGAACCCCGATGTCTGCCAGGGCGCGATCAACCTCGGCTTCTCGTCGGTGATGATGGACGGCTCACTGGAAGCCGACGGCAAGACGATTGCCAGCTACGAGTACAACGTCGAGGTCACCAAAAAAGTTGCGCAACTCGCGCACAAGGTCGGTGTCACGGTCGAGGGCGAACTCGGCTGCCTCGGCTCGCTGGAGACCATGAAGGGCGACAAGGAAGACGGCCACGGCACCGACGCCACCATGACGCGCGAGCAGCTGCTGACCGATCCCGAGCAGGCCGCCGACTTCGTCAAGCAGACCCAGATCGACGCGCTGGCGATTGCCATCGGCACCAGCCACGGCGCCTACAAGTTCACGCGCAAGCCCACCGGCGACATCCTGGCGATCGACCGCATCAAGGACATCCACAAACGCATCCCGAGCACCCATCTGGTGATGCACGGCTCGTCGAGCGTGCCGCAGGAACTGCTGGCCATCATCCGCCAGTACGGCGGCAACATGAAGGAAACCTACGGCGTGCCGGTCGAGGAAATCCAGGAAGCCATCAAACACGGCGTGCGCAAGATCAACATCGACACCGACATCCGGCTGGCGATGACCGCGGCGGTGCGCAAGTTCCTGGCCGAGAACCCGGAAAAGTTCGACGCCCGCGAATGGCTCAAGCCGGCCCGCGAAGCCGCCAAGGCGATCTGCAAGCAGCGTTACATCGAGTTCGGCTGCGAAGGCCAGGGCGCGAAGATCAAGGGCGACAGCCTGCAGGTGGTGGCCGCCCGTTATGCCAAAGGCGAACTCGCCCAGGTGGTTCGCTGACCCCGGATTGACGATAATTCAGGGCCCGCAGGCAACCCGCGCCGGGTTGCGCGGGCCTTTTGACTTGTGAGCACCATGACCACCGCCCTGCACACCTCCGCCCTGACTTCCCTGCCGCTGCTGGCGCGCGGCAAGGTCCGTGACAACTACGCCGTCGGCACAGACCGGCTGCTGATGGTGGCCAGCGACCGCCTGAGCGCCTTCGACGTGATCCTCGGCGAGCCGATTCCGGGCAAGGGCGCGCTGCTCACGCAGATGGCGCTGTTCTGGTTCGACAAGCTGGGCCACCTGTGCCCGAACCACCTGACCGGCGAGGCGCCTGAAAGCGTGGTCACGCCGGCCGAGGTGCCGCAGGTCACCGGCCGCTCCATGCTGGTCAAGCGTTTGAAACCGATCCCGGTCGAGGCGGTGGTGCGCGGCTACCTGGCCGGCAGCGGCTGGAAGGAATACCAGGACAGCCAGTCGGTGTGTGGTGTGCCGCTGCCAGCGGGCCTGAAAAACGCCAGCAAGCTGCCGGCCCCCATCTTCACGCCAGCTGCCAAGGCGGCGGTCGGTGAACACGACGAAAACATCAGTTTCGAGCAGGTCGTGAAAGTGGTGGGCCCCGAACTGGCAGCGCAAATCCGCGATATCAGCATCCGCATCTACGAAGCAGCGGCGGCCTTTGCGCTGACCAAGGGCATCATCATTGCCGACACCAAGTTCGAGTTCGGCCTCGATGAGGCCGGCACGCTGACGCTGATGGACGAGGTGCTGACGCCCGATTCCTCGCGTTACTGGCCGATTGAGGGCTATGAAGCGGCTTTTGCCGCAGGCAGCAACCCGCCCAGTTATGACAAGCAGTTTGTGCGCGACTGGCTGGAGCAGACCCTGGTCAACGGCAAGCCCTGGGACAAAACCCCGCCAGCGCCGCGGGTGCCGCAGGAGGTGATCGAGAAAACCGCTGCCAAGTACCAGGAAGCGCTGACGCGATTGACCGCCTGAGGCGCACCTTGGTCTAAAATACGCGCAACCCAAGGAGCGTTGCAGCGAAACCCCGTTTCGTCAGGCTTGGGTGACAGCAGTGCCACCGGCCTGCCTTTGCAACGGCGCTCACCTTTGATGCGAGAGGTGAGTGAATGTCCGAAATCCAGGTTCCCCCCATGAAGTTGTCCGGCCTCGAGCCGGTCGCCATCGGCGCGGGCACGCTGTTCGTCAATATCGGCGAACGCACCAATGTCACCGGCTCCAAGGCGTTTGCACGCATGATCCTCAACGGCGAGTACGAGCAGGCGCTGGTCGTGGCGCGCCAGCAGGTTGAAAACGGCGCGCAGATCATCGACATCAACATGGACGAGGCCATGCTGGACAGCCAGGCCGCCATGGTGCGATTCCTGAACCTGATCGCCAGCGAACCCGACATCGCGCGGGTGCCGATCATGATCGACAGCTCCAAGTGGAGCGTGATCGAGGCCGGCCTGCGCTGCATCCAGGGCAAGGGCATCGTCAACTCGATCTCGATGAAGGAAGGCCTCGAGCCTTTCAAGCACCAGGCCAAGCTGCTCAAGCGGTACGGCGCGGCCGCGGTGGTCATGGCCTTCGACGAAAAAGGCCAGGCCGACACCTACGAGCGCAAGATCGAGATCTGCGAGCGCGCCTACCGCGTGCTGGTCGATGAGCTGGACTTCCC
>PNNC01000198.1 GCA_013824015.1 Polaromonas sp.
GCGCGGTGTGCGTTGCAGGTAACCCTGCTGGATCAAATAGGGCTCGATCACGTCTTCAATCGTGTCGCGCTCCTCGCCGATGCTGGCAGCGATGTTGTCCAGGCCGACCGGGCCGCCGTCGAAACGGTGGATCACGGCTTCCAGCAGCTTCCTGTCCATCACGTCGAAGCCCTGCGGGTCCACGTCCAGCATGGCCAGTGCCTTGTTGGCAATGTCCAGGCTGATGTGGCCACTGCCTTTGACGTCGGCATAGTCGCGCACGCGGCGCAGCAGCCGGTTGGCAATCCGCGGTGTACCGCGCGAACGCCGGGCGATCTCGAAACCGCCGTCTTCATCCATAGGCGCGTTCAGCAGTTTGGCGCTGCGCGTGACGATGCGCTGCAGCTCGTTCGCGGTGTAAAACTCCAGCCGCGCGACGATGCCGAAGCGGTCACGCAGCGGATTCGTCAACATGCCGGCGCGGGTGGTGGCACCGACCAGCGTGAAGGGCTGCAGGTCGAGCTTGATGCTGCGCGCCGCCGGACCTTCACCAATCATGATGTCGATCTGGTAGTCCTCGAGGGCCGGGTACAGAATCTCCTCGACCACCGGGCTCAGGCGGTGAATCTCGTCGATGAACAGCACATCGTTTTTTTCGAGGTTGGTCAGCAGCGCCGCCAGGTCCTTCGGCTTTTCCAGCACCGGGCCCGAGGTCTGGCGCAGGTTGACGCCGAGTTCATGCGCAATGATGTGGGACAGCGTGGTCTTGCCCAGGCCGGGCGGGCCGAACAGCAGCACATGGTCCATGGCCTCGCTGCGTTTTTTGGCCGCACCGATAAAAATCTCGAGCTGCTCGCGCACCTTGGACTGGCCGACGTATTCGTCAAACAGCTTGGGTCGCAAGGCGCGTTCGATCGCCTCCTCGTTGGGCGAGGCCGGCGCGGCCGACATCACGCGTTTGACAGGCGGCACGCCCGACATGTCGAAGTCGTCGGTCTGGATAGTCATGCTTTTGCGGCCACTAACATTGCCCCTTGTCGTTCAGTTGAAAGCCGGCGTTGACGCATAGCTCCTTCACTCGACGTTGGTAACTCGAAGAAATGCACTTGACATCGTATTTGCAGGCGTTTCGATCTTTCAACCAGGAAGCCTGTTTTTGATTGTCACGAGCGCCCGTATGTTGCCAAAGCTCGGCAACCCGGAAGTCAAGTTTTGACAAGTCCCAGTCCATGCATACCAGTTGCTCGGCGGGCAATTTCGCCTTCGAGCAGTCGAAAGAGGGCGAAAAAGGGAGTCCGGCATTGCCGCCAAACGAGATGGAACCGACATTGTTATTCATGCCGCACATGCCGCTGCATGCAGACAGTTCCTGAAAGGAAAAACTGGAAAAGCCTTTGGGTTTTGCATCATTCCAGGTCAGGGAAACCCTGCAGAGTTCGGTGAGCTCTTTCCCCTCGAAGTCATGCAGAGCACCCACAATGGAACGCCCTTTTAGCCGGCCCAATCCCATGACCATGCAATTGCTTTGCGTCGTGGCAAATTGGGAATAGTCTGCATAAAAACCAAACAGGCCATCAGCAAACCCCCGTATCAATAAAGTATTCACCGGCGGATTTCGGCAGGGCTGATAGGGTTGGGGATCGTTCTCCAGTGATCCATTGCCTCTACGCTCTGCGCATCCTCCCACTTCCTGCACAAGCACATCTTTCGGAACTTCAGAGAAACCGGGGACACTGAGAAAACACAGGCAAAGCACAAACAGAGTGCGTGGCGCCCAAAAAAGTTGACTGGCTTTTTTTGTCCTCATGGCCAGGCATTATTCTCTGGCGTCATTTCGCCAGGGCCTTGAGCGCCAGCTTGATGCCGTCGCTGACACCGATGTCCTTGGGCAGCGCCTTCAGCGCCAGCGCCGCGTCGCGGTCGCTGTAACCGAGCGCCACCAGCGCCTGCAGGATGTCGGACTGCGCATCGTCGGCGACGCTGACGGTGATGCCCATGTCGGCGCCCAGCTTGCCCTTCAATTCGAGCAGCAGGCGTTCGGCGGTTTTTTTGCCGATGCCGGGCACCTTGATGATGCGGCCGGCTTCCTGGCTGGTCACGGCCTGGGCCAGTTCATCGACGCTCATGCCGCTGAGCACGCTGAGCGCGGTGCGCGGGCCGACGCCGGAAATCTTGATCAGCTGGCGGAAGGCCGCACGTTCGCTGGGGCTGCCGAAGCCGTAGAGGATTTGCGCGTCCTCGCGCACCACGAAATGGGTCAGCAGGCTGACCTTTTCACCGAGCCCGGGCAGGTTGTAGAAGGTGCTCATGGGCACCAGCACCTCGTAACCGACGCCGTTGCAGTCCACCAGCAGTTCCGGGGGGTTCTTTTCAGCCAGCAGGCCCGAGATGCGTCCAATCATGGGCAAATCTTAGCAGTCGTGCCCGCCGGCCCGCTGACTTGAATATCGGGGGACAATCACCCATCTGTCTGTGTTACGCCGGTTCTGACCGGCCCAACCGCCCGGAAAGCCTGCATTTGATCCTCCGACACACCTTCACGCCGCCCAACAACACCCGCATGGGCCACCTGTGCGGGCCGATGGACGCCCATATCCGCACCATCGAAGCCGCGCTGCAGGTGACGATTGCGCACCGCTTCGAGCAGTTCAAGATCGATGGCCCCAAGGCCAAGGCCCAGCAGGCGCTGGAGGTGTTGCAGGCGCTGTACGAAATGGCCAACCGGCCGATTCCCGAGGAAACCGTGCAGCTGATGCTGGCCGGCGACAGTGCCCTGTCCACCGCGCCGGACGGCAGCGCCGCGCTGTCGACCCGGCGCGCCGACCTGCGCGCACGCACGGTGAACCAGGGCATGTACCTGGACAACATCGCCAGCCACGACATCACCTTCGGCATCGGCCCGGCCGGCACCGGCAAGACCTACCTGGCGGTTGCCTGCGCGGTCGATGCACTGGAGCGCAGCGCGGTGCAACGCATCGTGCTGACGCGGCCGGCCGTCGAAGCCGGCGAACGCCTGGGTTTTTTGCCGGGCGACCTGAACCAGAAGGTCGATCCCTATTTGCGGCCGCTGTACGACGCGCTGTATGAACTGATGGGTTTCGAGCGGGTGCAGAAAGCCTTTGAGCGCCAGCAGATCGAGATCGCGCCGCTGGCCTTCATGCGCGGGCGCACGCTGAACCATGCGTTTGTGATCCTCGACGAGGCGCAGAACACCACGCCCGAACAGATGAAGATGTTCCTGACGCGTATCGGTTTTGGCGCCAAGGCGGTGATCACCGGCGACGTCAGCCAGGTCGATCTGCCGCGCACCCAGCTCAGCGGGCTGATCGACGCCGAACGGGTGCTCAAACGGGTCAAGGGCATTGCCATCACGCGCCTGACCAGCGCCGACGTGGTGCGGCATCCGCTGGTGGCGCGCATCGTCGATGCCTACGACGGCTACACCCCGAAAACGCCGCGCGACGATGGCGGCGACGTGGTGGTGCCGGTGGCGCGACCCAGCCGGACCAAAAGCCGCAATGGCTCCTGATCATGCGGTGTGACCATGGCGCTTAAGCAACTCCGCCTGTCGCTGCAGTTCGGCGAGATCCAGGATGCCCGGCGGCATCGCGCCGCCTTGCCGCGCCACAGCGTGACGCGCTGGATCCGCCATGCGCTGGACAGCGACGCCGAGATCACGGTGCGCATCGTCGATGCCGAAGAAGGCCAGGCGCTGAACCGCAGCTACCGCCAGAAAGACTACGCGACCAATGTGCTGACCTTCGACTACACCGCCGCGCCGCTGGTCACCGCCGACCTGGTGCTGTGCGCGCCGGTGGTGGCCAAAGAGGCGCGCGAGAACCACAAGACGCTGAAGGACCACTACGCGCATCTGCTGGTGCACGGCGTGTTGCACGCCCAGGGCTGGGACCATGAAACCGGCGAGGCCGATGCCGAGGCCATGGAGGCGCGCGAAGTGGCTATCCTGGCCGGCCTGGGCATGGCCCATCCTTACCGCTGATTTTGTATCAAATCGGCCTCCAGCCCATGTCTGACAAGGGCTGGCAGCTATTGAATCAATAGCGATTCCGGCCTTCCGGGCGCGTATTCACGCTGCCGATCGCTGCACCTACACTTGCCGCATGGAGATTTACATGGTCGGCGGCGCGGTCCGCGATGCCTTGCTGGGCTTGCCGGTGCAGGACCACGACTGGGTGGTGGTCGGCGCCACGCCCGAGGAGATGGCGGCGCAGGGCTACCTGCCGGTCGGCAGGGATTTTCCGGTGTTTCTGCATCCCGATACCCGCGAGGAGTACGCGCTGGCCCGCACCGAGCGCAACACCGCGCGCGGCTACCGCGGCTTCGAGATCCACGCGGCGCCCGACGTGACGCTGGCGCAGGACCTGGCGCGACGTGACCTCACTATCAATTCCATAGCTGCTCCCGCCCGTCCGGCAAGGGCTGGCGCCGGATTCGAGCCTGATCTGGAGGCCCTGGTCGACCCCCATGGCGGACAGGCCGACCTGCGGGCGCGGGTGTTGCGCCATGTCACCGGCGCTTTCCGTGAAGACCCGGTGCGTATCCTGCGGCTGGCGCGTTTTGCCGCGCGTTTCGCCGATTTCACGGTGGCGCCGGAAACCCTGGTGCTGATGCGCGAGATGGTGGCCGACGGTGAGGCCGATGCGCTGGTGGCCGAACGCGTCTGGCAGGAGCTGGCGCGCGGCCTGATGGAGGACACGCCGTCGCGCATGTTCGGGGTGTTGCGCGCCTGCGGCGCCCTCAAAAAACTGCTGCCCGAAGTCGACAAACTCTGGGGCGTGCCGCAACGCGCCGAATACCACCCCGAGGTCGACACCGGCGTGCACCTGATGATGGTGCTGGACATGGCGGCCCGTCTGCAAGCCCCTTTGGCCGTGCGTTTTGCCTGCCTCGGCCACGACCTCGGCAAGGGCACGACCCCGGCCGACATGCTGCCGCGCCACATCGGCCATGAGGAGCGCAGCGCGCGCCTGCTCAAGGGGGTGTGCGAGCGCCTGCGTGTGCCGACCGACTGCCGGGAGCTCGGCGAGGTGGTGGCGCGCGAACATGGCAACATCCACCGCAGTGCGGAGTTCGGCGCGGCCGCGCTGGTGCGGCTGCTGGAACGCTGCGACGCCTTCCGCAAGCCGCAGCGCTTCGGCGAGGTGCTGCTGGCCTGCGAGTGCGACGCGCGCGGCCGGCTCGGGCTGGAGGATTCGCCCTACCCGCAGCGCGCGCGCCTGGGCCGTGTGTTGCAGGCGGCACAGTCGGTGGCGACCGAGCCGGTGGCGCAGGCCGCGCAGGCCGCCGGCCTGACGGGCCCGCGGATTGGCGAGATGATCCACAGTGCCCGGGTCCGGGCGGTGCAGCAGGCGCTGGACGCCGGGGCCGGCTGAGGTTGCAGGCAAACACGGTGCCGGCCTACATGATGCTGGCAGGGATTCTGCTAAGGTTGCTTCAATGCATATGCCTCAACAAATGCTTCCCCGCATCACCGCCGGCACGGCGCTTTTTCTGGACTTCGACGGAACGCTGGTGGAGATCGCCTCCCAGCCCGACGCGGTCAAAATTTCCCCCACCCTGACCAGCACGCTGGCGGCGTTATATGGGCAACTCGACGGCGCACTGGCGCTGGTGTCCGGACGGCGCCTGCTGGACCTCGACGGTTTTCTGGCGCCGCTGCAACTGCCGGCGGCTGTCGAACATGGCGCGCAGCGCCGCAATGCCCAGGGCCAGCTGATCAGCGCGCCGGCTGCCGACCTGCGCCATGTGCTCGCCGCTGCCGAGGGCCTGGTCCGGCAGTATCCCGGTCTGCAACTCGAGCACAAAAATCTGGCACTGAGCCTGCATTACCGCCACGCGCCCGAACTCGAGGCGCTGTGCCTGCAGGTGATGCAGGCGGCCGTGGCGAAAAGCAGCGGTCTGCAACTGATGTTGGGCAAATGTGTGCTTGACCTCAAGCTGACCGGCTTCAGCAAGGGCACGGCGATTGCGGCCTTCATGACCGAGGCGCCGTTTGCCGGACGGATTCCGGTGTTTGCCGGCGACGATGTGACCGATGAGGACGGCTTCCGGGCGGTGCAGGATGCCGGCGGGCATGCGGTCAAGGTCGGTGCCGGCGATACCGGCGCACGCTACCGTTGCGCCGGCGTGCCCGAGATGGCCACCTGGCTGCAGTCGGCGCTGGTTCCTTCCCTGGCGTCACGCGCTGAAAGTCTGCCCTCATGAGTGTTTCGAGTTCCTCCTCCCCTTCATCGACCGCCGTGGATGGTGCCAGCACCTTTGCCGCACCGGCGCCGCCTTCGCTGTCGCTGGGCGTGATCGGCAACTGCGCCTTCAGCGCGCTGGTTGATGCACGCGCGCGTATTGTCTGGTGCTGCCTGCCGCGTTTCGACGGCGATCCGGTCTTCAATGCGCTGCTGGACCCTGGCGACAACGGCAGTGCTTTTGCCATCGAGATCGAGAACTTCTCGCACAGCAAGCAATGGTACGAACACAACACCGCGGTGCTGCGCACCCAGCTGTTCGACACCAGCGGGCAGGCGGTGGAGATCACCGACTTTGCGCCGCGCTTTTACCGGCGCTCGCGTTTTTTCCGCCCCATGACGCTGGTGCGCCGTGTGCGACCGATTCACGGCGCGCCGCGCATCCGTGTGTCGCTGGACATCCGTTATGACTGGGGTCGCAGCCAGCCGGTGGTGACCCAGGGCAGCAACCACCTGCGCTACGTCGGCGACGCCCTGACCCTGCGCCTGAACACCGATGCACCGATTGCCCATCTGCTGTCGCGCCAGCCCTTTGTGCTGACGCGCGAGCACAACTTCCTGCTCGGCGCCGACGAGTCGCTGGCCGACGGCATTGCCGACACCGCGCGCCTGTTCGAGGAAGAAACCCTGGCCTACTGGCGCAAGTGGAGCCAGCGCCTGCACCTGCCGCTGGAGTGGCAGGAGGCGGTGATCCGCGCGGCCATCACGCTCAAGCTGTCGTTGTTCGAAGACACCGGCGCCATTGTTGCCGCCATGACCACCAGCATCCCGGAGGCGCCCAACAGCGGCCGAACCTGGGACTACCGCTTCTGCTGGCTGCGCGACGCCTTTTTTGTGGTGCGTGCGCTCAACAGCCTGTCCGAGGTCGGCACCATGGAAGACTACCTGCGCTGGCTCAGCAACGTGGTGGTGCAGGCCGGTGGCGGACACATCCAGCCGCTGTACGGCATTGGCCTGGAGCGCGAACTGCCCGAAGCCATGTACGGGCATCTGGGCGGCTACCGCAACATGGGGCCGGTGCGTGTCGGCAACCAGGCGCAGGAGCATTTCCAGCACGACGTCTATGGCAACGTGGTGCTGGGTGCGGCCCAGGCCTTCCACGACCACCGCTTGCTGCACCGCGCCGGTGAGGCCGAGTTTCTGCGGCTGGAAGCCGTCGGCGAGCAGGCCGTGCGCAATTACGACCAGCCCGACGCCGGCATGTGGGAGTTGCGCACGCGTGCGCGGGTCCACACGTCCTCGGCGCTGATGTGCTGGGCCGCCTGCGACCGCCTTGGCAAGATCGCGGTGACCCTGAAGCAGCCGGACCGCGCAACGTACTGGAACGGCCACGCCAACACCATGCGCGAGCGCATCCTGCGCGAGTCCTGGAGCGAGGAGCGCCAGGCCTTCGCCGAAAGTTTCGGCGGCCGCGACCTCGACGCCAGCGTGCTGCTGATGATCGAGGTCGGCTTCATTGATCCGAAAGACCCGCGTTTTGTCGCCACCGTTGATGCGCTCGAAAAACATCTGTGCGACGGCCCCTACATGCGGCGCTACGAAGCGCCCGACGACTTCGGCAAGCCGGAGACCGCCTTCAACATCTGCACCTTCTGGCGCATCGATGCGCTGGCCCGCATCGGCCGCAAGGCGCAGGCGCGCGAGATTTTCGAAACCATGCTGGCGGCACGCAACCACGTCGGCCTGCTGTCGGAAGACACCCATCCGGTGACCGGCGAGATGTGGGGCAACTTCCCGCAGACCTACTCGATGGTCGGCATCATCAATGCGGCCGTGCGACTCTCCGCGCCATGGGACAGCCAGGTATGAGCAGGCTTGTTGTCGTGTCGAACAGGGTCGCCGATCCGCGCAAGACGGCGGCCGGTGGCCTGGCGGTGGCGCTCGGTGATGCCTTGTCCGCCAACGGCGGGTTGTGGTTCGGCTGGAGCGGCACGGTGGTCGAAGGCGGCACACCGGGCGAAGGCGAGATGCATACCCAGCAGGCCGGCAATGTCACCTTGAGCACGGTGGATCTGTGCCGGGAAGACCACGACAGTTATTACCTGGGCTACAGCAACGGCGTGCTCTGGCCGGTGTTTCACTACCGGCTGGACCTGGCCGACTTCGACGCCGGTTTCATCGGCGGCTACCGGCGCGTCAACCAGATGATGGCGCGCAAGCTGATGCCTCTTTTGCAGCCCGATGACATCATCTGGGTGCACGACTACCACCTGATCCCGATGGCCGCCGAGCTGCGTGCCATGGGTTGCCGCAACCGCATCGGTTTCTTTTTGCACATCCCGCTGCCGCCGCCGCTGATCCTGGCCGCGATTCCGCAGCACGAATGGTTGATCCGTTCGCTGTTCGCCTATGACCTGGTGGGCCTCCAGAGCCAGGCCGACGTCGACCACTTCTCGCGTTATGTCGGCCAGGAAGTCGGCGCCGAGGCGCTCGACAAACACCAGTTCCGCGCCTTCGGGCGCACCGTGCATGCCCAGGCCTTCCCGATCGGCATCGACGTCGATGAGTTTGCCGCGTTGACCCACGGCAAGGATGCGCGCGAGATGTTCGACAGCATGAAGGACGAGTATTCGCGCCGCCGTCTGTTGCTGGGTGTGGAGCGGCTCGACTACTCCAAGGGCCTGCCGCAGCGCCTGCGCGCGTTTCGCCAGTTGCTGCAGCAGTACCCGGAAAACCTCAACAGCGCCACGCTGATCCAGATTGCCTCCCCGAGCCGCGAGGCGCTGGACACCTATTCCGGCCTGCGCCAGGAGCTCGAAAGCCTGTGCGGTTCCATCAACGGCGACTATGGCGAACTCGACTGGATGCCGGTGCGTTATATCCACCGCAACGTCGCGCGCAAGCGCCTGCCAGGCCTGTACCGCGTGGCCAGCGTGGCGCTGGTCACGCCGCTGCGTGACGGCATGAACCTGGTGGCCAAGGAATTTATTGCGGCGCAGGACCCGGCCGATCCCGGTGTGCTGGTGTTGTCGCGTTTTGCCGGTGCGGCCGAGCAGCTCAAGGAGGCGCTGCTGGTCAACCCCTACGACACCTATGGCACGGCCGAAAGCATACAGATCGCGTTGCAGATGCCGCTGGCCGAACGCCAGAAACGTCACCAGAAACTGCTCGAGCGTATCCGCCAGCAGGACGTGCACTGGTGGCGCAAGGCATTTCTGCAGACGCTGACCGACATGGACCCGGGCTGACCCGCAATCCGGGGGGCGTCTGTCGGCTTTTGCCGGGCGCTGGCAGGAAAAGGGGAAGTGTGTAACCATTCCGTATTCATCCGGAACGGCCCATGACCCCACGCAATTACCTCAATCGCCCGCTGGCCGAGGGCATACGCACTGTCGGCTTTCGCAAATGGTATGAGCGTGAATTGCTGTCCAGCCATGCCCACATGCTGATCGCCCTGCTCAGCACGATTGCGCTGATGGCGACGCTGGAGCTGTTTCAGGGCGGCAGCCTGGGCGACAAGCTGGTCAATGTGCTGCTGTTCATCCTCAGTGGTGCGCTGGCGCTGTGGTCGCTGCGCCGTTATCTCTACCTGCTGTCCCATGCCGAGGCCGTGGCCGACCAGGCCAATTGCCCGCAATGCACCGAATACGGCCGCCTCAGCGTGGTGGAAGAAGACCGGCGCAACGGCCGTTTGCTGGTGCGGTGCCGAAAATGCGGCCACGACTGGACGCTGCTGCCCTGAACCGTGCGGGGGCCAGTGGTCACATGACCAGGGCGAGCGCCGCGTAATCGCCGACCTGGTTCCCGAGCCCGGCGGCCACCACCTCGACACCGTCGGTCAGTGCTGGCAGCCTGCCGCTGAGCTGGGCCTGCAGCCGCGGCAGCAAATGGTCGCGGTGGTGCCAGAACACGCTGCCACCGACGCTGATGCGCTGCAGGTCCAGCGTCACCACCAGGTTGTAAAGCGCGCGACCCATGACGCGGCACAGCTCATCCACCCGCAGCGCCGCCTGTGCATCGCCGCTGCGCGCTGCTTCCAGCAGCCCGGCCGCATCTGCATGACCCAGTGCCGCAAAACGCCGCGGCATCGCATTGCCCGCAACCAGGGCTTCCAGGTCGCCGATGTTGCCGCAGCCGCACAGCGCGTCGTCGTTGTCGCTGACAAACATGTGGCCCGCATGGCCGGCATTGCCGTTTTTGCCTTGCAGCGCTCGGCCATCGACACACAGGCCGACGCCGATGCCGGTGCTCCAGGTCACATAGGCGCAGTGGTCCAGGCCCTGCAGCGCGCCCCAGCGACGCTCGGCTTCCAGCGCGGCAATGCCGTCGTTCTGGATCCGCACCGCGGGGAAGGCCGCGCGCAGTGGCGCCTCCAGCACCGCACGGGTCCAGCTGTTGGGCAGACCGCGCGCCGCACCAGCCAGGCCGCCGCAGATGTTGGGCGCCGCCAGCTCGATGTTTCCCTGGTTCAGCACAAACGGCCCGCACGAGGCCACACCCACGGCCGCGATCTCGTCGCGGCGGACCTGCGTCGCCGCGCAACTGGCGGCCAGCATGCGAAGCACCTGCCGGGCCAGCGCGTCGGATTCGCCTTCCTTGACCGTGGCTTCGACCAGCCGCCCCTGCAGGCCGCTCTGGTTCAGGATGTTCACCGCGACCTTGGTGCCGCCGATGTCCACACAGGCCACTGGTGCAGCGCCGGCCGGAAGGCGCACATCCGGCAGGTTCATGGCTTGCGCTGGTTTCATGGCATCCGTGCTCCGGGCTTTCAGATCAGTTTGCTGATCAGGCTGGCCAGCATGCTCAGGAGGATGGTGGTGGTCAGCGGAATGAACCATTCGCGGCCGAACAGCCTGAAGCGGAAGTCGCCCGGCATTTTTCCGAAGCCCAGCTTTTGCAGCAGGGGCGTGAACCAGCTGATCAGGATCAGCGCCAGAAAAATCACCAGCATCCAGCGAATCATTGGGCTAGTTTAGGGCCTGCCCGGCGGAAGGATTGAAGGACATTTGCCCGGATGAATGGGGGGTGGTTGTCATCCCGGACTGGATCCGGGATCCATGTCGGATGACTCGTACCGTTTGGGGTTAGCCAACAAGCCGGGTCTCGCCCCGGCGGGCGAGGCACTTTTCTTTGTCTCGCCAAAGAAAAGTACCCAAAAGAAAGGCGACCCGATGGTCTGG
>PNNC01000011.1 GCA_013824015.1 Polaromonas sp.
TCCGCTGTCGCCGTCGCGCAGTTCGATCGCTTCGCGCGAGCCGGTGGAGGCGCCCGAAGGCACGGCCGCGCGGCCCATGACGCCGGACTCCAGCAACACGTCGCATTCGACGGTGGGGTTGCCCCGGCTGTCCAGGATTTCGCGGCCGACGATATCAACAATTGCGCTCATTTAGTGATCTCTCTTAAATTTTGAATCTTGTTTTCACTCCCTCCCCGCGCGGGGAGGGCCGGGGAGGGGCGAACCTATCAGCCCGAAAGGGAGGGCGTCAGCCCATCCCTTCGACCAGCACCATATTGAAAAACTCGGTGGCGCCGGCACGCTTGGCGCGCGCGGCACGGTACATCTCGTCGTCATAAAAGGCCTTGGCCTTGTCATAGCTGGGAAAGCGCAGCATCGCAACGCGCGCGGGTTGCCAGTGGCCTTCCAGTGCTTCAAACTTGCCGCCACGCACCAGGTATTCGCCGCCGGCAGCCGCCACTGCGGCGGGCGCCGCCGCCATGTACTGCTTGTACTGTTCAGGATCGGTGATCTTCATGTCAACGATGATGTAGGCGGGTGTCATGGTCGGGGGCTTTCCTGCAGTCCGGGTTCAGGCGTCGAAGTTGTTTTCGAGGTAACCGTTTTTCTTGGTGACGCGGTCGAGTTCCAGCAGCGTTTCCAGCAAGGCCTTCATGTGTTTGAGCGGCACGGCATTCGGGCCGTCACTCATGGCGTTGGCCGGGTCGGGATGGGTTTCCATGAACAGGCCGGCAATGCCGACCGCGACCGCGGCACGGGCCAGCACCGGCACCATCTCGCGCATGCCGCCGCTGCTGGTGCCGTTGCCGCCCGGCAGTTGCACCGAATGCGTGGCATCAAACACCACCGGTGCGCCGGTTTCGCGCATGATGGCCAGGCTGCGCATGTCGCTCACCAGGTTGTTGTAGCCGAAACTGGCGCCGCGTTCGCAGGCCATGAAATTGTCTTCGTTCAGGCCCTTTTCACGCGCGGCGGCACGCGCCTTGGCGATCACGTTTTTCATGTCGCCGGGCGCGAGAAACTGGCCCTTCTTGATGTTGACCGGTTTGCCCGATTGCGCGACCGCATGGATGAAGTCGGTCTGGCGGCACAGAAAGGCCGGTGTCTGCAACACGTCCACCACCGAAGCGACGGTGGCGATCTCGGCTTCGGAATGCACGTCGGTCAGGATCGGCAGGCCGAGATCACGCTTGACCTTGGCCAGGATCTCCAGGCCCTTGTCCATGCCCGGGCCGCGAAAACTGGTGCCGCTGGAGCGATTGGCCTTGTCGTAACTCGACTTGAAGATGAAGGGAATGCCGAGGGATGCGGTGATCTCCTTGAGCGCGCCGGCGGTGTCCATCTGCAATTGTTCGGACTCCACAACACAGGGACCGGCAATCAGGAAGAAGGGTTTGTCCAGACCGATCTCGAAGTTACAAAGCTTCATGCGACCACTTTCAATGACTTGCCGGCCAGCTGGTGGTCCAGCGTGGCCTTGATGTAGGCATTGAACAGCGGGTGGCCTGCCCAAGGCGTGGACTTGAACTCGGGGTGGAACTGCACGCCGACGAACCAGGGGTGCACCTCACGCGGCAGCTCAACAATCTCGGTGAGCTGTTCACGCTGCGTCAGCGCGGAGATCACCAGGCCGGCAGCGCGCAACTGGTCGAGGTAGTTGACATTGGCTTCGTAGCGGTGGCGGTGCCGCTCGGTCACCACGTCGCCGTAAATGCTGTGCGCCAGCGAACCCTTGGTGACGTCGGAGCTTTGCGCGCCCAGGCGCATGGTGCCGCCGAGGTCGGACTTGGCGTCGCGCGTCTTGATGGTGCCGTCGGCGTCTTTCCACTCGGTGATCAGCGCGATCACCGGATGGGGTGTGTTGGGTTCGAACTCGGTGCTGTTGGCGTCTTTCAGGCCGGCCACATGGCGTGCGAATTCGATGGTCGCGACCTGCATGCCCAGGCAGATGCCCAGGTAGGGCAGCTTGTTCTCGCGGGCATAACGCGCTGCGCAGATTTTGCCTTCGACGCCGCGGATGCCGAAGCCGCCGGGCACCAGGATGCCGTCGAACTTGGCCAGCCGCGAGACGTTGTCGGGCGTGATGCTTTCGGAATCCACGTACTCGATCACCACCTTGGCGTGGTTTTTCATGCCGGCGTGGCGCAGCGCTTCGTTGAGCGACTTGTAGCTGTCCGACAGATCCACATACTTGCCGACCATCGCGATGCTGACCTGCTTTTGCGGGTGTTCGGTTTCATACACCAGATCGTCCCAACGCTTGAGGTTGGCCGGTGGTGTGTTCAGGCGCAGCTTGTCGCAAATCAAGCCGTCCAGGCCCTGCTCGTGCAGCATGCGCGGCACCTTGTAGATGGTGTCCACGTCCCACATGGAGATCACGCCCCACTCGGGCACGTTGGAGAACAGCGAAATCTTGGCGCGTTCCTCGGCGGGAATCGGGCGGTCAGCGCGGCACAGCAAGACGTCGGCCTGGATGCCGATTTCGCGCAGCTGCTTGGCGGTGTGCTGGGTGGGTTTGGTCTTGAGCTCGCCGGCCGCGGCAATCCAGGGCACATAACTGAGGTGCACAAACGCCGTGTTGTTGGCGCCCAGGCGCAGGCTCATCTGGCGCACCGCTTCGAGAAAGGGCAGCGACTCGATGTCGCCCACGGTGCCGCCAATTTCGACGATGGCCACGTCGACCGCGTCGGGCGTCTCGTAACCGGCGCCGCGCTTGACGAATTCCTGGATTTCGTTGGTGACGTGCGGGATCACCTGCACCGTCTTGCCGAGGTAGTCGCCGCGGCGCTCTTTTTCGAGCACGCTTTTGTAGATCTGGCCGGTGGTGAAGTTGTTGGCCTTGCGCATGCGCGTTTCGATGAAACGTTCATAGTGGCCAAGGTCCAGGTCGGTCTCGGCGCCGTCGTCGGTGACAAACACCTCGCCGTGCTGGAAGGGGGACATGGTGCCCGGATCCACATTGAGGTAGGGATCGAGCTTGATCAAAGTGACTTTGAGGCCTCGCGATTCAAGGATCGCTGCAAGGGAGGCTGAGGCGATTCCCTTGCCCAGGGAAGACACCACACCGCCGGTGACGAAGACAAATTTGGTCATGTCAGGTACGAACCGCAAGTTCGCATAGGTGGTAAACGGGGATTATACGGGTGAGTCACTCACGGTCCGGTTACCGCGGACGAAGTCAGCAGGAAACTGGGATACATTGCGGGCATGACGAAGCAAGCAAACGACGAGGCCAGCGTGGCCGGCGGCGACCTGGCCGGCAAACACATCGTGCTGGGCCTGTCGGGCGGCATTGCCTGCTACAAGGCCGCCGAGTTGTGCCGCGCCCTGATCAAACAGGGTGCCACGGTGCAGGTGGTGATGACCGAGGCCGCCGAGCAGTTCATCACCGCCGTGACCCTGCAGGCGCTCAGCGGCCGGCCGGTGTTCACCAGCCAGTGGGACAGCCGCCCTGCAGCCGGTATTGACAACAGCATGGCCCACATCAACCTGAGCCGCGAGGCCGATGCCATCCTGATCGCGCCCTGCAGCGCCGATTTCATGGCCAAGCTGCTGCATGGCCGGGCCGACGACCTGCTGAGCCTGATGTGCCTGGCCCGGCCCCTGGCCACGGTGCCGCTGTTGCTGGCCCCGGCCATGAACCGCGAGATGTGGGCGCATCCGGCGACGCAGCGCAACATGGCGCAGTTGTCGGCCGATGGCGCCACCATCCTGGGCGTGGGCTCGGGCTTTCAGGCCTGCGGCGAGACCGGCGACGGCCGCATGCTGGAGCCGCCCGAGCTGCTGGACGACATCATTGCCTTCTTCCATCCCAAGCTGCTGGCCGGCCAGAAGCTGCTGGTGACGGCCGGGCCGACCTATGAAGCGCTGGACCCGGTGCGCGGCATCACCAACCTGTCGAGCGGGAAGATGGGTTTTGCGATCGCCCGCGCCGCCCACGAAGCCGGGGCCGAGGTGACGCTGGTGGCCGGGCCGGTCAGCCTGCCGACACCGCGTGGTGTCACGCGCATCGATGTACGTTCAGCGCAAGACATGCTGGATGCCGTTATGCAGCAGGCGCCGGCAGCGACGGTTTTTATAGCCACCGCGGCGGTGGCTGACTGGCGTCCGGCGACCAGTTCGGAGCGCAAGATCAAGAAGGACGGCTCGGGCCAGCCGCCGCAGCTGTCTTTTACCGAGAACCCGGACATCCTGGCGACGGTGGCGCAATCGCCGCGCGCCCGGTCCGGCGAATTGTTTTGTGTGGGTTTTGCCGCCGAGAGCCATGACCTCGAAGACAACGCCCAGGCCAAACGCCAGCGCAAGGGCGTGCCGCTGCTGGTGGGCAACATCGGCCCCGCCACCTTCGGCCGTGACGACAATGCGCTGCTGCTGGTCGATGCGCAGGGCAGTCGCGAGCTGGCGCGCGCTTCCAAGCTGTCGCTGGCACGTGAGCTGGTCGCGGATATTGCCAGACGCTTGAAGGCCGCGGCTTGAAAACCCATGGACCCGATACCTGACACCCCGCCGGATGGCGACTTCGCGCGCTATGTCGAGCAGCTGGGTGCGAAGTCTGCCGCTGCGGTGCTGGCGCGCGAGGCCGGTGCGGTCGTCCCGTCCGGCAAACTCGGGGACAGGGCGGTCCCGGGCGCGCCGGCTGCCAGCCAGCCTGTGGAAGGCGCCGCTGGCCTGTCAATCTGGTCCACGCTGCGCTGGGCGCTGCTGGCCTGGATCGCGCTGAAGATCCTCGAAGTATTTTTCCCGCGCATCGGCATGTTGAGCTTGCCGCTGTTCCTGGTGGTGACGGGCTGGGTGCTATACCGCTTCAAACAGGGGGCTGGCGGTGCCACGGGCGACAGCCTGCGCCGCCTGGCCGAGCGCGCGGCCAAAGAATTCAATCAACGGAAATAGAGTGACATGAAAATCGACGTCAGGATTCTCGATGCCAGGCTCAAGGACAACTTGCCCACCTACGCCACGCCCGGCAGCGCCGGACTGGACCTGCGGGCTTGCCTGGACGCACCCCTGACGCTGCAGCCCAATGCCTGGCAACTGGTGCCGACCGGCATGGCGATCTACCTGCAGGATCCCGGCTACGCGGCCCTGATCCTGCCGCGCTCGGGACTGGGGCACAAACATGGCATCGTGCTGGGCAACCTGGTGGGCCTGATCGACAGCGACTACCAGGGCCAGCTGATGGTCAGTGCCTGGAACCGCAGCGATGTGGCTTTCACGATCGAACCGATGGAGCGCATCGCGCAACTGGTGATTGTTCCGGTGATCCAGGCCGAGTTCAATCTGGTGGAGTCGTTCACGGCGACCCAGCGCGGCGAGGGTGGCTACGGTTCCACCGGCAAGGCCTGAGCGGTCAGGCGTCAGGCTTGTCCTACACGCACAAGAGCGGCTTCCCACGCATGGACAGCTTGGCACCTCACCGGGGCATCGCGCCGCCTGGCCTGTAATCAACCATGTCCTGAACAAGGGAGCTGCATCTGGCAAGCTTTCCTTCAAGGGTCCAGTTTTAAATTACCGGAGCGCTTCCTCATGAACACATCCCGCTTTTTCAAGATCACTTCCTCGGTGGTGCTGGTGGCCGGCCTCGCGGCCTGCGCCGCGCCCATGAGCCAGCAGCCGGTGGCGACCTATCCGGCGCAAACCAACCCGAACCAGGCGCCCCAGGGCAACTATGTCGAATACGGCCGTGTCAACAATCTGGAAGTCGTCCAGAGTCAGGACCGTGCCAAGTCCACCGGCGGCCTCGGCATGGTACTCGGTGGGGTGGCTGGTGCCGTCGTGGGCCGCCAGATCGGCGGCGGCAGCGGCCGTGACATTGCGACGGTGGTTGGTGCGGTCGGCGGCGCTGTCGCCGGCAATGCGATTGAAGCAAACCGCAATGCTGCCAACGCTCCGGTCAACCAGAGCTACCGCGTGTCGGTGCAGATGGACAATGGCACCATGCGTGCCTATGAGGTTCCCTCTTACGGCGAGCTGCGTATCGGTGACCGCGTGAGGATCCAGAACAACCAGCTGTTCCGCATGTAAATGGCGGGAACGCAGGCAAAAACCGGCAGTCCGAGAGGCCTGCCGGTTTTTTTTGCGCGCCAGGAGCGCTGGATGCGCCCGCGCGCGGGGCTTGTTCAGCGCCTGCTCAGTGGAGGGTGTTGTTGCCCGGCGCCTGCGGCTCCAGCCTGAAGAACCCGGTTCCCATGGATCCCTGGCCGATTTCCTCCTCGCTGGCTTCACGCACCGACTCGACCTTCAGGCTCAGGCGGATGGCGATGCCGGCCAGCGGGTGGTTGCCATCGAGCACCACATGTTCTGGGTAGATTTCGGTGACGGTGTAAATCAGCTCGGGCAGGATGTCGACACTGCAGCCTGCGGGCAGGGCGGCGCCGTCAAAGGTCATGCCTTCTTCGAGTTCTGCCGGAAACAGCTTGCGCGCCTCGAGGAAGACGCGGTTTTCGTCGTAGTCGCCAAACGCATCTTCCGGCTCAAGGTGCAGGTCCAGGGTATCGCCCGCTTCGTGGCCCTGCAGGCGTTCCTCGATCTTGGCCAGCAGGTCATCGCCACCGAGCAGGAACTCCACCGGCTCATCAAGTTGGTCCAGGACTTCGCCCAGGGTGTCTTTCAGCGTCCATGTCAGGGCAACAATACATTGCGGGGTGATTTTCATCCGACAATTGTCCCATGGATGTCTCTTTAGCCCTTCCCCTGCTCGGTGGCCTCACGCCGCAACAATTCATGCGCCGTCACTGGCAAAAAAAGCCGCTGCTGGTGCGCCAGGCCATTCCCGGGTTCCGTCCGCTGCTCGACCGGGCCTCGCTGTTCCGGCTCGCTGGCGAGCCGCATGTGGAGTCGCGGCTGGTGCAGCAAGGCGCGAGCGGCTGGCGCATGAAACAGGGGCCGTTCGGGCCGCGCGGCCTGCCCGCGTTGTCGGCCAGTGCCTGGACCCTGCTGGTCCAGGGGGTGGACCTGTACGACGCTCGCGCCCATGCACTTCTGCAGAACTTCCGCTTCATTCCCGATGCCCGGCTGGACGATCTGATGATTTCCTTTGCCACGGCGGGCGGTGGCGTGGGCCCGCATTTCGACAGTTATGACGTGTTCCTGCTGCAGGCGAGCGGCCGTCGCCGCTGGAAAATCGGCAGGCAAAAGGATTTCACGCTGCAAGAGGGCGTGCCGCTGAAGATCCTGCAGAACTTCGAGGCGGAAGAAGAGTTTGTGCTGGAGGCCGGCGACATGCTTTACCTGCCGCCGCGTTATGCGCACGACGGGCTGGCCGAGCGCTGCACCGGCGCCGACGGCAAGGCGCAGGACTGCATGACCTACTCGATCGGCTTTCGCGCGCCAGGCCGCAGCGAGCTGGCCAGCGAGCTGCTGCAGCGTCTCGCCGACTTCGACGGCGACGCCCGGGCGGATGCGCCGCAGCAGCTGTATACCGACCGCTCCCAGCCGGCAACCGGCACGCCGGCGGCTGTGCCGTCCGGGATGCTGGCGTTTGCCCGGCAGTCGCTGAACGATGCGCTGAAAGACCCGCTGGCGCTGGCCTGTGTGCTGGGCGAGTACCTGACCGAGCCCAAGGCTTCGGTGTGGTTTGATGAGCCTGCCGGCCCCTGGGATACGCGTCACGCAGGCGCGCTTCAGCTCGATCCGCGCAGCCGCATGATGTACGACAGCCATCATGTGTTTCTCAATGGCGAGAGTTACCGCGCCCGGGGCGCGGACGCTGCGCTGATGCGCCGACTGGCCGATCGGCGCTTTCTGGCGCCAGCCGAACTGCGCCGCGCCAGCGCCTCTGCACTGGCGCTGCTGGCCGACTGGCATGAGGCCGGCTGGCTGGCTCAGTCGCCTGACTGAGACCGCGCCCATCCGACCCTTCAAGAGACAGGAGGCCTCACCATGGACAGCCATCCCTCACCTGCGCCGGCTTCGCCCCCACTGCTGCAAGGGCGGTTTGCCGGTCGCACCGAATTTGCCGGACTGGTGCGCCAGGCGTTTGACGCGGCCGCCGCCCAGGGCTGGCGAGAAATCATCCTGTGCGATGCGACTTTCGAGGACTGGCCGCTGGGCGAGCGCGCGGTGGCGCAGTCGCTTCATGAGTGGTCCGCCTCCGGACGCAAGCTGACCATGCTGGCGCAGGACTATGCCGAGGTCACCCGGCGCCACGCGCGCTTCGTGACCTGGCGGCGCACCTGGTCGCATATCGTCGAATGCCGGGGCCATGCGGCCGGCGATCTCCCCAGTGTGTTCTGGAGCCCTGACTGGGCATTTGAGCGGCTGGACCTGGTTCACAGCACCGGCGTGGCGGGTTCGGATGCCGGCCGGCGGGTGGCGCTGAAGGAGCGGCTGGCCGAGAAACTGCTGCGCAGCAGCCCGGCTTTTGCGGCCACCACGCTGGGCCTGTAGACGGGCTCCCGGGAGCGCCTTGGCTGCCGGATCTGGAATTTCGGGGTTTCTACGGCCGTAAAAACCCGCATATAATCCGAGACAGGGACGAAAGAGCTCGAGTCCTTTCGCCCGGTCAACCCAAACTCGGATCATCTGATTTGAGTTTTTTTTTGACGGTTTCCGGAAATTGTTTTTCTCATTCATCTCAAGGATCATTCAAATGAACAAGTCCCTCGCTCTGGCAGCCATCGTTGCCGCTGTCGCCCTGGCCGCCTGCGGTAAAAAAGAAGAAGTCGTTGCACCTGCACCTGCACCCGTGGTGGTCACGCCCGCTCCTGTGGTGACTGCTCCTGCACCAGCTGCTGACGCATCGGCACCTGCTGCTGCCGCTTCCGCTCCTGCTGCCGGCACCACGCCTGCGCCTATCGATGCAGGCGCTGGCGCCGGCACCGCTACCAGCGGCACTGGCGAGAAGAAATAAGTTTCTTCCCCCGCATGAAAAAAGCCGCCTCCGGGCGGCTTTTTTCATGGGCGCAGGCTGACCGCGGGCCTGTCCTACAAACTCAGCCAGGGCGTGCCGGTGCCGGCGTCCGCGACCACGATGTCGGCGCTGCGGCACCCCAGTGCCCGTGACAGCAGGTCCTGGGCGAGCTCGGGGCGGTTGTTCTGCTGGCTCAGGTGCGCCGCCACCAGGTGTTTCATGCGCGGGTGGCAGACAGCGCGGGCAATGTCCGCTGAAGCACTGTTGGACAGGTGGCCAAACTGGCCGCTGACACGCTGCTTGAGAAAATAGGGATAAGCCGACGCTTCCAGCATGGCGCTGTCATGGTTGGATTCGAGCACCAGCGCGTCGCACTGTTGCAGATGCTCCAGCACATGCGCGGTGGCATGGCCCAGGTCGGTCAGGATGCCGAGCTTGAAGGCGCCGTCCGTGCAGGTCAGCTGCAATGGCTCGCGTGCGTCGTGCGGAACCGTGAAGGGGGTGAGCTGCAATCCGCCCAGGTCGATCGCCACCCCGTCCTGGGCGATACGCAGCCAGCCCTCAAAATCAGGCTTGTCCAGCGCCGCCCAGGTGCCCATGCTCATCCACACCGGAACGCCATGGCGCCGCGCAAACTGGCGGGCACAGCCGATGTGGTCGCTGTGTTCGTGGGTGATAAAAATCGCGTTGATGTCGCTGTCGGCCAGGCCGGCTTGCGCCAGCCGTGCCGACAGCTGCCGGATGCCGAGGCCGCAGTCGACCAGCATGCGAAAACCGGGCGTTCCCCCGGCCTCGATCAGTGTGGCATTTCCCGTGCTGCCGCTGCCCAGGCTCCTGAATCGCAACACCTTGGCGCGGACTCCTGCCGGACCCTAGCGCAGGTCGTCGGCAATCACCTGGACAATCCGCTGTGCATTGGCGGAGGTATCGGCCACGCCTTGCTCGTTGAGCACCGACACCGTGGTCGCCTCGCCCTGGCTGCGCACGGCGATACGGTATTTCAGTGGAGGAATCGCCTTGGGCGAGCTGAACATCTTGGCGAAGAATCCAGGCTCTTTCTGGTTGGCGGTCGGCTCGACATAGCGCACAAAGTAGGTGCCCTGCGTGCGGTCCCTGTCCTCGACCGTGAAGCCGGTGCGGTCCAGTGCCAGTCCGACGCGGCGCCAGGCGCGCTCGAAACCTTCATCGATCTGTACCACCGGCACGTTGTTGAGTTTCGCCACACGCGAGGTCTGGCGGTTGGTGCCGCTGGCCACCAGGGACCGGGACTGTTCCTGGCTCACGCCCAGCTTGACCATCAGGCGGCGAAGGAATTCGGCTTCCAGCTCGGCGTCGGCCGGGCGCGGCTGCCACACGGTGCTTTCGCCGGATTTGACAGGGCCGGTGGTGCGGCTTTCCTGAACCGTCTCGACCATGCCACGGTGGCTGATGTAGATTTCGGTGCCGCCGGTGGGGGTGCGCTCCAGGCGTGTGCGGAACTTGTCGCGCTCGCCGGTGGAGTACATGCTGTCAAGCAGCTTGCCGAGCGTGGCGCGCACAAAATCCTGCGGCAGCTTGGCGCGGTTTTCCGCCCAGTCGGTTTCCATGATGCCGAGGTTTTCCTGGTCCAGCGTCATCAGGAAGCCGCTTTCCTGCCAGAACTCGCGCACCGGGGCCCACAACTTGTCGGCAGGACGGTTGACCACCAGCCAGCGCTGGCTGCCGGCGCGCTCGATCCGCACGTCGCCCACGGCAGTCGCCGCGGTCGGGACGGACTGTGTGGTCTGGCCAACCTGGTAGCCGCTGGCGGTGACGGCGGTGCCCGGCACCACGTAACGGGTGTCGCGCGACAGCTGGGTCAAATCGGGGGGCACGTCCAGTGATGTGCCTTTGGTGGCGGACTTGTAGTCCACCTTGTCACCCTGCAATGACTCGCTGATCGTGGAGCAGCCCGACAGCATCAGGGCGGCAGCGAGCACCATCAACGGCGCCGGGGCGACTGCAAGGCGGGAGGCGGTAGGCATAGGCAATGTCTTCTTCACTGGGATTCCCTTAAAAAATCAGATCAGGCCACAAACGCGCAATGCGTTTTCGACCGTGGCTTCGTTGGCGGTTTCAAGCGGTGTCATCGGCAGGCGCAGGGTGCCGCCGCACAGGCCCATGCGGGCCATCGCCCACTTGACCGGGATCGGGTTGGCTTCGACAAACAGGTGTTTGTGCAAGGGCAGCAACTGCAGCTGGATCTTCATCGCGGCCCGGCTGTCGCCGGCAATCGCCGCCACACACAGCTCGTGCATCCGGCGCGGCGCGACGTTGGCCGTCACGCTGATGTTGCCCTGGCCGCCGCACAGCATCAGCGCCACGGCGGTCGGGTCGTCGCCCGAGTACACCGCAAAGCCGGCCGGCACGTCCTTGATCAGCCACTGGGCGCGCTCGATGTTGCCGGTGGCTTCCTTGATGCCAACGATGCCA